>JBEKUS010000030.1:0-39002 GCA_049514795.1 Occallatibacter sp.
CTCCGGTCGATCCGACGCAGATGGTGAGCCAGATGGTGTCGCTGAACCAGTTGGATCAGCTCATCGCAATCAACGAAAAATTGGCGAGCCTGGATTCGAGCAGCTCGTCCACGTCGACGTCCGGCTCCAAATCCGGGTCGGCGCAGGCACAAAGCACGCCGAGCACGGCATCGCTGTCCCCGGCGAGCACAACCGCAGGAGCATACTCGCCGGTCGCAGCGGCGCGCGCGGCTGCCTATCAGATTCCCGCGGCCCAAACGGGCACGGGAAGCAACGCAGGTCTCATGAACCTTTACGGCAACTTTGGTCAAGCAGGGACAACCCCCTATCTCACGAACGAAGGAGTCAGATAAATGTCATCGTTCTTTATTCCACTTTCAGGCCTCGCGGCCACCTCTTCCGCGCTAAATGTGATCGCCAACAACCTGGCGAATCTCGGGACGGACGGCTACAAAGAAGAGAAGCTCAATTTCGCCAGCATCTTCAACCAGATGCAAGGAGCTTCGGGCAACGGCAATCCGATCCAGACAGGCGACGGTGTGCAGATTGCCGCCAGAATCTCCGATTTCTCCAACGGCAAGACGGAAACAACGGGCGTATCTTCGAATATGGCTCTTCAGGGGAACGGGTTCTTCGTGGTCAAGGACAACACGGGAACCTATTACACGCGCGCCGGAGACTTCACAGTCAACGCGAGCGGCGAAATCTGCACGCCTCAGGGGCAGCTCGTGCTGGGTTATCCTGCCGTCAGCGGAGTCGTGTCAACGAGCGCAGCTCTTGCGCCGCTCGACGTGACTCAAGTCGGTACGATTCCCGCTTCGGCAACAACGAAACTTCAAATGACTACGAATCTCAACGCTGGAGCCAGCGTAGGGGATACCTACAATTCGTCGCTCACGGTCTACGATTCGCTGGGCGCGACGCACGTTCTTACGGTCCAGTACACCAAGACCGCGGAGAACACGTGGAGCTATAACATCACGGTCCCGTCAGCCGACGTCGGCGGCACTGGCTCGTCGACCGCGGTGGCATCCGGCACGCTGAGATTCGATTCATCGGGCGTTCTGACGTCGCCGACCGGGTCGGTCACCGGCATCAACATCACCGGACTTGCCGACGGAGCCGCGGACATGAGTCTGGCCTGGAATCTTAACGGTTCCGGCACCACGCCCATCATCACCCAGGACGATGCAACCAGCGCGACCTCCGAGACCCAGCAAAATGGTTATGCGGAAGGGTCGCTCACCGGCTACACGATTTCGTCTGATGGCACGATCGAAGGTGAGTTCAGCAACGAGCAAACACTGGCGCTTGGCATGGTGGCGATCGCCAGTTTTGCCAATAACGAGGGATTGGCCCAGGTGGGGAACACCAGCGCTTATGAGGAGACCGCTGCGTCGGGAGCCGCCACCATCGGCCGAGCCAATGCCGGCGGAAACGGAACGCTCACCGGAGGGGCGGTCGAAGAGTCGAATGTCGACCTCTCGACCGAATTCGCCAATATGATCGTGGCGCAGCAGGGCTACGAAGCCAACGCGAAGGTTCTGACGACGCTCAACCAGGTCGCTCAGGCAACGATCCAGGCCATCACATAGGCTCGTCGTGATGGCTGACGGGCTAACTTAGCATCCGATTAGAGACTCTGACTCGGTAGTTTCGTGACTTTGCGGGCCAGCACCAGCCCCCGCCGGCTCTCATGGCTGTCTCACCAGCCAGGAGCCGGCGCGCGGGCTTGCTGCCGCATGTAAGCGATCTTTATTGTGAAGCTTAAGTCCTGCCCTGCTGCAGTCCTCCCCGCCGCTTAGTTCCCTCACATTCCGGCCCTCCAATTGCATCAGCCCTTGAGCAGTCTTCCGAGAACTCGTGTCTTGTGGGCGCCAGTGCAGGGATTCCGGCCTGGGCGCAGCACTCTGGCTAAAGGCTCGGGCGCATGAGAGGTCCTATGAGCACCGCTGTTCAGAACCTGAACGCCAACCCAACCAAGCCTGTTGCGGCAGATGCATCCGCGGGGTCGAAGGATCCCCTCGACAGCCTGTCGTGGCTGCCGTGCACCCTCACCGTCGAGGTTCCGGCCGTGCACTTCACCATCGCCGACCTCCTCGGCCTGAAAGAGGGTGCGGTCGTCGAAACCAACTGCCATCACACCAGCGACCTGCCGCTGCGCGTCAACCAACTGCTGATTGGCTGGACAGAATTCGAAGTGGCCGGCGATCGTCTCGCCGTCCGCATCACGGAGCAGATATGAACCTGAGAACTTCAGTTCTGGAGCGGCCGTCCGGGCTTCTTGCTCGTGGCCGCGGCGAAATCGATATGAACGGACTCCACTGTGTGCCGGCGCCGAGCGGCCTCCAGGTGATGGCAAGAAACCGCGCGCCGGAACGGAAACTCGAATCTCCCGTGGAAGCTCCGAAGCGCCCAGTCCCGGCGCCGAAAGAGGTCAGAGTAGAAGATGCGCGCCCCACCTTGGTGACCCGCGCTCTTTCGTGGCTTCGCGGTGAAGTCCCCGCCCCCAAGCGGCTGCGCCTGGCCGAAGCCGTCTCCCTGGGCGAAAAGCGGTTTGTGGCGATTATCCACGCGGAGGGACACAAGTACCTGGTTGGCGGCGGATCGTCGGGAGTCGTTCTCCTTACCGAACTCAATGAACCTGCGAAGCCGCGCAACCTTGAATCCTTTGCGGAGCTGATCGAGGCAGCGGGATGAGTTTGATCGGGAGCATGGAACGAGCCGCGACGCTGATTGCTTTCTTGCTCGCCGTCACGGGCCCCGTGAACGCGCAAGCGCCTTCCCCGGCGTCTGCCCCCACGGTCCCTGCAGCCAGCGGCGCGGCTCCGTCCGTGAATCCTGCTGCGCCGGGAAATGCGGCCTCGCAACCTGCAACGCCCGGCAATGCGGCCTCGCAACCCGCAACGCCTGGCAATGCGGCTTCGGCGACCAACCCGGCGAACTCTGCGCCAGCTCCGGCGCCCTATATCTATGTGCCGCAGATCCCATTGGACGGCCCATCGGGCCCCGTGAGCATTGCCACGGCAAAGGGACTCCCCGCCAACAACGGCGGGCTTCTGCAGATTCAGGGGCTGCAGGGACAATCGGTGCCATGGTCGATCGTCGTATTGCTTGGGCTGCTGACGCTGATCCCCTCGATCCTTGTCTGCGTCACGCCGTTCGCCCGTCTTCTCATCGTCTTTCACTTTCTGAGGCAGGCTCTGGGTCTGCAAACCACGCCTTCGAATCAGACGCTTATCGGACTCTCACTGATCCTCACGTTCTTTCTCATGCAGCCGGTCGGCACGGAAATCTACGAAACGGCGGTCGTTCCCATGCAGAGTGGGCAGATTACCGCAATGGATGCGCTGGGCCGCGCCGAGGTTCCGATGCGCAAGTTCATGTCGCACTACGTCCGCGAAAAGGACGTTGCGCTGTTCGTCGACCTGGCGAAAGAACCGCGTCCGGCAACCGTTGACGATATTTCAATGCGGGTGATGCTGCCCGCATACATCCTGTCCGAGCTGAAAGCGGGCTTTCAGATCGGCACCGTACTCTTCCTTCCGTTCCTCATCATCGACATGGTTGTGGCTTCGATCACAACCTCGGTGGGCATGCTGCAGTTGCCGCCGGTCGTCATTTCAACTCCGTTGAAATTGCTGCTTTTCCTGATGGTGGACGGATGGCATTTGCTGGTTGGGTCACTAATGAGGAGCTTTAGCTGAAGTTATGGATGTCGATCAGGTAGTTTTGCTAGGCCGCATGACGCTCCAGGAAGTGGTTCTCCTGGCAGGTCCGGTCCTGGGCGTCGCGATCGTGGTCAGCCTGGCCGTGAACATCGCTCAGGTCCTCACCTCGCTGCAGGACATGACCATCTCCACCGTGGCGCGTCTGGCCGCGACGGGGTCCGCGCTGTTCCTGCTCATGCCATGGATGTGGCGGCATATCGCGAATCTCACGATTTCGACGTTGTCCGATTTTCAGGTGTATCTCAAATGATCGAGATTCCCCTCATGACGATCATTTCCGGCGCGCTCACCATCGGTGTGCGCATGACCGGACTCCTGCTCTTTGCGCCGTTCTTTGGCAGCGTGGTCATTCCCGCTCGCGTCAAGGCGGTGCTGGTTTTGGCGTTCACGTTCGTGCTGTATCCCACGGTGGGGGCCAGGATCGGCCAGCATTCGCTGGCGGAATGGCCGCTGTTGGTGTTTACGGAATTCCTGGTCGGGGTCGGGATGGGGATCGCAACCAACGTGGTGTTCGAGGCCATCCAGCTCACCGGCCAGATGCTCGGCATTCAAATGGGCTATTCGCTGGTCAACATCCTCGACCCGCAGAGCCTGGTCGATACGCCGGTCATGACGATGTTCTACCAGAGCATCGCCCTGCTGCTCTTCCTGAAGATGGACGTGCACTACTGGCTGCTGCGCGCGGTGGGCAACAGCTTTCTCTATGTCCCTCCGGGAACGGCTCACCTGAGCAGCGTGTTCACACTTTCCATCGTCAAGGCGGTGGGCGAGATGTTCGGCCTGGGCGTGCAGATTGCCGCGCCGGTTCTTTCCGCTACGCTTGCCGCCGACATCATCCTCGGGCTGTTGGGAAAAGCGAGCCCGCAGATGCCGCTCCTGCTTCTCGGTCCGGCGATAAAGAGCCTCCTCGGAATTCTGATCCTGATCGCGACATTGAGATACTGGCCCGATCTTTTCCGCCACTTGTTCACGGAGACAATGACCAACAGCGAGAAGTTCTTTCATCTGGCAGGTTGAGCACAAATGGCCGATTCGAGCAAAACCGAACAGGCAACACCGCGGCAGCGCAAGAAGGCGAGGGAGCGAGGCCAAGTCACCCGCTCGCGCGAGCTGAGCAGCGCGCTCTCCATGTCCGCCATCGCGGGGGTTCTGTTCTTTCTCGGCAGGCAGGCCATTCCGGAGTGGACGCACTACTTCCGCTCCATCCTCGACTCCGCCAATACGGAAGCGATCGAGCCCGGGGGCCCGGTGCTCTTCTGGACAAGCATTGAAACGCTGCGCTGGGTCCTTCCGGTTCTCGCCGCCGGATTGGTCGTCTCCATCGGCGCCGGACTGGCGCAGGGAGGGTTTGTCTTTGCGCCCGAAGCCTTGACGTTCAAGAGCGAGCGGATCAGCCCCGCCAACCGCCTGCAGCAACTGTTCTCGCTGGCCGGCCTGAGCACGATCCTCAAATCCCTTCTGCCGTTCACGGCCGTTCTCTGGGTGGGCGTGGCATCGATCCGAAACCATTGGCTGGAGATTCTGGGCAGCTCCTACGTCGACGTGCACCGTTTCACCGCGTTGTTGAGCACGGTGCTTCTCGAAATCCTCTGGAAGTCGGGTCTGATCTTCCTGCTCTGGTCCGGGATCGACTACATGCTGCTCTGGTGGAAGAACGAAGGCGACTTGAAGATGAGCCGCCAGGATCTTCGCGATGAGCTGAGACAGACCGAGGGAAATCCGGAGACCAGGGTCAGAATCCGGAAGATCCAGCGCCAGGCGCGGCGCAGGCAGATGCTCAAGGCGGCGGAAAAAGCGACCGTCGTGATTACGAACCCGACCCATTATGCGGTCGCGCTCCGCTACGACTCAGACATGACCGCCCCGGTGGTCGTGGCCAAGGGCCTAGACATTCTGGCCGCGAAGATCAAGGAGATCGCGTGGAAGAAGGATATCCCCGTGATCGAGAACAAGCCGCTGGCGCAAGCGCTCTATCGAAGCGTGGAAGTCGGCGATCCCATTCCCGCCGCGCTGTATCACGCGGTGGCCGAAATCCTCGTTATGGTCTACAAGGCCCAGGCCGAGGTGCGAAATCGAGAGGCAAAAAGGAGAGGACCCATTCCCCGTAAAGCAGAGGTGAGGCCCCTGTGAAGAAATCCGGTCTGCTGGAAACACTGCGCGCTTATTCCGATTGGATCATTCCCACCGGTGCGGTCGTGCTCGTCTTTGTCATGCTGGTTCCCTTGCCCAGCATCGCGCTCGACCTCCTGCTCACGCTGAGCATCACTGCATCGGTGCTGGTGCTGCTGACGGCGATCCAGGTGCTTCGCCCGGTGGAGTTCTCGGTCTTTCCCAGTCTCATTCTCCTGCTCACGCTGACGCGGCTGTCGCTGGACATTGCGGCCACGCGCCGCATTCTGCTGCACGGCAGCGAGGGCCCGTCGGCCGCCGGCAAAGTCATCGAGGCTTTCGGCCAGTTCGTGGTCGGCGGCAACTACATTGTGGGCTTTGTCATCTTCCTTGCCCTGATCGCGATCCAATACCTGGTGGTAAGCCACGGCGCGGTGCGTACGGCCGAGGTGACGGCGCGTTTCACACTCGACGCCATGCCCGGCAAGCAGATGGCGATCGACTCGGACTTGAACACCGGCCTCATCAACGCCGAGCAGGCCAGGGCGCGGCGCCAGCAAGTGGCGCGCGAAGCCGAGTTCTGCGGCGCCATGGACGGCGCGGCGCGATTCAGCCAGAGAGATTCGCTGGCGACAATTCTGATTACGGTCATCAATATCGTAGCCGGGTTCTTAATCGGCGTTTTTCAGCTTGGGATTCCCTTCCAGCAAGCTCTCAAAACGTACACCGTGCTGACCGTCGGCGACGGGCTCGTGGTCATCATCCCTTCGCTTCTGGTCTCGGTGGCGGGCGGAATCGTGGTGACCCGCGCCACCTCGGACTACTCCCTGGGAGCGGATATCGGCGCTCAGGTGTTCCGGACCGCGCGTCCGCTGTGGATCGTTAGCGGGTGCCTTCTTTCTTTGGCGCTGATTCCGGGAATGCCGAAGCTCTCCTTCATCGCGCTGGGCGGAGCGGCAATGTTCGCGGCCTGGAAGATGAAGCCGAGCGCGGCCGATGCAGCCGCGGCGAAGGCGGCGGTGGAAAAAGCGGGCAAACCGGGAGTTCCCGCGGCCGATCCGATGGACGCGGCGCTTAAGCTCGACGAGCTCATGCTCGAAGTCGGCGTCGGCCTGGTGCCCCTGGTCGACGTCAAGCAGGGCGGCCAGTTGCTTGCCCGGGTCAAGTCCCTGCGCAAGAATCTCGCGCAGACCCTGGGGTTCCTGGTCCCGTCGATTCACATCACCGACAACCTTTCGCTGAAGGAGAAGGAGTACGTCGTCTATCTTCGCGGAGTGGAGATTGCGCGCTGGGAGATGAAAACGGGACGGCTGCTGGCCGTGAATTCAAATCCCAAGCCCGGCGATCTGCCGGGAATCGAAACCCACGAACCGGCCTTCGATTCGCCGGCCAAGTGGATTACTCCCGATTTGCAGGCGCAGGCGATTGCGGCCGGGTATGCCGTGGTCGATCACACATCGGTGCTCGCGGCGCATCTCTCCGAGTTGATCAAGCAGAATGCCCACGAGCTTCTCACGCGTCACGAGACCAAGCGTCTTGTCGACCGGCTGGCGGATTCGCATCCCAAGCTCGTCGATGAACTGATCCCGAAACTGATGACGCTCGGAGAAGTGCAGAGGGTTCTCCAGCAACTGCTTCGGGAGCAGGTGTCGATTCGCGACCTGGGCACGATTCTGGAGACGCTGGTAGAAACCGCCGCCGTCAACAAGAATCCCGTGGTCCTGGTGGAGGCGGCGCGGCACGCCCTCGGGCGGGCGCTGGTTCGCCCGCTTCTGGACGAAGGCGGACGCCTCAAGGTGGTCACGCTCGACAGCTCGATCGAGGAGGAATGCGCCAAGACCTCGGCGCAGAATGCGCAGCTTGCGCCCACCGGAGCGATGCAGATCTCCGTGGCCCGCAGAGTGCTCGATGGATTGCGCGCCATGCTGGGCGACCAGGTTACCATGGCGCCGCCCATCCTCTTGTGCTCCTCGCCGGGCCGGTTCTATCTGAAACGGGTGTTGGAGCCATTCATTCCGAAAATCGTAGTCATCTCACCGTCGGAGATTCCTGCCGCGACGCAGGTTATGTCCCTGGGGTCTGTGCGATGAAGAAGGTGTTTCTAGACAAGCCGGAAGAGGTAAGTATATGACGGCAGCAGAACTGGCATATAGAACGAGTGCAACCGAAGCGGTGACGGCGGACGATCTGGTCACGCAGGAGCTGTCGCAGGTCTATTACATTGCTTCCCGTATTCGGGAGCGTCTTCCCCAGCACGTCGAGCTGGAGGATCTGGTGAGCGCGGGGGTGGTGGGACTTCTTGAAGCGGCGCGCAGTTTCGACCGCACCAAGAACGCCCAGTTCCGGACGTTTGCCAAGTTCCGGATTCGCGGCGCGATCTACGACAGTCTGCGCGAAACGGACTGGGGATCGCGCTACATGCGGCGGAGAGGCCGCCAGATCGCGGAGGCGGTCGCGAAGCTTGAGGCCAGGCTGCGACGGCACCCGACAGACCTGGAAATCGCCGAGGAGATGCACCTTGACCCCGATTACCTTCGCAAGCTGATCGCTCAGCTCGACTCGCTCCAGGTGGGGAGCCAGAGCGTGGCCGTGTCGCACGACCGGTCGGAGTCGCTGGATGTGATCGAGTCCGCTCCCGACCTCGACGAGCCCGATCCCTTCGATCTCTGTCTCGAGGGAGAGCGAAAGGCGCACCTTGTCGAGGCCATCTCCAAACTGTCGGAGCGGGAGCAGTTGATCCTGTCGCTCTACTATCGCGAAGAGCTCACGATGAAAGAGATTGCAAAGATCGTGGGAGTCGCGCTTTCAAGGGTCTCGCAGATCCGCCAGGCGACATTGAACAAGCTGCGGGCCTCACTCGAGCACCTGCAAGCCAGTCCAGTGCCCACGGCGCAAGATCGGGGAGGGTATCTTGAGCACGCCTAGTGAAAGTCGAATGGAAGCCGCTCCGGCGCCCGCAAAGGCGCGCTCGATCCAGCGCTGCAATTTCAGGGCCACAGAGCGCCTAACGAACGAAGATGCCCGCGCCCTGACCGCGATGCATGAGAGGATCGCTCAGCGTGTCGCCGACGTGCTGGACGCCTATCTCGGGACCGCGCCGGCGGTGAAGTTCGCTACGATAGCGCAACTGCCCGCGAAGGACTATGCCGCGGAAGTGCCGCCGCTGAGCTATATCATGCCGTTTGCCTCCGGCCTGGTGGCCGCGGAGTTCGACCTGGACCTGGCGTTCCCGATGATCGAGCTGCTGATGGGCGGGACAGGCGATGCCAAGAGCTCGGGCCGCGATCTGACGGAGATCGAAGAAGAGATCATGCACGACATCGCCCTGCTCGTGATGCGCGAAGTTGATACGGCATGGGCGGTTCCCGGCGTCAGCATGGCTCCGGGCGCCCGCATCAGACCGGCCATGATGCTGCAGTCGTTCCGGCCCAGCGAGAGAGTTACGGTATTGCGATTCGAGGTCACCCTCGGCAACGCTTACGGAGCCTTCAGCCTGGCGCTGTCCACCGGCTTTTGCGATCTGCTGATCAAGAAGATCAGGGAAGAACGGCCGCAGAAGCGATCCAGGGTATGGAGCTTTCCCTCGCCGCCGTTGCGCGAGCGCATTCTCGACTGTGAGACGGAAGTGGTGGCGGAGCTGCCGGGCCTGAGGGTCACAGTGAAGGATCTTGTGACGCTGCAGCCGGGTTCGGTGCTGAAGCTTCGCGCTCCCATCCGGACCCCGGGAATGCTGACCGCGGGCGGCCGCGGACTGTTTGAAGCGATGCCCGTTCGCAGTGGCCTGCAAAGAGCGGCGCAACTGGGCCGCCGTACGCAGACAACAGATTGGAAGAGGAGATAGGGATCATGGAAAACCCATCCCAGAAAAAGGGAGCAATGGAGTTTGCAGCCGCCTATGCCGAGGCGCTGTCGGCTGCGCTGGCCGGCGCGACGGGAGCCGAGTGGCCGCATGAAGTCATCGAAACCGGGAGGATTCCCGCGAACGATGCACCCGCTGTCCAGTTCCGGCTCACCGTGGAGGGCGCCCTGCGCGGGGAGTGCTTCATCGAGTTCTACGAGCCGCAAGTCGCGGACTTGCTGACTAAGATCCTCAAGCAGCCGGTCGGCGGCCTCTCCGACGCACACAAGGCATTCTTTACCAAGTTCGTTTTGTCGACGACCGAGCAGCTTGGCAGTTCGTCTCTATCGCGATTCGGCGCGCTCAACTTCAGGGCCGAGGCCGTCTCGGGATTGGCATTCGGAGGCATGTTCGTCGTTCCGATCACCGCTTCCGAAGGCGAATCGGAGTTGCACGTGCTCCTCTATTTCGGGCCCGAGCTGCTTGACTCGCTGTCGGCCGCCCCTGGCGCCGGGATTACGGGCGAAGCCGAGCCAGCCGCGGTCCGCCCCGACAACCTGAAGTTGGTGATGGACGTCGAGCTGAACGTTTCCCTGCGTTTCGGCCAGCGGCAACTGCCCCTTCGCGAGGTGCTGGAGCTGGCCAACGGCTCGATCGTCGAATTGGATCGCATGGTGGACGAGCCCGTCGAGTTGTACCTCGACGGGAAGTTGATCGCCCTTGGCGAGGCGGTGGTCGTCGACGGGAATTACGGACTGCGTGTGACGCAGATCCCGCGGCCCATTGCATCTCACCTTATGAATTGACACGCTGAGGCAGGTTCCGATGAGTCTTTCCAGCCTATCGTTCGCGCCGGTGATTGAGCAGTCACTCAAAAGGATGAGTGCGCGATGCGACCTCGAAGGGTGCCGCAACCGGCAGCTCATGCGAAGCTTTGCGGGCGCGCGGCAGGGATTTCAAGTGGGCCAGCACTGGTATTGCGGAGTGGAATGCTTGGTTCAGGCGGCCCGCGGATCGATCGCCCAGCTTTTGAACCGGCGCGTGGTCGAGATTCCGCGGACTCCGCGGCTGTCCCTGGGCCTCGTCTTGTTGTCGAAGGGGTACGTGACCGCGGAGCAGTTGCGCCTGGCGGCCAGCCAGAACCGGAGGCGCAACGAGAGTCTGGATACGACGCTGGTTCGCATGCGCCTGGCGACCGACAAACAGCTTGCGCAGGCGCGGTCGGCGCAATGGGGGTATCCGGTTCTGGCCCAGGAACACATCGGGCACATGGTTCAGGCCGACATTCCCCAGTCGATCCTCGATGCGTATTCGGCAGTGCCGTTTCATTATTCTCTGGCGGCGAAGCGCATCTTTCTCGGTTTTGTCTTCCGCGTCGAGCACAGCCTCCTGGAGGCCATCGAGCAGATCACGGGGTGCCGGGTCGAGCCATGTTTTGTGACCGCGGCGGATCTCATGGAACAAGCCGAGCGCGTGACTTGCGCGCCGGATTACTGCGAAGTCCTCATTGACGATCCAGGGACGCCGGAGAAGATGGCCCTCGCCGTCGGGAGGATCGCCGCCGAGACTGTCGCGCGGGAAGCGTGCTTCACGCAATGCAGGAACTATGTCTGGGCCCGATTGATAGGCAAGGGGGGAATCATGGACGTGGTCTTCCAGATGAAGAACGCAGCGTCAGAGGCGATCTTCACTGAAGCCGACCTTCGTGACGAACCCGCGGTGTCTCTCGTATGAGGAAAGCAACGTCATTCGCGGGATTGCGCCAAGAAGAGGCGCGGCACTGCGTCGGACGGCTATCGAGCAGGTTCAGGAGGGGTTCGAGATTCCCGGATTGCGTTCGCATGAGGAGCAGACCGGGTCTCCGGCATACGATGCGGCTCCTGGGTGGGGCTCTCATTGAACGTTCATAAAACCCGCCTTTTGAGCCATTTTTGCCGCCTTTTCGGGCAGATTTTGCCGGGAAGGATGGCACGCGTCGTGCATATCTGAAGTCGAAGGGAAACTCATGGATAGCGGCTACTATGCGGCATGCACGGCTTTGGTGACCCGTACCCAGGCAATGGATACGATCGCCAACAACCTTGCCAACGCGAATACGGTGGGCTACCGGGCCGAGCACAACGTGTTCAGGTCGGTCCTGGCTGACGCCGGGGACCGCGAAGAGTCGTCATTCGATCAGGTGGTCAACCGGTACGGAATCCTGAGCGGAACCGCCATCGACGAAACCCAAGGCGCCCTGCAGAAGACCGGAAACGAACTCGACATGGCGATTGACGGCCCGGGCTTTTTTGTCGTTAAGACCGCCAACGGCACGATGTACACCCGCAATGGCGCGTTTCAGGTTTCGGCCAGCCGGCAATTGGTGACCTCGAACGGCGATGTCGTGATGGGAGACAGAGGCGCGATTACACTTCCCTCCGGCAATATCTCGATCAGCGCCGATGGCACGATCTCCTCGAACGGCGCCGTTTCCGGCAAGCTGAGCGTTGTGGAATTCACCCCGGGCACCGAGCTGACGAGCATGGGAAACACGTACTACACTGCGCCTCCCGACTCCGAGACTCCATCGGGAAAGTCGAGTGTCCGGCAGGGGATGCTGGAGAGCTCCAACGTGAATCCGATTCTCGGATTGGTCGAATTGATTTCCGCTCAGCGGCAGGCCGAGA
Source organism: Occallatibacter sp. (assembly GCA_049514795.1). Classification (GTDB taxonomy): domain Bacteria; phylum Acidobacteriota; class Terriglobia; order Terriglobales; family Acidobacteriaceae; genus Telmatobacter. Next base: position 12,345 of record JBEKUS010000030.1, read on the forward strand.
TGGCGCAACGCACGCTAACGGAATTCAGCAACGAAATGGACAAGCTAGATTCCCAGGACCTGTCGAAGGTCAGCTAAAGGAGATCCGATGTTCCACGCCCTGTACACCGCTGCATCGGGAATGACGGCACAGCAAATCAACCTGGACAACATTGCGAACAATCTCGCCAACTCCAGCACCAACGGGTTCCAGGCGCGGCGGGTGCAGTTCCAGGATCTGATTTACCAGAACCAGATCATGCCCGGAGCGGCCGCCACGCAGCAGACCACGGTAGCGTCGGGACTCCAGATTGGCCTCGGCGCGAGGCCCGCGAACACGGAGATCGTCCAGACTCAAGGCGAGTTGAGCAGCACGGGCAATGCGCTCGATTTCGCCATCGAGGGAGTCGGATTCTTTCAGGTTCTGATGCCGAGCGGTCAACTCGGCTACACACGCGCCGGATCGTTCCAGACCGATGCGCAAGGGAACCTGGTGACCGCGAACGGCAACGCGCTGCAGCCGGCGATCAACATTCCGACGGCGGCAACGGCGATCACCGTGGGGAGCGACGGAACGGTCAGCGTGACGCTGCCCAACCAGACCCAAGCGCAGCAGGTGGGCGTGATCCAGCTTGCCACATTCGCAAACCCCGGCGGCTTGAACAGCGTCGGCAACAACATCTATCTGCCCACGACGGCTTCGGGCGATCCGGTGGTCGGTACGCCCGGAGGCTCGGAGGGATTGGGCACCATCCAGCAAGGAATGCTGGAAGCGTCGAACGTGAACACAGTCGAAGAATTCGTGAACATGATCCTCGCGCAGCGGTCCTACGAGTCCAATTCGCGCGTGATCAAGGCGGCCGACGAAATGCTTCAGCAACTCAACCAGTTGGCGCAGTAACGAGGCCCGGCAATGATGCGTAGCAAACTGATTCTCGGGTTCCTGTTGGCGGCCGTCACGGCGCCGGCCGCGCCGGCGGCTGAACACTATGCCATCACTCCCGGACTGGTCGCCGCGACGATGAGCCAGGCCGGGATGCAGGTAACCCCGGACCAGGTGACGCTGCTGGCCAATGTCGTCGCCACCACTCCGGCTCCGGCGCTCAAGGTCGCCTCCGTCCAGAAGCTGAACGATCGGCGCTTTCTTGCGCGCATGGAATGCAGGAAAAGCGAAGAATGCCTGCCGTTTTTTGTGAGTCTTGGCGCCGGCCAAAAGGGCGGCGTGCAAGGCGCACCAATTTCCCCAGATCTGCAGTTGGCTGGACTGACTCCCCGGACGGCCGCGAGAGCCATCGTGTTGCGGAACGGATCGCCCGCGAAACTCCTGCTCGATGGGAATCATGTCCATATCAGCATCCCCGTCATCTGCCTTGAGTCCGGCGCTCCCGGACAGACGATTCGCGTCACCGACAAGGCACATCGCATGGTCTTCATGGCCGAGGTGGTGGACGGCACGCTCCTGAAGGGACGGCTGCAATGATGGGGACGGCAAAGCGCATCGGGCCGCATTTTCTCGGTCTCGCGATGATCGTGGCGCCGTTCCTGGCGCCGCCGGCGCACGCGCATGGCAGCAAGAAGACCAGCCCTGCCGAGCTGCGGGCGGACTACCTTTCCCGCGTGCAGGAGCGGGACTTTCCACAGGCGACGCGCACCGTCGGCAGCCTCTGGACGCCGGGAGAAACGGGCGATCTCTCGACCGACTTCAAGGCGCGAAAGCTCAACGACACGGTCGTGATCGTGGTATCGGTGCAGACCACCGCCGCGCAGAGCGGCGACGTGAACAGCGCGCGGGCTTTCCAGACCAACTCCGCGATTACCGGCCTGGCTGGAGACGTCAGGACCAAGGGCCTAAATCCGTTGCTGGCCGCCAACTCCAGCACCACCTTGAAAGGAGCGGGCGCAACCGACTCCAGCACCACCTTCCAGACCAGCATGACGGGCCGGGTGATCGCGGTGCTGCCCAGCGGCAACCTGGTCATCGAGGCGCAGCGCAAGATCTTCATGAACAACCAGCATGAGGACGTGACGGTTCGCGGCGTGGTGCGGCCGAACGATATCGGAAGCGGGAACACCATATCCTCCGCCGCGCTCAGCGATCTGGAAATTGAGTTGAAAGGCAAGGGAATCATCGCCGACAGCACGCGCCCGCCGAACCGGATAACGCGCGCGCTGCTCTGGCTCCTTGGGTTCTGATGATCATGATGTCTGTGCTCGCCAACTCGAATGTGCGCGCCACCACGCGGATCGCCCGGGCGCTGGCGCTGAGCGTCGTCCTGTCTTTGCTCGCGCCGCACGCCCGGGCCGAAAACGCCAACCGCCATGTTCTGATACGGGATATCACCAGCGTAGAAGGCGTCCGGGACAACATGCTGGTCGGCTTCGGTCTCGTGGTCGGGCTCAACCGGACCGGCGACACCCAGCAGACCTTCTTCACGGTACAGACCCTGGCCAACGCGATGCAGAAGATGGGCGTGCTCATCTCTCCGTCCCAGGTGACGGTCAAGAACGTTGCCGCCGTGTTCATCACCGCGTCCTTGCCTCCGTTCGCCCGTCCGGGCTCCCGGTTCGACGTGACCGTTTCATCGGTCGGCGACGCCAAGAGCCTGGTGGGAGGCGTGCTGCTGATGAGTGCTCTGCACGGGCCCGACGGCCAGGTCTACGCCGAAGCCCAGGGGCCGCTGGTCATGGGCGGATACACCGCGGGCAACGGCATGAACGGCAAGGAAGTGAACTCCGTGACCGTCGGATCGATTCCGAACGGAGGCATCGTGGAGCGAGACGTTTCCGTCGACCTGCACGATTTCAAGACCGTGTCGCTGCTCCTTCGCAACCCCGACTTCACCACCGCGAAGCAGATCGCCGACACGGTGAATGCGGAGTTTCAAAAACCGGTCGCTACGGCTGTAGACAGCGCACGGGTCGACGTGAACGTCGCCGACGCCGGCGCGGCCTCGATTCCCCTTTTGATTTCGCGCGTGCAGAACCTTGCGCTCAACGTGTATCCGCCCGCCAAGATCGTGATTAATGAGCGAACGGGCACGATCGTTCTGGGCGGCGATGTGAAGCTGACGCCTGTGTCCGTGATCCATGGGAATCTATCCATTGAGGTTGTCACCTCGTACACCGCAGCGCCTGTTCCCAATGTCTACGCTCCAACCTACATCGAGAATGGCAGTGGGGAGACTTCGGGCGGGCCGGGTACCGGTAACGCTGCAACCCATGAACCGGCCGGGTTCGGGCCCGCCGGAGCAGCAAGCGGCCGCCAGCCCGCTACCCTCGCGCTTACGCCATCGGCGGGCGTGATTCCTGAAACCAGCGTCCATGTCACCGACACCCCGGCCGAGACCATGCGCCTCGACGAGGGAGCGAACGTGGAGGAACTCGTGAACGGACTTCACGCCATCGGCGCCACGGCCCACGACGTGGTGGCCATCCTTCAGGCCATAAAGGCCGAGGGCGGGATTCAGGCCGAAGTGGAGGTTCAATAGATGGCGACCAGCTTCATCACCGGCGCAATGGCGGCTCAGGCGCAAAGCAGCCTGCTGCAGTCGCGCGAGGAAAGTGCGCTTCGCCAGATCCAGCAGGCCCAGGGATCGAACGAGGACGGCAAGATCGAAAAGAGCGCCAAGGAGTTCGAAGCCATGCTCCTGGGCACCTGGCTGCAGCAGGCCGAGCAATCGATGGCCACAGTGCCGGGCGCCGAGGACGACGAAGACGCCGGAAACCGCGAGCAGATGATGAGCCTCGGAGTGCAATCCCTAGCCACGTCGCTTTCCGCTTCCGGGGGCATAGGAATCGCCGCGATGATCGTGAAAGCCCTTCATTCTGCGGCAGATAAGACTCAACAGGCGGCGCAGGCTGAACCTGCCGCCGGGACCCAAAAGACCGGGGAAATTCGGTGAGAATTGCATTAAACTTCAGTCGCCGATGTGCCGATAGAGAGGCAGGCAAAAAAGTGAGGAGTTCAAGATGAGAATCGATCTAACCCAAGCTACAGCAAGCCAGATCGCCAGCGAGCCGAACCCGAAGCCGGTGAGCGCACCCCAGACGACTGCGTCCGACTTGTCTGCCGGGGAGGATCGGACCACGCTTTCCTCCGCGCAGCAATCTGTCAGCGATCTGGTGAGCAGCGCCATGAGCTCACCCGAGATTCGGCAACAGAAGGTCGATGCCCTGTCGCAGGCGATCAATGCCGGCAAGTACGAGCTCGACCCGGAGCAGATTGCAGCGTCGATGATCGACGAGCACGCCTAGCCGGTGAACCAGCCAGGCTGAGGGATCCAGGTGCAGGCGCGGGAAGCTGTGGGAATGATTTCGACTGGGATCCAGGACCGGAACGAGAAACTGGAGGAGTACCTCCAGCTCTTGAATTCGATGGCTTTCGAGATGGAACGGGCCATGGCGGCAATCTCCAGGAATTCCATCAGCGCCCTGGAGGAGAGCATCGCCAATCAGGAGGCCTTCAGTACACGTCTGGTTGAGCTGGCGGACGATCTGAACACGCCGAGCCTGCCGGATCCCCACGCCCGCCCGGCTTTGGCCGACGACCGGATCATGGGCCAGATTCGCAAGGCTTCTGATACGCTGCAGAACCTGAATCGCCGGTACGCCGCCCTGATCAAGTTCTCCAGCCAGTCGGTAGCATTGATGGTTTCGCTTTTCAATTCCTATCAAGGACAGTTACGGGAGGGTTCTGGCGCCAGGATGAAGCTACAAACCTGGTCTTGCCAGATCTAATCGCTATGGGCGGCTTGAACACATCGCTCTTGATCGGCTTGCAGGCGCTGGAGGTCAACCAGGGCGCTCTCGATGCCACGAGCAATAACATCTCCAACGTCAATACGGCCGGTTATACCCGGGAAGTTCCGCAGATCTCGGAGGTTGCCGAAACCTTCTCCGGCGGTGTGGTGAAGGGCGGCGGGGTCACGCTGGACGGTCTCAAGAGCGTCCGCGACGAATTGCTCAATCTGCAGATTCAGCAGCAGACGTCGGCCCAGAGCGGCGAGGATGCGCAGTCGACCGCGCTCGACCAGGTGCAGACCTACTTCGCCTCCTCAGGCAGCGACATTGCCAGCGCATTCGCCGCCTTCTCGAGCAGTCTGAGCGATTTGTCCTCCAACCCGTCCAGCTCGTCGGTCCAGACCAGCGTGCTCTCCGCCGGCGGGAACCTGGCCAAGGCCTTCAATTCGACGGCCAACGGATTGACAACCGTACAGTCGGAGATGGATACGCAGGTGACTCAGACGGTCGCCGAGATCAACACGTTGAGCCAGCAGATTGCGCAGCTCAACGGTCAGGTTTCCCAGTTGACTGCGGAAGGTAAGGATGGAGGCACGACCGAGGACCAGCGGGACGAATTGGTTCAAAAGCTGTCCAAATTGACGGGGATCTCCATCACGCAGAGCAGCGATGGCGAAACCGTCACCACGGCCAATGGAAGCCCGCTGGTCATGGGCAGCCGGAGCTTCTCCCTGCAGACGACGACCGGAAGCGACGGCATGCAGCACGTGCTCGATGCGAACGGAAACGACATCACGTCCTCGATTCAGGGCGGGACGCTGGGAGGAACCATCGCCATCCGCGATACGGTGATTCCCGGCTACCTGAGTCAATTGAACACTCTGGCCAGCCAGTTCGCCTCGGCCTTCAATGACGCCCAAGCCAAGGGCTACGACGCCAATGGCAAAAAGGGCCAGGACTTCTTCAGCGTTCCGTCAAGCAGCGGAAGCGCGGCGGCGGGATTGAGCGTCGCAATCACCGATGCTTCGAAGATCGCCTACAGCTCAGACGGCACGTCGGGCAGCAATGGCAACGTGGCGAACCTTTCGGCGGCGCTGACCGATGCACTTCCCTCGGGCCAGTCGCCCGCGCAAACCTACGCGAGCCTGGTCTACCATGTTGGCAGCGACACCTCGAATGCGAGCACGAAGTCGACCGCCATCGGCGACAACTTGACGCAATTGAAGGATCAACTGAATTCCGTCTCCGGCGTGAGCATCGATGAAGAAACGACCAATTTGATCCGATACCAGACGGCGTACGAGGCCGCGGCGCGGATCATAAGTACAATCCAGGCACTGAGCAACGTGACCATCAATATGGTCTCCTCGTAGTCATACGGACGAATATGCGCGTTAATCCGAATATCGCTTCCGACATTCTCGCTGACATGCAACAAAGTCAAGCGACGCTGAACACCGCCCTGGAGGAAGTCGCGACGGGCAAACGGGTGACGAAGCCGTCCGACGATCCTGTCGCGTCTTCCAGCATGGTGCAAAACACCATCGCCACCGCCAATGTGGACCAGTACACGAAAAACGTCAGCAGCGAGCTGTCGATGGTCCAAACCGCGGACTCGGCGCTGAGTTCGGTGGTTTCGTCGCTCACGCGGGCCGTCTCGCTGGGCACGGAGGGAGCGAACGGCACCACCAACGCCTCGAACCTGCAGGCGATCGCGAATGAAGTGCAGGGAATCCTGTCGAGCGTGGTGGCGCTGGCGAACACATCCTATAGCGGGACCTACCTGTTCAGTGGAACCGAGACCACAACCGCGCCGTATACCGCAGATTCCGCGTCGAGCTCCGGATACACCTACAACGGGAACGGCGGCGTAAACTCCGTGGCCATCGGCGACGACGCCACCATCCAGGTCAACCTTCCCGGCAGCCAGCTCTTCTCGAATTCGAGTGCAAATGTGCTTGGCTCACTGAGTTCGCTTGTCACTGCCTTGAAGAGCGGCAACGCATCCGACATCGAAAGCGCGACCAGCGCGGTATCGGGCGCCTTGAACTACGTTGACCAACAACGCGTCTTCTACGGCAATGCCGCAAGCCAGTTGGATTCGCAGGAGACCTATCTGAGCCAGGAGAAGGTGAACCTGACATCGCAGGAGGATTCTCTGATTGCGGTCGATGAGTCCCAGGCGGCAACGTTGCTGACCCAGGCCGAGACGGCGAACAGCGCGGCCGCGGCAGCCGCGGCGAAGGTCCTACCCGAAACGATCCTCAATTACCTTGCGACTCCGTCATAGCAGGGGGCGCCAAGGGGCAAGCATCCGAGCCTGCGCCGCCGCGAAGATCCGGCGCGAGGCTCTGTCCGGGCGGGCGCGGCGATGCTTGCGGCCGATCCATCGCACAGTCCGCGCCAAAGGATTCCTCAAAGGGGTCGCTGGAACTCAGGACGGCCGGAATGCCGCAAGCCTAGGGCCGTGGCGACCTTGAATACGGCTGCTCACTCTGCAGAATTGAAAAGAACGCCCTAGAAGGACCAGTTGCCGGCGCTGTTCTTCGGCTGAAAAGACGGGTAGCCGTCGGAGCCCTTCATCGCGACCGGCGGCAGACTGCCCTGGGCTGACGCCGTTGCGCACAGATCGGCTTTTTGCCAGCTCTCTCTGATCCTGAGGACTTTGGTCATCAGCTCTTCCAGCATGTCGGCAGAGTTACTAACCTGTGCCGCGATCAAATCGCGCCGCAGAGACGCGTAGAAGGCGACGAGTTGGTCCGCCAGATCGCCGCCCGTGCCCCGTCTCACGGAGTCTTCGAGTAGGCCAATCACCGCGAAGGCGTGATTCGCTTCGCGACTGCGTCTCTCGATGTCGCTGGCCCGCTGTGCTTCGGTTGCGCGGCGCAGGTCGCCGGCGAGCGTGTCGTAGAGAGCAACCAACAGACCAAACCCGCTGGCACCCTCCGCCGCAGTCCTTCGATATGCCAGATCCGCTGAAATCATGGTCGCCGCCGCTTAGCTCTTGCTGTAGTATCCTAGTTCCTCTTCGATTTGCTTCGTTTCGTTCGGCAGTTCCTGCAGCGCGATCTCGGCCTTGCTGTATTCGCTCTGCAACTGTGCCTTCAGGGGAGTGATGTAGTTGGTCTCGAAATCGCTGACCGTTTTCTCGAGATCAGTGAGCTGATCGTTCATGCTCTGCAGGTCGACGGTGAAGGCTCCGTTGCTGGAGCTAGTGAAGCTGCTCAGTGTCTGGTCGAGTGAGTTCGCGAAGCCGTTGAGAGAGGTCCCCTGGAAGAAACTCTGCACATCGGCGTAGTGGCTCTGCAGGGCGCTATCGAGCGTCGATGTATTGAGGCTGAGCTTGCCGTCGTTATCCACTGAAATGCCCAGAGAGGTCAGGTTCGGGACGGTCGTGGTGCCCGACGACGGCTTGTAGGTGTAATCGATAGCGCTCAGGATGGCACTCTGAAGGTCGCGAACGACGGAATCGGTTGCCAGCACTCCCTCGCTCGAGTTGGTAACCGTGAACTGCGTCTTCAGATCGCTGACGACAGTGTTGTAGTCGGTAACGAACTGCTTGATGGCGCTTTCGATGGTCGATGTGTTGGGGGTTACGGACAGGCTCACTTGCACGCCAGGATTCGCGCTCAGCAGGCTGAATGTAAGGCCCGAGACGGCGCCGGTAACGGTGTTCGACGCGCTTGAGATGCCGATCCCGTCGACTGTCAGAGACGCGTTGGCGCCTGTCACAGCCTGCGTGAACCCGTAATTCGCGGATCCGGAAGAGGTGATGGTGAAGTTCGACGAGGCGCCGGTGGAATTGGCGACGATGGCCAGCCGGGCGCCCGAGGCATCGGTAATCACGCTGGCTGTCAGACCGAGGTTGTCGCCGTTGATTTCGCTGGCGACATCGGAAAGGGTCTTGGTTCCATCGGTTGTGACCGTCGCAGTCGAGCCGCTTCCATTGGTGATCGTAAAGCTGCCGGCAGGCAAGGCAGTCGAGCTGCTGGCAAAGGTGCCCGAGGTCCATGAGGCGGTTGCCGCCAGGTTATTGACGACCACCACGTGATTCCCGACGGAGCTGCCCGACGCCGCCGAAGCCGTGACGACGTTGGAGTTCGAGGAACTGACGGTCATCGAAGACAGCGAGCCGGTCACGCTGTTCAGATCCTGCAAATCGTTTTCAAGGCTCGTCACGTTCGTCTCGATCGAATTCAGGGCGCTAATCTGGCTCGACAGGGCGCTCTCCTCCGCGCCCCAAATATCCTCCGGCGCCCGTGCCGCCGTAACCGCGGAGCTGACCGCGGACGATACGTCGATTCCCGACGAGGAAGCCCCAAGCGCAGCCTCAAGGATGGAGCTCAGATCGAGCGACGAGGACGACGACATGGACGACAAGAGGGAGTTGAGAGACGACGAGATAGAACTCATAGGGGCGTGCCTTCTCTTCCGCTTGGGTTCTCGACCTTTGCGCGCTGATCACCGGTCAAGCCGCAGTTACTTATCGGCACATCGGGCTTCGGATTTCAACACGAAAGAAAGACGGAGCGGCGACGCCAGTTACGGCATCGCCGCTCCAGGAAGAAGGGTACGGCAGAGGAGTTACTGCAAAAGCTTCAGCACGTTCTGCTGGATCGAGTTCGACTGCGACAGGGCTGCCATGCCGGTCTGCTCGAGGACGTTGTACTGCGTCATCTGAGCAACCGTCTGGCCGATGTCGGCGTTTTGGATGTTGTTCACCGCACTTTGCAGGTTGGTGACTTCCGTGCTCTCTACGTTCGCACTGGCGTTCAGCTGGTTGACCGCAGCACCGATCGAACCGCGATCAGCAGCCACCGTCGAGATGGCAGCAGTGATCAACGCCAGCTCTTTCTGTGCGCCGGCAGTCGTCGTGAGAACGCCACCCGATGCATCGCTGGTCAGGCCGAGGGCGCTGACGGACAGACCGCTAACCGAAACGGAAGCGGTGTTGGAGCCGCTGGAGGTGCCATCACTGGTGTAGATGCTGGCCGTCGAACCGAATACGGCCGTCCCGTTGTAGTTGGTCGTGGAACCGATGGTGGCGATCTCAGTCTGGATGGCCTTATATTCGTTGTCCAGTGCTGTCGCCTGCGCGGTGGACAGTCCGCCATCAGAGGCTTCGGTGGCGAGAGTAACAGCGCGGTTGAGAAGCGTGGTGACTTGGGAGAGCGCGCCATCGGCGGTCTGCAGCAGGCCGACGCCATCCGACGCGTTCTGCGAAGATTGGGTCAGAGCCGCAATATTCGCCTGCAAGCCATTGGCGATCGACAGGCCGGCGGCGTCGTCTGCTCCAGAGTTAACCCGCAAGCCGGTGGAAAGCTGGGTCATCACCTTCTGCAGGTTAGCCTGGGTCGAAGACAGAGCATTCTCCGCATTCAGCGAGGTAACGCTATTGAGAATAGTCAGCATTCTGTTGCTCCTTATATCGAATTCCGCCCGCACTGACCAGGTTCCGCGAAGGGTCCAGAATCGCTACCAGGAGCAGGTGGTGGGCGTCACGCTCCCATCTATCGGCCTATCCATCTCCGGATTCTAGGCCGGGCCGCATTTTTTTCTAATAATCCGGCGGTGCAACGGAGAGTGTATATAGGAGCGGCAAGCAATATCGGACCCGAAGACACCACTTTTGTGGGAAGGGACGGGGACGCGGCCCGATCCGGGCGCGACGGGCTTTGCGCATCGAATCGCGGCGCGGATCTCCTTGCCGCGCGGAGGGTTGGGATACGCGGTCGCAGAACCGTATGGGCGGGGTGTTGTTCTCGCCCCTCTTCCGCGCTCGCTATCGCGCGCGGCGAGCTTTTCAGCGGCAACTCGCGGTGAAGCAGAGATTCCAGCCGAAGAAGGGCAGCACAAAGTCCTGGAAGCGGATGGCCACGGCGCTGGTATGCGTGCCCGGATAGATCTCCATGCTGTTCACGATCCCATACTCGTCGAGCAGATCATGCAGCATGCCTTCGTCTACCTTTGTGCTGTCCTGGTCGCCAACGTCCATGGCAATCGCACGATACTGCTTCAGGTTCCCGATGTACTGATCGACGAAGGCCAGCGGGGCGTTGGCGGCCCACTTGGCGAGAACGTCGGGCTGCGTCGCGCCGTTCTTCACCGGCCAATCGAGGTAAAGGGGCGGGTTCTTCGGGTCGGGCGACCATGCGGCGGCGACCGCGAGCTGAGTGAGCGCAAGGAACGGCAAATTCGCCGCGTCGCCGGGCGACTTCATGGCCGCAACTGTCTTCTCGAGGTCCGCATCGCGGGGCCCGGATGCCCGAGCCGACATGCAGCAGGGGCTCATGATGTAGAGCGCGCCGAAGACATCGGGGTGTCTCATGCCGATGCGGGACGCGCCGTAGCCGCCCATCGAGTGCCCTACGAGCCCGCGGCTGGTGCGCTCGGGGATGGTGCGGTAATGCGCGTCGATGTAGGCGACCAGATCGTGCGAGATGAACCGCTCGAAGTCGCCGGTGGTGATGGAGCTCGAATACATGGAGCCGTTGTAGACGGTCTTCGAGTCGGGCAGGACGACGATCATCTCCTGCGCGCCTTTGGCGAAGGCGCCTTCGATGGTCTGCGGCACGTGAATCTCGTGCGTCCACTGCTCGGCGCCGATGGAGTAGCCATGCAGCGCGTAGACGACGGGATAGCGGCGATGCTTGTCCTTCGCGTAGCTCGGCGGCAGGAAGACGATCACGTCGCGGTCGGCGGCTTCGCCCTCGAGATTGCCTTCGAGCGCGGCGCCGTGAACCTTGATGTGCTCGACCGTCACAGGCTTGGCGCCGGGCACCGGATCGGGGACCTGGGTCTGTACCTGAGCCGCGAGGCAAGGGCTCAGCGAAAACGCGGCAAGCGCCGCAATGAAAACCCACTTTGAATCTGTCATCTCGGTCTTCTCTCTCTCATGCCGGTTCCATTGGATTGCGTTCGAGTAAAAGGCGACGCGGAACGGAGGCGCAAAGGCCGCGCCCGCCGAATTCGGCTCCATCTGTCGGCCGCCCTGAAGCGAAATGTCGCGCACGCCTCGATCACGGCGCGAGCGTGAGGACGGTGACCGACCTGGGTGCGACGGTCAGCGACAGCCGGCCGTTCCGAACCTCGGCCACGGCAGGCTTCGGCGTGACGGTGTTCGGCGCATCGAAGGTGTTGATGCTGTCGACCGCGGGCGCCGTCAACGTCTCGCCCTTGACCGATTTCACATCGATGCCGGACAAATCGGCGTCGATGTCCAGCGGTTTCTCAGGGTCGATGTTGGTGATCTCGACGATGAGCCTGCCGGATGCATCCTTGGCGGCGATGGCGTCGACGCGCGGAAGCGCAAGCGCAAAGTCGCCGTGCGTGTAGGTGCCGGCATCGAACTTGACTGGAACAAAGGCCGCATCCTGGAACGGCACGTACATGCGGTAGATGTAGTAGGTGGGAGTCAGGACCATCTTCTCCTTGTCGGTGAGGATCATCGCCTGCAGCACGTTGATCATCTGGGCGATGTTGGCCATGCGCACGCGGTCGGCGTGGCGGGCGAAGATGTTCAGGTTCAGCGAGGCCAGGATGGCGTCGCGCAGGCTGTTCTGCTGCACCAGGAAGTCCGGATTGGAGCCCGGCAACGGCGCGTGCCAGGCGCCCCATTCGTCCACGACCAGGGCGACCTTCTTCTGCGGATCGGCCTTGTCCATGACGGCCTCCTGCTTACGCAGGAACTCATCCATGAACAGCGTGGACTTCAAGGTCTTGACGTAATCGTCGACGCCGAATCCCAGCGAAGGCGTCTTGACCTCCCAACCGTTGGGGACGGTGTACCAGTGGAGCGAGAGCCCGTCGATATCCCAGCTCCAGTCGTGTTGCTGCCAGGCCTTGATGACGGCCTCCGTCCACTCGGTCTCTGGGAAGCCGGGGCCAACGGCGATCTTGAGCATCTTGTTGGATCTCAATTGCGCCGGATTCAGGTTCTGCACGAAGCGGCTGTAGATCTTCATCTGGCTCACGTAGTAGTCGGGAGTCATGTCGCCGCCGCAGCTCCAGCTCTCGTTGCCAAGGCCGAGAAAGCCGACCTGGTAGGGATCGGGATGGCCGTTGGCGGCGCGCTCCAGGGCCAGCGAGGTCGGCGCAGCCGCGGTCATATATTCGAGCCACTCGGCTGCTTCCTGCGGCGTTCCGGAGCCGACGTTCACCGAGACGTAGGCCTTGCTGTCGATCTGCTGGATGAAGTCCATGAACTCGTCTGTGCCGAAGCTGTTGTTGTCGACCACGCCGCCCCAGGCGGAGTTCAGCGTGACCGCGCGCTTCGCGGCCGGGCCGATTCCCTTGCGCCAGTGATATTGGTCGGCGAAGCAGCCGCCGGGCCAGCGGACATTGGGCACCTTGAGCGCCTTGAGCGCCTCGACCACGTCTTTGCGGATTCCGCGAGTGTTCGGGATGGTCGAGTCCGGGCCGACCCAGATGCCTTCGTAGAGGCCATGGCCGAGATTCTCGGCGAACTGGCCGAAGAGGTTGCGGTCGATCTTCGCTCCGGCCTTCGAGGCGTCGATGGACAGGTGAGCCTTGTCCTGAGCCGTTGCCGGCAGGATCTGAATCAGGGCAAGAAGACAAACGGGAAGGATGGACCAAAACCTCGTTCTTTTCATCAAGTTCTCCAAATCGGCCCGACGGATGGTAGGCAAGCGATCTCTTTATGCCCTGGGACCGACCGGCGGGAGAGCGGAGTTCACTGCGCGTAAACGTTCTCTGGACCCCGCGTCGGACAATATATATGACGCCGGGAGCCGGGGGCAATCTGGATAAATCGCTTTATCGGGATGGGTCTTTTGGTGGCCGCACCCCGCGCCCATGGCGCTGTCTGTGCGCGATGTCGGCGCCTGACCGGTCCTTCCCTCTGAAACCGCTTCGGGGTTAGGGTTGACTCCCTGCAGCACCGTCAGGGTGCGCACCGCGGAGCCGCTTGAGTTCGGGGCGCGGGATTCGAGATTCAAGATGGCCCTGAACGTCCCGCATTTAATCGTCTGGAGATAGACGGGTGGCGGGCCGGAGCCTACACTCTGGGAAACCGGACATGCGGATGGACGTGGGCGGGGAGACGGAGCGGCTGGCGGAGCAAATGCCGGCGAACCAGGGTGCGTGCCGGTCCGGAGCTACACTATCCTCGGGTTAACCAGGCCGATCGCGCCCGCGCCGCAAATCGAGGCGAGCCGGACCGGGGATTGGTGGAGCCCGATAAGGTGTGAACCGTTCGAACAGGAGCCAGAGGAGAGGAATCATGAGAAAGACATTGTCGCCTGACCAGTTGAAGAAACTGGACGCCTATTGGAGAGCTTCGAATTATCTCTCCGTCGGTCAGATTTACCTCTACGGCAATCCGCTGCTCAGGCGCCCTCTGGAGATCGCAGACGTGAAGCGCATGCTTCTGGGGCATTGGGGAACGTCGCCCGGCCAGAACTTCATCTATACGCACCTGAACCGGGTGATCAAGAAGTACGACCTCGACATGATCTATGTCTCCGGGCCCGGGCACGGGGGCCCGACCGTCGTCAGCCACACCTACCTGGAAGGCACGTACAGCGAGGTTTATCCCGACATCACGCAGGACGAACACGGATTGAAGAAGCTGTTCATCCAGTTTTCGTTCCCGGGTGGCATCCCCAGCCACGCATCGCCGGAGACTCCGGGATCGATTCACGAGGGCGGCGAACTGGGCTACTCGCTCAGCCACTCCTTCGGCGCGGTTCTGGATAATCCCGATCTGGTCGTGGCCTGTGTGGTGGGCGACGGCGAAGCGGAGACGGGACCACTGGCGACGGCATGGCACTCGAACAAGTTCCTCGATCCGGTGACGGACGGCGTGGTGCTGCCCATCCTGCATCTCAACGGCTACAAGATCGCCAATCCGACGGTCCTGGCGCGCATCACGCACGAAGAGCTGGAGCAGCTCTTCAAGGGCTATGGCTGGACGCCCTATTTCGTCGAAGGGCACGAGCCGGAGCTGATGCACGAGGCCATGGCGTCGACGCTTGACCGCGTCGTGGAAGAGATCCAGAGAATCAAGCAGGATGCGCGAGTGAACGGGAACACGACGCGCCCGCGCTGGCCGATGATCGTTCTCAATTCCCCGAAAGGCTGGACGGGACCAAAGGTTGTCGACGGGCTGCAGGTGGAAGGCACGTTCCGGTCGCACCAGGTGCCGATTTCGGATCCGGCCGCCAATCCCGCGCACTTGAAGCAACTGGAAGAGTGGCTGAGAAGCTACCGGCCGGAGGAGCTATTCGACGAGAAGGGCAAGCTGCGGCCGGAGCTGGCGGAGCTGGCGCCGGCCGGCGACCGGCGCATGGGCGCCAACCCGCACGCCAACGGCGGCATCCTGATGCGCGATCTGCAGATGCCCGACTTCCGCGACTACGCAGTCGACGTGCCAACCCCGGGAATCAAGGGCATTGGAGACACGCGCGTGATGGCGCCGTTCCTGCGCGACGTAGCGAAGTTGAACGCGGAGCGGCGGAACTTCCGCATCTTCGGTCCCGACGAGACGATTTCCAACGGGCTGGCGGCGGTGTTCGAGACGACGAACCGGCAGTGGGATGCCGCGACGCAGGCGAACGACGAGTTTCTTGCACCCGAAGGCCGGGTGGTGGAGATGCTCAGCGAGCATCAATGCGAGGGCTGGCTCGAGGGCTACCTGCTGACCGGGCGGCACGGGCTATTCAACTGCTATGAGGCGTTCATTCACATCGTGGACTCGATGTTCAACCAGCATGCGAAATGGCTGAAGGTGACGGCCGACCTGCCGTGGCGGCACAAGATCGCCTCGCTCAACTATCTTCTGTCGTCGCACGTATGGCGGCAGGATCACAACGGCTTTACGCACCAGGACCCGGGGTTCATCGACCACGTTGTGAACAAGAAGGCGGAGATTGTGCGCGTGTATCTGCCGCCGGACGCGAACTGCCTGCTGTCGGTGATGGATCACTGCCTGCGCAGCCGTCACTACGTCAATGTGGTGGTCGCGGGCAAGCATCCCGCCCCACAATGGCTGACGATGGATGCGGCGATCAAGCACTGCACCGAGGGCATCGGCATTTGGCAGTGGGCCAGCAATGACCAGGGCGGCTCGCCGGACGCGGTGATGGCGTGCTGCGGCGACGTGCCGACGCTGGAGACGCTGGCCGCGGTATCCATCCTGCGCGAACACCTGCCCGACCTGAAACTGCGGGTGGTGAATGTTGTCGACCTGATGAAGCTGCAACCGAAATCGGAGCACCCGCACGGACTGAGCGACACGGACTTCGACACGCTCTTCACCAAGGACAAGCCGGTGATCTTCGCATTCCACGGCTATCCGTGGCTGATCCACCGTCTGACCTACCGCAGGACCAACCACAACAACATTCACGTCCGCGGGTATAAGGAAGAAGGCACGATTACCACTGCGTTCGACATGACGGTGATGAACGATCTGGATCGCTTTCATCTGACGATGGACGCTATCGACCGCATCCCGCGGATCACCGATCGGGGCGCATATCTGAAGCAGACGCTGAAAGACAAGCTGGTCGAGCATAAACAGTACATCCGGAAGAACGGGATGGATCTGCCGGAGATCCGGGACTGGAAGTGGAAGAGCCAGTAGGAGGCTCCAGGGCCACAAGGCGAGTCATTCGGCACATGGCCGGCCCGGCCCGGCAGACCGGTCAGTCCCCGAATCGCGAGTGCGGTGTGGGGGTGAAATTCGCATCCTCGCGCCGCCGCGCTGCGGTGTATCCTGTCATGCAATCGAGAACACAGGACACCGAGGATCGCGAAGATGGGGATCTTACAGGATGTGCCGCCTGACGCAGTGAAGATCGTGCTGGTTCTGTTCCTTTCGTTCCTGATCGGGTTGGAACGCGAGGAGCACAAGGCTGGGGGAAACACCTACGCGTTCGGGGGGGTGAGGACTTTCCCGCTGATCGGGCTGATCGGCTATTCCATGGCGCTTATTTCCGGGCCTCAACTGCTGCCGCTCGCCGTGGGCCTTTTGGTGGTGACGGGCTTCCTGCTGCTCTCCTACTGGCACAAACTGGCCACAGTGGAATCCCCGGGCGTGACCACGGAGATGTCTGGCCTGGCCACGTTTCTGGTCGGCGCGCTGGTCTGCTACGGGCATTTTTGGATCGCCACGACGCTGAGCGTGGCAAGCCTGGTGCTGCTGGACCTGAAAGCCGCGCTCGAAAAGCTGGCCGCGCGGATCGCCGCCCGGGAAATTCTAACGTTTGCGAAGTTTCTGTTCCTGAGCGGCGTCATTCTGCCGGTGCTGCCCAACCAGGAGTTCGGCCGTTTCCACATCAATCCGTTCAAGACGTGGCTGGTCGTGGTGGCGATCAGCGCCATCTCGTATGCCAGCTACGTGCTGCAGAAGATGACCAAGGGCCAGGGCGGCACGGTGCTCGCGGCGTTGCTCGGGGGCGCGTACTCCTCCACGGTAACGACCGTCGTTTTGGCAAAGCGCGGCAAGGCGGACGACCATCCGTATCTGTATTCGGGCGGGATTCTCATCGCGTCCGGAGTGATGTACGTGCGCCTTTGCATTCTCCTCGTTCTCTTCAACCGGCAATTGATGATGCTGCTCTGGGCGCCGCTCCTCGTATTGGGATGTCTCGCCGTTGCCGTGGGGTGGCTGTGGACGCGGCGGGCGGACAAGGGCGCGCAGGCCGACGAGCAGGACCTGGAGCCCAGGAATCCGCTGGAGCTCACCACGGCCTTTCTGTTTGCCGGGCTGTTTCTGGTGATGCTGGTCATTACCCAACTGGCGGTCACGTACCTGGGCCGCGCCGGCATCGACACGCTGGCGGCGATCATGGGCGTGAGCGACGTGGACCCATTCATCATGGGCCTGACTCAGGCGCCCAGCACGTCCACGATGCTGAATGTCGCCGCGGGCGCGATCCTGATCGCCGCCGCCAGCAACAACGTGGTGAAAGGCATCTACGCGTACAGCCTGGCGGGCCGCAAGACAGGCAGGCTGAGCCTGATCTTCCTGCTCGCCCTGGCGGCCGCCGGAGTTGCGCCGCTCCTCTTGCTTGGCTGGTGACTCGCAACAGAACCGGGACGGGCGTGACTGCGCGAAGGGGAGTGTGCAGCCTTCTCGTGTGGGGTGATACTCTTCGGCAGGTGAAGGGTATTCACGAGGGTCAAATATGATGAACCGGGTTTCTGTTCTCACGTTACTCGCAGTCGCCAGTCTGGCTTCGCAATTCTCACCTGCGCAACAAGCGGCAAAGGAAGAACAAGTCTCCTGCGGCGCGCAAGTGTGCCCATATCTGAATCCCGCACTGGCTCCTGACGAGCGCGCCCAGGATCTCGCCGGCCGCATGACGCTCGAGGAGAAGGTCAGCCAGATGCAGGACGTTGCGCCGGCGATCCCGCGGCTCGGCGTTCCCGCGTACAACTGGTGGAACGAAGCGCTGCACGGCGTGGCGCGCAACGGCTTCGCGACCAGCTTTCCGCAGTCGATCGGCCTAGCCGCGACATGGAACGCCGGGCTGATTCGCCGGATCGGGTCGACCATTGCCGTGGAGGGACGCGCCAAGTACAACCAGGCGATTCGCGAAAACGACCACAGCCGGTTCGCGGGACTCACGTTCTGGTCGCCCAACGTCAATATCGATCGCGACCCTCGCTGGGGACGCGGGATGGAGACGTACGGCGAAGATCCGTTCATGTCGTCGGTTCTCGGCGTTGAGTTCGTGAAGGGGCTGCAGGGCGACGACCCGAAGTATTTTGAGCTTGTCGCGACGCCGAAGCACTACGCGGTGTACAGCGGGCCGGAGCCGTTGCGGCACGGCTTCAATGTCGACGTGTCGGATCACGACCTCGAGGACACGTATCTACCGGCATTCCGCGCCACGATTGTGGACGGACACGCGGACTCCATCATGTGCGTCTACAACGCGGTCGACGGCATACCCGGGTGCGCGAGTCCGATGCTGCTTGAAGAGCGCCTGCGCAAAGATTGGGGATTCAACGGGTTTGTGGTTTCCGATTGCGATGCGGTTGCCGACATCGTGCGTGGGCACCACTTTGCCGACAGCTTGGCGAAAGGCGATGCGCTGGCGGTGAAGGCGGGGACGGACCTGGATTGCGGTTCGGCGTATATGGACCTGACGAAGGCCGTGCAGGATCACCTGCTGAGCGAGGCGGAGATCGACCAGGCCGTCGTCCGCTTGTTCACCGCGCGCATGCGCCTGGGCATGTTCGATCCGCCGGAGATGGTTTCCTTCAACAAGATTCCCTCCTCCGAAGTCAACTCGGCCGCGCACCGGGAGCTGTCTCTCCAGGCGGCGCGGGAATCGATCGTGCTGCTGAAAAATCGCAACGGGGCGCTGCCGCTGAAGCCAGCGATCCGGAAGATCGCGGTTGTGGGCCCGACCGCGGATTTGCTCGAGGCGATTGAGGGGAACTACAACGGGACCGCACCTGAACCCGTCTCTCCGCTCAATGGACTGCGAAGGCAGTTCGGGACCGGCAATGTGCTCTACGCTCCCGGGTCGATTCTGGTCGATGGGTCTCCCGCGCCGATTCCCTCGGCCTATTTACGCACGGACGCTTCGCTGAAGACCGTCGGGCTGAAGGGTGAGTACTTCGACAGTACTCAATTCGCCGGCGCGCCGAAGATGGTCCGCGTGGACGCAAAGATCAATTTCAACTGGAATCGCGTGGCGCCTGCGCCGGACTTTCCGGCCAAGACGTTTGCGGTTCGATGGACCGGCGAGCTGCTGCCGCCCGTGGCCGGCGATTACGTTCTCAGCCTGCGTGGGCCGCGGCTGCTGATGCCTGCCGGCGCGAGCGGCATTCCTGCCGGCGCCCAGCAATCGGTGGCGGCTGTGGATCGCGTCCGGATTTACCTCGACGGCAAACTGGCAATGGACGGCCAGAGCAATCCGGCCAACGCGCGGTTGAGTTTTGCCGACACAAAACCGCACGAGATTCGCGTGGAGTATGTGCATCTCCCCAACGACCGATTTGTCGATCTCGAGTGGGCGCCGCCGGCGAACAGCCTGCTGGGTCCGGCACTGGATGCCGCGCACGCGGCCGACGCGGTCGTTGCTTTTGTCGGGCTGTCTCCGAACCTCGAAGGCGAGGAGATGAAAGTCCACGTAGGCGGCTTCGAGGGCGGCGATAGAACAGCCATCGAGCTGCCTGCCGCGCAGGAGCATCTGCTGGAGGCGGTGGGCGCGACCGGAAAACCGCTGATCGTGGTGCTGACATCGGGCGGGGCGCTGGCGCTTCCCTGGGTCAACGATCACGCCGACGCGCTGCTTGTGGCGTGGTATCCGGGCGAAGAAGGAGGCGACGCGATCGCGGAGACGCTGACAGGGAAGAGCAATCCCGCGGGGCGCCTGCCGGTGACGTTCTACCGCTCGACCGGCGATCTGCCGGCGTTCGAAGACTACTCCATGAAGGACAGAACGTATCGCTACTTCAAGCGCGATGTTGCTTATCCATTTGGGTACGGCTTGAGCTACTCGACGTTCGTCTATGGAGCGCCGCGGGTCAGTTCAGCCACGATTCAGGCGGGAGGATCGGTCACGGTGACCGCGGAGGTCCGGAACACAAGCCGCCGCGACGGCGACGAAGTTGCCGAGCTTTATGTGACGCCTCCGCAAACCAGCATTTCACCCCGCGTCGAACTCGAGGGATTCGAGCGGATTCATCTGCGCGCGGGCGAAACGCGGCGCGTGGCCTTTACCCTGGCTCCGCGGCAACTGAGCGAAGTGGACGAAAAAGGGAACCGGGCCGTGTTGCCGGGCGATTACACGATCACCGTATCCGGTGGAATGCCCGGGAAGGGAACAGCGGCGGCGGTTCTGCACGTGTCCGGGACCATGGCGCTCCCGAAGTAGTGCGGGATCGACACAAGGCCCTGGCTCGGCACACGGAGTTTATCGAGCCAGGGCCGGGATCTGCGCGGCGACATAGTCGTGCACGAACATAAGGCTGGTCGGCGAGGTGACGGTCACCGCGTTTTGCTGCCCGGCGGCATGAATCAGAAGGACCGGCCGCGGATCCAACTGACCGCCGTGAGAAATCCGCTCATCCTCGGCGCTCCAGCCGGGGGTGGGGCGCCAGATGTACGTGCGCCAGGTGTGATCGCCCTGCACGATCAAGGTTGTGGCCGCCCATCGCGGCTGCGCCTCGAGGATTTCGAGCATCTTCCCCAATAGCAGGTCGGTGTAGTCCAGCGAATCGAGATACGATCCTCCTACGGCGAACGCATGCGTGCGGCGATCCCAGAACTCCGGTGGATGAGGCGCGGGGAGGTGCAGGTAGATGATGTCGGCCTGACTTGCGGCGAGTGTTGTGAGCGCGTGTTGGCTGAGATCCTGCACCGTGGCGATGTGGCTCTGGGACTCCCAGCGCGCAAGATCGGCCCAGGTCATGCGCGGCGCGAGAAACTGCTCCGCCATGATCCGCAGCGGGAACCAGACGTCCTCCGCGAAACCGGCGTCGCGCGACGGCGGGGCGCCGAGTTCCGAGTCGTCGTTGCTCCAATAGCACTCATTGGCAGTGTCCGCGAAGACCGGGCAATACGCGAGGTACCAACCGACAATGGAGATGCTCAGGCCGCGCCGATTCGCCATGCCGAATAGCGATGCATTCGTATCGATGGGCTGCCACTGCGGTGAATCGTCGGTGCGGATGAGGAAGCGATTGTCGGCCGTATAGGTGGAGCTTCTTACGCTGCGCCCCAGAAGCAGACTCGGCACCACCAAGGCAGTGTAGGAGCCAATCGGGGTCACGTCGGTAAACAGGGTTCCCCGGCTGCGCAGGCGGTCGAAATTCGGAAGCGCAAGCGATGAATCGCGCGTTTCAAATGCCGGTTGATAGGCAAGCTCGTCGAAGATGATCCAAACCAAGCGCGGCCTGGTCGACGGCTGCGTGGGAATCGGGCGTGCGAATGCCCGAGGCGCGGGCCGCCAGAGCGCGGCGTAGACCAGTTGCCAGCCCATGACCACGGCAAACACGGCGATCCCGGTGAGCACGGCGCTTCCGAACGCGTAGAGTCTCGATGCGATCGCCGGCGCGCGGAAAACGAGGAACGCCAGCACAATGATCCAGGCGGCGCACACGGCGAATACAACGGCGCCCGGCACCTGGAACGGAACCAGGCTGAGATTGCGCGCGAGCAAGTAGACCGGAAGCAGGGCCATGAAACCCCAACGAATCCTGGCCCACGCCTTCAGGGTGCGCAGGAGCGCCATCAGCCCTGCAAAGACGAAAGCGACGATCGCCAAGTCAACGAGTTGCGCCAGAACAAGGCGCGTGAGCGGCCAGGGGACGTGCATCCGCGCATCGCCCAGCGACGAAGTCAAGTCAACGTAGCAGGGCAGGAGCGCAATGGAGGCGAAGCCGCAAGCCTGGGCGATCCGCTTGATCATGCCGGGGTTGCCTCTGGAACCGGAGTTTTTTGCGATGGCTGCTGCTGCGCCAGAATACTACATCCGCTCGAAGAGCAACAGAATCCTGCCGTTGCCCAACTGTGTGCGGTTGACCACGGAGAAGAACGGCGAGAACGCCTGCTTCAGGTCGTCCTCTCGGAGGTGGCCATACAGGTCGTCACGGCCGCGTAGCCACTCCTGAAACATGGGATCGCTGGGCGGGACCCACTCCAGAAGCAGCCAGCGATGCGTCACGCTGGCGCAGAGGCTGGCGATATGGGACAGAGGCACCTGCTCGCGCAAGATCAGGTGATGAATGACGGCAAGCAGAAGCAAGAAATCGAATTTACCGGTGAGGCGGTCAAGCAGCGAGAGTTGCTCGCGATTTCGCCAACCCGCTGGCGGGGTGGGGCGTGCGATATTTGCCACGAGAGTGGTGACGGGTTTGTTCTGCTGCGTCGCGGACCGCCAGAGAGCTTCGAGCGCAGCCGAGTCGTTGTCGAGTGCAACGACCTCGGCGCCGGCATCGGCCGCCAGCAGCGAATAGGTTCCCGTGTTGGCGCCAATGTCGAGGACGCGCCGCGGCCGGCATTGCTCGAGTGTTTGCTTCACAAACTGCTGCTTCGCGGCAACGTCGGCCGGCTGATAGTGACTCGCCGATTGTTCGTAGCGGCTCCATCGGCTGGGGCCCTGTGGTCCGGCTGCGTTGCGAATCTGCTTGCCGAGGCGCGCAAGGCGCTTTTCGAGGATGTGCCTGACCAACCCGGGATCGGGAGCGGCGAACAGTTTCTTCGCTTCGCCTCGCTTGGCGCCCGGGCGCTCAAGAACTGTGGCCAGGGTGATGACATCGAAAAGATCCGGGCTCAGCCGCCGCCAGCGCGGCAACGCCTGGTAGATTTGCCGCGGCTCGTAGCCATCGCGCGCGAAGAAGGTCGCCTGAAGAGGCCACTTCAGATGCTTTGCCGCCACGAGCGGCAGCAGGAACGTGCGGACGAACTGGCCGTAAGCCAGCCACACGCTGGACCGAGGATCGCGGCGCTCGAAGGACAAGACATCGACGAGGATGGGGCGCGGACCGGCGAAGAGAATATTGAGCGGTGTCGCGTCCTTCAGAGTCCAGCCAGCGGAGATGGCCTGGCCGGCGACGCGCAGAGTGAGCTCCGCAGCGGCGCACCACTGAGCGGTGGTCCACTCCCAGGGATAGCTGATGGGATCGACGCGTGGATGTTCGAGCCAAAGCTCGCCGGGAGAGATGCAGGCATGCGCGGCGGGATCGGCGATGCGGCTGGGTACCAGGTCGCCGCATTCTTCCAGCGACGCACGCAGCGGAGACGCGAGAAACGCCAGGGTTTCCTCTCGAGCTGCACGGCGAATCTGGCGCAATGCACACTCGGGCGCGAGGTGCAGCTGGCCCGCTGGATCGCGAAATGTGAGCTCCAGGAGATCCTCTCCAGGGGAGAGAGTCAAATCAGCATCGGTTGGATCGGCGCGGCCGCTCACGAATTTGACATGTCCTCACGGTTGGCGGCGCAGCGCAAGACCTCGTGTTCTTGCTTGACCGCTTCGCTGCGATGTAGGAGCGTATAGATTCTCCGGCGCAAGTACCAGCCCGTGGCGATGAGCGCGGAGCCGGCAGCCTGAATGGCCAGCAGACCAGAGCCCGGGTCGACGTAGGCGTAGGCGGGCTGTTCAAACAACAAAACAGCGCCTACAAGGATCAGAGCGAGAGGGAAGATGCGAATCATTTTCATATCGCTAACCGGAAGCTCCAAGATCTGACGTGTGTTCACCGGAAGCCTGGCGATCAGGAGTCCGGAAAATAACTTAGTCGGCCATCCAATGAGAATTATGACGCGAATTGTGACGGAAGGGTTTACACGCGCCGTGCCGATCTGCCCACGATGTGCGGCCCTTCCCAAAAACAAACAATAAAACAAAATCGGCGCAGGCAACCTGCAACGTACATCCTGCGTCCTACAACTTTGGTGGAATGTGGGCAGCGATGTCTCGTTCCCGTACACGGGAGCAAGAGGGAATCAGCCGTGTGCAGACGGCCACGCGGGCTGGGTCCTTTGCCTGCTGCTTGAGAGCGCCGGAAATCGCCTGACGGCCTGCGCCTTCTCATTCGTCGCGTTGACAGTTTCGCCGTGACGCGGCTGGCGTCAAATGCAATCTGTCTTTGCGGCGGAAGGCAAACGGCCATGCCAAGCTGGTACGACGAGACGCGAGCAGGGGCTTGATGCTGGCGGCTATGCCTGCACGGCGGGAGCGGCGGGAGCCGGCTTCGGTTTCGCCACATCCTTCCGCGCCGGGGCCAGGATGGCGTGGAGGACGGTGCCTTCCATGCGTGGCATGAATTCGACCACGCCGGCGTCGCCGATGTCCTGAATGAGCCGGTTGATGATGTGGTAGCCCAGCTCGCGGTGCGCCATCTGGCGGCCGCGGAAGCGAAGGCTGGCCTTCACCTTGTCGCCCTCGGCGAGGAATCGGATGGCCTGATTCTTCTTCGTCTGGTAGTCGTGCTCGTCGACGGTGACGGAGAACTTGACTTCCTTTACCGTGATGACCTTCTGGCGCTTGCGCGCGGCGCGCTCGCTCTTTTCCTTTTCGTAGAGGTAGCGGCCGTAGTCCTGGATGCGGCACACAGGCGGAACGGCATTGGGAGAGACTTCGACGAGATCGAAGCCGCGCTCGCGTGCGATGCGCAACGCCTCGAAGGGCGGAAGAATCCCAAGTTGTTCACCGTTTTCGTCGATGACGCGGACTTCGCGGGCGCGAATCCGCTCGTTGATGCGGATAAAGGACTTGGCCGAACGCTTGTCGAATGCGATGGTGCTCCTCCGAGCGCGTACCGGGCGGGCGGGGACAGGGCGTCCCTTGGGCCGACGCGGCACGAACGCACCCTGAGTATAACATTGGCTTGGCTTTTGTGAACAAAGAGGTTATGGGGATTTGCGGGCGCCGCGGCCGGCGACGAGCGTGTCATCGGAATTGAGGCCGGCCACGCGGACGCACAGAAGCTCGTTGGCGGGCAAACAGCCGTCGAGTTCGACGGGGAGGAAGTTTTCGGTGAGGGCGGCGGTCCGGCCCTGGGCCGCGAGCGCGGGCGGGGTGTGCAGCGTAATGGCGGCGAGCGAGCGACCGATGAAGCGGCGGCGGTGGGCGCGAACTTTCCCGGCGGCAAGGGACCGGAGGGCGGCCATTCTTTCTTCGACGGCGGCTGGCGGGACGCCTGACTCGGCGTGGAGAGCCCAGGCGCGCGTGCCCGGACGCGGCGAAAAGGGAAACAGGTGAAGATAGCCGAAGGGCAGCTCGCGGATGAAGGCGAGCGTCTCTTCAAACTCGCCGTCGGTCTCGCCGGGGAAGCCGGCCATGACATCGGCGCCGAGAGTGAGGTCGGGACCGGCAGCGCGGATTAGCGCGGCGGCCTTGTCCGCATAGTGCCAGGGCCGGTAGCGGCGAAACATGCGGCGGAGCACGGAGTCGGAGCCCGACTGGAGCGGGAGATGGGCGTGACGGCAGATGCGGGCACCGCCGTGTTCTCGCAGGAGGGCGATCAGCTCGCCGGTCCAGTCCATGGGCTCGATGGAACTGAGGCGCAAGCGGGGCAGTGCGGTTTCGTCGAGGATCGCGCGGACGAGCGCGGAGAAGGATGGGGGCGCGCCGGGTTCGGGCGGCAGATCGCGGCCCCAGTGGCCGAGGTTGATGCCGGAGAGGACGATCTCCTTGACCCCCGCGGCGACGAAGGCTTCGACCTGGCGAAAAACGCTTGCCGCGGGCAGGCTCTTCGATGGGCCACGTGTCTGCGGGATGACGCAGAACGTGCAGCGGTTGGCGCAGCCTTCCTGGATCTTGAGATTGGGACGCGTCTGCGCGCCGGGAACGAGCGGCGGGTCTTCGAGAAAGGAGTGGGCGAAGCGGTCGTCGGACCAGATCGGGGCCGCGAGCGGCGCGGCCGCCGAGAGAAGAGAATGCACAGGGACAAGCGAGGGGTGTGCCGCAGGGCGCGAGAGGCTGAGGACGATCTCGGGCGCGAGGGCCTTGTGGCTGTTGCCGATGACGGCCGCGACGCCGGCCATGCGCGCAAGCTCCTCAGGGGCGCGCTGCGCATAGCAGCCAGTGATAACGATCTTCGCGGCTGGGTTGCGGCGGTGGGCTCTGCGGATATAGGCACGGGCGGCGCGGTCGGCCTCGGCCGTCACGCTGCAGGTGTTGACGACGACCATGTCGGAGGCGAGGGGCTCAAGCTCGGCATAGGCGCGCAGGCGGCCGGCGATGGCTTCGCCGTCGGCGCGCGCAGCCCTGCAACCGAAGTGCTCGATGTGAAAACCCGGCATCAGCTCCAGTTTAGTGGGTTCCAGTTCAGCCGCCGGGCAGGAAGCGAGGGAGCGATGGAACGAGAAGGCAGGGAGCGAGGACAAGGGACTAGTTGTGTAGTGTCAACAGGTTGTTCCGATCGAGGCCAGCGCGGCTGATGGGAGTGTTGTTGGCGAGGCTGGCGTGGGGTCTATGCCAGTTGTACAAGTGGATCCAGCAAGGTAGTTCGT
>JBEKUS010000031.1:0-38615 GCA_049514795.1 Occallatibacter sp.
AATGTTCTGGGCCGCTGGGTCGAGGGTTCCTGAAACGCACAGCGAATGTCCTGTCGTTCACACTCGCACGAATAGTTCGCTGATATCGTTCGCGAGCCGGCGGGGCGACGCGTCAACGGAATCACAGTCGCTCCTGGTGTGTCGTGCCGGCGAGTGTCGAGATAGCAGGCTAGTAGCCCAGGTTCGGACCGAGCCAGCGCTCGACCTCCGCGACGGTCATGCCCTTGCGCTGCGCGTAGTCTTCCACCTGGTCGCGATCGATCTTGCCCAGGCTGAAGAATCGGCTTTCGGGATGCGCGAAGTAGAAACCGCTCACGCTCGACCCCGGCCACATCGCGTACGACTCGGTCAGCTCGATGCCGGCGTTCTTCGCGACATCGAGCAGGTGCCAGATCGTACCCTTCTCCGTGTGATCGGGGCAGGCCGGATAGCCGGGCGCGGGGCGGATGCCACGATACTTCTCGTGGATCAGGTCTTCGATGCTCAGATTCTCGCTGCGCCCGTAGCCCCACTCCTGGCGCACGCGCTTGTGCAGGCATTCGGCGAAGGCCTCGGCCAGGCGGTCGGCGAGCGCCTCGGCCATGATGGCGTTGTAGTCGTCGTGCGCGGCTCGGAATTGATTGCACAGCTCCTTCAAGCCGATTCCGCTCGTGACCGCAAAGGCGCCAATGTGGTCGGCCAGGCCGCTCTCCTTCGGCGCAACGAAGTCGGCGAGCGAACGGCAGGGCTCGCTTCCCTCGCGATCCGATTGCTGGCGCAGAAAGTGGAGCCTGGCCAGCGCCGTGCTGCGAGCGCTGTCGGCATAGATCTCGATGTCGTCACCCACCGCATTGGCCGGGAAGAACCCGTAGACGCCGCGGGCCGTGAGCAGCTTCTCTTCGACGATCCGATCCAGCAGCGCGTTCGCTTCCGAGAAGAGCTGCCGAGCCTGCTCGCCCTGCTTCTGGTCCTCAAAAATCCGCGGATAGACGCCCTTCAGTTCCCACACATGAAGGAACGGGCTCCAGTCAATGAACTCGCGCAGCGTTGCGAGCGGGAAGTCTCTGAGCGCGCGCGCACCGAGGAACCCAGGCTGCGGCAGATCTTCCGCGCGCCATGCGATCGGCGTGCGCCGCGCCCGCGCCGCATGGATGGGCACCATGCTTCGCCGCGGCGCCGCGTGCGCCTTGCGAATGGCCTCGTACTCCGCGCGATGCCGCGCAACGAACCCTGCCCTGCCCTCTTCGCTGAGCAGACTCGTCGTAACCGGCACGGCGCGGCTTGCGTCGAGCACGTGCACCACGGGCTCGCTATAGTTCGGCGCGATCTTCACCGCCGTATGCGCGCGGCTGGTGGTCGCTCCGCCGATCAGCAGCGGCAGCTTCATGCCCTCGCGCTCCATCTCGCGCGCCACGTGCACCATCTCGTCGAGCGAGGGAGTGATGAGGCCGCTGAGGCCAACGATGTCGGCCTTCACTTCCTTCGCGCGAGCGAGAATCCTCTCCGCGGGGACCATCACGCCGAGGTCGATCACCTCGTAGTTGTTGCAGGCCAACACCACGCCGACGATGTTCTTGCCGATGTCGTGCACGTCGCCTTTCACCGTCGCCAGCACGATCTTGCCCTGCGCCTTGACCTGCGCGCCCGCCGCGGCCAGCGATGCCTTCTCCTCTTCCATGAAGGGCGTGAGGTACGCAACGGCCTTCTTCATGACGCGCGCCGACTTGACCACCTGAGGCAGAAACATCTTGCCCGCGCCGAACAGATCGCCGACCACGCCCATGCCGGCCATCAGCGGACCCTCGATCACGGCCAGCGGGCGGCCCAGCTTGACGCGCGCCTCTTCAGCGTCGGCCTCGATGAACTCGTCGATTCCCTTCACCAGCGCATGCGAGAGCCGCTCCTCGACCGTGTTGTTGCGCCACTCCTCGGCCTTCTTTTCGCCGCTCTCCTCGCCCGCGCCCGCGGCGCCGGCCGCCTTCAGCTTCTCGCCGAACTCAACGAGGCGCTCGGTCGCATCGGGCCGCCGGTTCAGGAGCACGTCTTCCACGAGTTCCTTCAGCTCCGGCTCAATCTCCTCGTACACCTCCAACATGCCGGCATTCACGATGCCCATATCGAGACCGGCGGCGATTGCCTGATACAAGAACGCCGCGTGCATCGCCTCGCGGACTTTATTGTTGCCGCGGAAGCTGAAGGAGATGTTCGAAACGCCACCGCTCACCTTGGCGTGGGGCAGGTTCTCTTTGATCCAGCGCGTGGCGCGAAGGAAGTCGACGGCGTAGTTGTTATGTTCCTCAATCCCCGTGGCGACGGTGAGGACGTTGGGATCGAAGATGATGTCCTCGGGCGGGAAACCAACCTCGTCCACCAGAATCCGGTAAGCGCGCTCGCAGATGCGAATCTTCTCCTCGTATCCCGCCGCCTGGCCCTGCTCGTCGAAGGCCATCACGACGGCCGCCGCACCGTACTTGAGGATGGTGCGCGCGTGCTCGCGAAACCTAGCCTCTCCCTCCTTGAGCGAGATGGAGTTGACGATGCCCTTGCCCTGCATGCACTTCAGCCCCGCCTCGATCACCTCCCACTTGGAGGAGTCGATCATGAACGGAACCCGCGCCACTTCGGGCTCGCTTTGCAGCATATGCAGGAAGCGCGTCATCGCGGCGACGCCGTCGATCATGCCCTCGTCCATGCAGATGTCGAGCACGTTTGCGCCGTTTTCCACCTGCTGGCGGGCAATGGCGACGCCCTCTTCGTATTTGCCTTCCTTGATGAGCCGGGCGAACTTGGGCGAGCCGGCGACGTTGGTCCGCTCGCCAATCAGGATGAAGACGCCGGGCTGCTGCGTGAAGGGTTGCGAACCGGAGAGGCGTAGCGGGCGCGCGGCCGCAAGAGACTGTGCGGGTTGGACCGTGCTCGCGCTCATGCCGCGCTCTCAACGCCCGCGACTTCCGCGGCGGGCAAAATGCGCGGCGGCACGCCATCGAGAGCCTTCGCGATTGCCGCGATGTGCTCCGGCGTGTTGCCGCAGCAGCCGCCGGCGATGTTGATGAGCCCCTCGTGCGCAAAGCCGCTCAGATACCGAGCCATGTCCGCAGGCCCCAAGTCGAACCCGGTCGGCGACAGCGGATTCGGCAGGCCCGCATTCGGATAGCAGGACACCGCGACGTCCGCCTTCGCCGCCAGCTCGCGCAAGAACGGCGCCATCAGATCGGGCCCCAGCGAGCAGTTCAGTCCCACGGCGAGCGGCTTCGCGTGGCGCACCGCGTTCCAGAAGGCCTCGATGGTCTGCGCGGAGATCATCGTCTCGCCGCCGCGACCGACCGCCGCGGAGATCATGAGCGGCAACTCCCGGCCGCTCGCAGCCAGGCCGTCCTCGTCGAAGACTTCACGGATCGCAACGAGTGCGGCCTTTGCGTTCAGCGTGTCGAAGATCGTCTCCACCAGCAGAAGATCCGCGCCGCCGGCGATCAACGCGCGCACCTGCTGCTTGTAGGCCGCCTTTACCTGGTCGAAGGTGACCACACGGAAGCCGGGATCGTCGGCGTCGGGCGAGTTCGAGAGCGACACCGTCAGCGGACCGATCGCGCCCGCAACAAACCGCTGGCGCCCCGTCTCGGCGCCCACGCGATCCGCCCATTCGCGCCCCTGACGCGCCGACTGCTCATTGATCTCCCACGCCAGATCGCCGAGGAACTTGTCATCGACGATCTTTTGGTAGAACTCGGGATTCTTCCTGCCGCCCCGCTCGCGCGGATCGTCGACGAAGAACTCGCTCTGCGCGATGCTGGTCGCACCGAAGGTGTTCGTCTCGATGATGTCCGCCCCGGCTTCGAGAAAGCGCCGGTGAATGTCGCCGACGACCTTGGGCTGCGTCAGCGTGAAGAGGTCGCCGTTGTTTAGCAGGTCCTTCTTCGCGCCCTTGAATCGCTCGCCGCGGATGTCGGCTTCCTTCACCCCGTAGGTGCGCAGGGTCGTGCCCGTCGCGCCGTCGATAATGGCGATGCGATTGTCGAGGAGCTTCTCGATCGGGTAATTGTGCGCCTTAGTCATTTCTTCCCGTGGGTTTACGGCACGATGCATCCAGAATATCGGAGTTTGCGCCCGAGCCGAATCAATCCGCACCGAACGTGCCCTGGCGGGCACTGGACGGCGGCAAGCTGTGCCTGAATGGGAAAACGCGGTTCGGGAATGAATTGAGGCCTCAAGCACCCGCCGCAATGTCGACTGTGTTGCTGACTCGCTGACGTGATCCTTACTCCCTTGCTCCCTTGCTCCCTCGCTCCCTTGCTCCCTCGCTGCCTTACGCCAGCGCAATTAGACTGAAAACAATGATCTCGTCCCTCTTTGGCAGCGAAGAACCGCAGAAACCCGCCGATTCCGACGGCGAATCGTCCGGCGAGCCGCAGAATCTCGGTTTTTTCGGCCGCATGAAGCAGGCGGTCTCGCGAACGCGCGCGTCGTTCTCCGCCAAGATCGCCGATCTCGCCGCAATGACCCGCACCGTGGACGAGAGAGCGCTCGACGATCTGGAAGCCGCTCTGCTCACGAGCGACCTCGGCGTGCAAACCACCAAGGCGATTCTCGACGCGCTGCGCGACCGGGCGAAGCACCAGGCGATCGAGGGCGGGGCCGAGCTGCGCGATCTGCTCAAGGAGCAACTGCGCGCGATTCTTGAGGCGCCGCAGCGCGATATTCCGGCGCCGGCAGAGCCGCCCAAAGTCACGTTTCTGGTCGGCGTGAACGGGACGGGCAAGACGACTTCGAGCGGCAAGCTCGCTGCGTGGAGCCGTGTGCAGGGGCGCTCCGCGCTGCTCTGCGCGGCGGACACGTTCCGCGCGGCGGCGATCGAGCAGTTGGAGGTGTGGGCCGCGCGCTCCGGGGCGGAGATGATCAAGACGCGGCCGGGCGGCGATCCGGCGGCAGTGCTCTTCGACGCCATCTCCGCCGCCAAGGCCCGCCAAATCGACGAGCTTTACGTGGACACCGCCGGACGCCTGCACACCAAGACCGGCCTGATGGACGAACTGGACAAGATGCGCCGGACTGCTGCGCGTCTGGTTCCCGGCGCGCCGCACGAGGTTCTGCTGGTGATGGACGCGACGACAGGCCAGAACGGCCTGCAGCAGGCGCGGCAGTTCACGCAGGCCGTGGGCGTGACCGGCATCCTGCTCACCAAGCTCGACGGCACCGCCAAGGGCGGCATCGCTGTAGCCATTGCCCGCGAGCTTTCGCTGCCTGTCCGCTACGTGGGCGTGGGCGAGAAGATGGAAGACCTGCTGGAGTTTTCGCCGGCGGAGTTTGTGGATTCGCTGCTGGAGTGACAGAGGCGAACCAGCCGCAAGGCGACTTTCCTCACCAATCGCACCCACGGCCGGCCAGGGAGTTCGATGCCCGGCCTACTGCTCCCAAGCCAAGTTGGCCGGCGACGAAAGACTCCTGGCTCAAATGGCCCCGACCGATTCAACCAACGTGGGCGGCTGGGTTGACCGTCGCCGGCTCGCGGTCATTCTCACCGGAGCGCAAAGCCGGTAGCCACGCCGGCGGTGTGGGCAGCGATCCCTGCCGCCGGCCCGATCCACCAGATCTTGGTGTGATGCTTCTTGGACCAGTAGGAGCCGACCGCGGTGACGGCTACGGATCCGAGACTGACGCCGAATTGCCCCACCTGCGAGGAGGGCATGATCGGATTGCCTTCCCGGCATTTGTGCTCTGCGATGCAGTGCTGGGTCATCTCGACGTCAAAGACCGCCATGCCCAAATGAACGCCGCTCAGCAGAAGGTAGCGCCGGTCGATAATGCGCGGCTTGATTGGGTACACCGGCCGAATGGAGACCAATCCCGACGCTGATGGAGCGGACGGCGAGGCTCCGGCTACTGCGCTTGCGCGATCGCGGCTGGCAGTGCCTGCAATTGGGCGTCGCGCTGGAGTTTGTCGAAGGGGATCGACACGCTCTGGGAGTGCGCCAAGACGCCTCCGACCGCGATGGAAAGTGCGAGTGCTGCGCGAGATGCCGGGCTCATGCCGTCCTCCTGCCGCTGCCAAACGGCAGCATCGAGGGGTATCGGCGCGGCGCAGCTGGGCATTAGGCGCTCAACGAAATTCCTCTGTTGCGGGAGCATTCCTGTTTCCCTGGGTCTCGCCGCCTGTCCCTTTCCGGCAGGCGAGAAGATGAAGCCGCCGCAGGCGTATGGCGGTGCTATAACCTACGTGTGGCAGTGCCGGGATTCCCGGGAGGCGGGAACCACAGCTCCTTCGGGCCCGACGGCTCTGGCAAGCCCGACACGGGAGGCCCAAACGGCCCTTCGACACTCCACGGTCTCTGAGAGACTTGAGGGCTCTCATATGAGATTCGCAGGCCACGCATGGAAGATTGGCGGCGCCCTCTGGGGCGGCCTGGCGCTGGGTGTGGCGCTCGGCATCGGAGCGCTCTCAATCGTCGGCCACCTGGCCACCGCTGGCCCTTGGAGTCGTCTTGTCTCCCGGCTTACGGGAGCCCCCAACACCGTCAATGTCACCTCGCCGGCCGTGGTGGAGAAGGTTCGGCAGCTCTCGCGGCTAGAGACCGTCGAGTACTCGCTCGACAAGATCGTCGAAGGCGACCGCCAGAACCCGTACCTGCCCGACTTCCTGGCGGGCGACAAGCTGCTGCTGGTCGCACACGGTGAGGTCATTGCCGGCGTCGACCTGGGACAGCTTAAAGACAGCGACGTTGTGGTGAGCGGGGAGTCGGTTCGGGTGCGCCTCCCGGCCCCACAGATCCTCTCCACGAGGATCGACAACGGACGAACGCGCGTCTACTCGCGGTCGACGGGGCTTCTCGTGGCGGCCGACCCGAATCTGGAGTCGCAGGCGCGGCAGATGGCGGAACAGCAGATTACGAAGGCCGCGCTGGACGACGGCATCCTGGATAAGGCGCAACAAAACGCACGCGCCAGCGTAACGGCGCTGCTCTACGGGCTTGGGTTCCGCTCGGTGGATGTGCAATAACCCGCACAAGCGGTGCTCTTCGACCAAGCCGGGAATGCGCTCTGAGGGATGGGCTCAGAGCCAGTGCTGTTCCAATCCTCTTCCGCGAATGAGCCGCAAACGCATATCGGACGGCACACGGCCCTTCGGCCGGATAGCTCCCTGTCGACAAGATTTCATCACGCATCCCGCATCGGAACGACGCCATGTACACTTGATTGTTCCTCTCGTGCTCGCATGAACACTCCGTCTGATCTTGACCTCCACTGGATGCAGCGTGCGCTGGAGCTGGCGCGGCGGGGCGTCGGTGTCACTTCGCCCAACCCGGCGGTGGGGTGCGTCATCGTCGACCGCGCGGGGCAGGTGGTGGGCGAGGGCTGGCACGAGTACGACCTGCTCGACCACGCCGAGGTCGCGGCGCTCAAAGATGCGCAGCAGCGCGGGACAGCAGATCGAGTCCGCGGCGGCACCGTCTTCACATCGCTCGAGCCGTGCAGCGTCCAGGGCCGCACGCCGCCATGCAAGGACGCACTGATCAAGGCAGGCGTTGCGCGCGTGGTGGCGGCGACGATCGATCCCAATCCGGCGATCGCGGGCGGCAGCCTGGAAGCAATGCGCGCGGCGGGAATCGAGGTCACGGTTGGTGTGTGCCAAGCCGAGGCGCGCCGGCTCAACGAAGGTTTCGCGCGGTGGATCCAGCACAAGCGGCCCTTGGTGCTGATGAAGGTGGCGATGACGCTGGACGCGCGGATCGCGCCGCCGCCCGGCCACCAGACGCCGCACGCTCCCTACTGGATCACCAGCGAAGTGGCGCGCGCCGCCGTGCAGCCGCTGCGCTGGGCCGCCGACGCGACGATGGTCGGCGTGGACACCGTGCTGGCCGACGACCCGTGGATGACCGATCGCAGCGGACAGCGCCGGCGGAGGCCGCTCTTGCGCATCGTGCTGGACTCGGCGCTGCGCATGCCGCTCGATTCGAAGCTTGTGGCCACCGCACAAAATGACGTGGTCGTCTTCACGGTCTCGAATGACCAAGGCCGCATTCGTGAGCTCGTCACGCGGGGAGTGCGCGTGGAAGTGCTGCCCGCCGATGCCGGGCGCGTACCGCTCGATCGGGTCCTCGACAAACTCGGCGAAGAGGGCGTGCTGACCCTGCTCACCGAGACCGGCACGCGGCTCAACACGGCGTTTCTCACCGCGGGGCTCGTCGACCGGCTGCACCTGTTCGTCTCGCCGCAGATCATGGGCTCCGACGCGGTACCGGCCTTCCGCGGGATGCCGCACTTTGTGCACATGGCCGACGTGGGACTGGAGCGCTACGGCGACGACATCGGGCTGAGTTCGCTGCTGCGCGATCCGTGGCCGAAAGACAGTGGACAGTGATCATTTGTCCGTTGTCCGTTCTCAGTGGTCAGTGGTCAGCAGGCCGCAGACGGTGATCTAGAGAATTGCTGAGCCCAATTTCGGACCGATCGCGTCCAATATAATTGAGAAGCAGGGTTCCCGCTCCGCCCTTCAAAGCCGGCGAACCACCCACCCAGCCTGCAACACGAACGGAAAGGACAACGGATGCTCTCAACCCCCGTCATCACGGCTGTTGTTTCCCTGGCGGGCCTGGCCGGCGTGCTCGCCTGGCGGGTGCGCGAGGGCCGCAGTCCGGTGACGCTGAAGAAGATCGTGATGCCGCCGCTGGGGATGGCCACAGGCTTCTGCATGTTCTTCGTTCCGCAGTGCCGGATTCCGCTGGAATGGGGCCTGGCCGCGTTCCTGATCGGGGCGGTTTTGCTGGCCGTGCCGCTGCTCGTCACCTCCGACCTGCACCTGAAGGACGGCGTGATTAGGATGAAGCGATCGAGCGCGTTCTTCGCGGTGATCATCGTGCTGGCGCTGGTCCGTTACTTCGCCCGCGGCTACTTCGACCGGTTCCTGACGCTGGAGCAGACTGGAGCGCTCTTCTACCTACTGGCCTTCGGCATGATCCTGCGCTGGCGCGCGAAGCTCTACATCGCCTACCGGACGCTGACGACCGGGCCTGCACTCGCCGCAGCCCCAACTCCCCAGGAAGCTTCCGCCGGAGAGTGATTGGAGCAGCGCGGATTTGATGCGCCTCTGCACCATTTCTGGTGCAAGCGGGCACGAAAACCCTACCTTTCAGGCCAAAAACCGGGCAATTTGGGGTTACTGAATAGCCACGGGGGTGCCTCCCCCGGCATCTGAAAATAACTGCTTTGGTTTCTTGGGGTTGGCGCAAATAGAGTCCGCCAAGCGTCTGATTCCAAAAGACTTATTTGCAGATGTGTCTCAGCAAAGGAGTTAGCGACAGAGAGCAGAGAACAGAGGTCAGAGAACAGGAGCCCGTCGCACCCTTTGCTGAGTTCATTGTGCGCGAAGAGGCGGAAATGATCTGCAAGACGACGAAAGAACTTTTTGCGGCGTGTTTTCAGTGGGTTGCGGCGAGTGGGGGGGCTCGCGGGCTTGACAGCGCGTTCCGGAGGCAGTTCCCAGCGCCGTTTTCATTCCGTCTGCCGTTTCGCTGCCGGGTTGTGGGAGAATCAGGTGTCGGCCCCACTTCCCTACGCAATCCAAAACAAGGAACGAACGAGATGCCAAACGCACCTGCCACCAATTCCCTCACCTTTCGCGTTGAGCGCAAAGGCGAAACAGCCCTCGTCCACTGCCGCGGCCGCCTGGTCGCTGGCGTTTGCGGCGAGTTCTACGCCAAGATCCAACCTCTCGCCGCCGAGCACAAGCAGATCGTGCTGGACCTGACCGAGCTGACCCTGGTGGACAGCATGGGCATGGGCACGCTGGTACGGCTGTACGTTTCCGCGAAGTCGGCCGGATCGCGGATCGAGCTGATCAACCTGGGCAAGCAGGTTCGCGAGCTGCTGGGGCTGACGAATCTGCTCTCGCTGTTCGGGGCGATGGGGGAGCAGGGGATCACGCTCCAACTCTGAGCCACGATCGCGCTCGCACAGTTGCTTTGGCGAATGCCTTCCCTGCCTGGGCCGGTTTTCTGCCCACGGGTCTCTCAGCGTGCTGACGACCGCTCCTCGTTCGATGGAATCAGGCAGGCCTGCTATTGCCGACCGCCTTGCTGTGCCGCGCTGGAATCCGGCGGATCGGTCACGCAACGGTACGCCAGATAACCAAACCGGCCGCGCTTGGACAAAGGCTGAACAAAGCCATTGTTGGTGATGTAGTAGGCGTCTGCCTGGTCGGCGTCGGTGGCGGTCCACCAATAGATGATTTGGGAGTGAACCTTCCAGAGGGGCGAGTCCTTGTCGGGCGTGACCCGGTAGTGCGCGCGTTGCTGCACAGGATCCCACACCCCTCCGGCGTTGGCGCCACGAAATACGAGCGACCGGACCGCCTCGTCGACAGTCGGGAGGCGCCAGACGTGCTGCGGCGTCGTGGCAAGCGATCGGCCATCCGGAGCCAGGTATTCGCATCCGCGTTTCGCCGCGAACCAGGAAGCACCAAATGCGGGCCAGCCCGGCCCCTCAGGCGCCCACACGAGCGTGACGCCATTGCCCTCGACGCGCCGCATTCCGTAGTTGCCGTCGTCGAAGCGGTGGATCGCCCGCCAGCCCGGATAAGCGCCGGATGCAATCGCCGTCAACAGGGGAAGCGCGACCAGGCAGATCCATGCCCAGCGCCGAGGCTTTGGCCGGCCAAAGTGGTACAAAACGGCCAAAAGCACCAAAGGAAGGGCGAGCAAGACACAAGGCGCGGGTTTGAAGTGAAAGAACCCGCAGAGAGCGATGGCAACAGAACCGAATGCAGGCAGCGCCAGGCGCGGCCAGCGAAAAGCAAATACGCTGAGCAGCATGACGATCAGCATGGGGCTGAGGTATTGGACCAGCATCAGGCCCAGATTCCGCCAGACGCCCGTTGAGAACCAGCCTTCATGAAAGTTCTCGTTGCTGCCCCACCATGCCCAAAAACATGCGAGGCTCGTGGAAACGGCAACCGCCGACCACCCGGCAATCTGGCGCCCCAATGAACTTTGGTTGATCATTTGGGGACCAAGTCTACCACCGATTCGGCCCGACGGATTCGCTTACACTAGAGCCATGTTCACAGGCATTATTGAGCAGACGGGCACGCTGGTCAGCTTGGCCGATCGCGGGGGCGTGCGGCGGATCACGATTGAGGGGGCCGGGGTGGCCGAGCGGCTGCGCGAGGGCGACTCGCTGGGCGTGTCGGGCGTGTGCCTGACGGCGCTCGATCCAGACCCGAAGTTCTTCTACGCCGACCTGGCGCAGGAGACGCTGGACCGCACGTCGCTGGGGTCTCTGGCGCCCGGAGCCAAGGTGAATCTGGAGTTGCCGACGGCGGCGGGAAGCCCGCTGGGCGGGCATGTGGTGCAGGGGCATGTGGATGGCACGGGCGTGATGACCGCGCTCGATCCCGTGATCCTGGAGAGCAGCCCGCAGTTCGACCGCGAGACGACGGACTGGACGCTGAAGGTGCGCGTTCCGGAGAACGTGCGGCAGTGGATGGTGCATAAGGGGTCGGTCGCGGTGGAGGGGATCAGCCTGACCATCGCCGCGTTCGACGGTGAGGAGATCACGATCGCCATCCTGCCGCTGACGTACTGGCGCACGAACCTGCACACGCTGGCCGTGGGCGCGCCGTTGAACGTCGAGGCCGACGTGCTGGTGAAGCTGGCGGCGATGCAACAGGCGGCGAAGAAATCGAGCTTCGATTTGACATCGGGCTGGCTGGTGGCGAACGGGTACTAGCGCCTGCATTGGAGGCTCCCGTGAAGAAGGCAGCGGAAACCGGGCTCAAGATCACGCGCACCCAGCGGGAATACTACCGCTACACGGGGACCTCTGCGGAATTGGAGCAGCGCGGTGCGGGGAGTTCGCGCCCCGAGCTGGCGTGGGTTCGACGGCAGAAGCGCGAAGAAGGCGAGCGCCGGACAACTGCCGGGGAGAAAAGCGCCAGGGAGAAGCTCTGAAGGATCCCTGGGAGGCGCCTTTGATCTGCAGCCAATGCGGCTCGGCGATGGACCAGACCGATAAGAACTCCTTCTCGGGCCGCGTCATCCGCGAATATCTCTGCCGAAAGTGCGGTCACACCGACTGGGAAGACGACGGCGTTGCGCTCTGGCAGGTGCTGCACGACGCGCGCGAAGAAGACGAGGCCGAAGCGGCGGCGCGCCGAGTGGCCGCGACCGGCTTGGAATCGCCGGGATCGGCCGTGGCCCAACAGCCGGAGCCGAAGCGATCGCGGTGGCAGCGATTCGCCGACCTCTTCCGATGGAAGGGGTAGAAGCGCAAGGTCGATGTGTGCTACGATTTTGACTGGTCGATTTGACTGGTCGATTTATGGAAACGATCCAAGCATCCGAGGCTAAGACGCATTTTCTCCGCATCCTGGACGACGTGGAACAGGGCAAGACGGTGACTGTGACCCGGCGCGGGAAAATCGTTGCCCGAATCGTTCCGATCCCCCCCAGCGATAAGGAGCGCCGCGAACAGATCGCGCAGGCAATGGCGAGCATCCTGGAAATCCGCAAGCGCACGAAACCGCTTTCAGTTGAGGAAATCCTGGCGGCGCGCGACGAAGGGCGGCGCTTTTGATGCGTTTCGTTCTCGATGCGTCTGTAGCCGTCAATTGGGCGATGCGGGACGAATCGAATCCCGTAGCGGACCTGGCCTTTTCGGCAATTCGTTCAGGAACGGCCGTCGTTCCAGGGATCTGGTGGTACGAAATCCGTAGCATCCTTGTGGTGAACGAACGGCGTCAGCGCATCACGCCCGCGGATTCCAACCGGTTCCTCATCGAGCTGTTGCGACTTGAAATTGCGGTCGACAACGATCCCGATAGCTCGGCAGTACTGGATTTGTCCCGGCGCCTTGGCCGATCGGTGTACGACGCGGCTTACCTGGCGCTGGCCATGCGCGAGCACATCCCGCTGGCAACGCTGGACAAGAATCTGGAGGCAGCAGCCGTGGCGGAGGGAATCGCGCTGCTGAGGTAGGGCGCGTCCGGCGCGTCGCGCGCGGCGAATCTGATGAGACGTTGCTGCGATTAGACGGCCGGGTGTCTGGTCGCCAACGGCTACTGAGGCACACTTGCCCCGTCGACAGAATTTCCTTCCCTGCGCCGGGATCCGGAGTGTATCGTAATCTTCGCCCAACCCCGGGCCAATCAGGACGATTCCCCAAAAGAAATCCCCAGGAGGTTAAGAAATGGCACAGACGGTCGCAAGGATGGAATGCAGAGCTTTCAACTCCCCCGATGAAGTGCGGCGATTCGAGAAGGGCAAGGTCGAAATCGTCAGTGTTGCCGGCTCCACAATCGCCCGCGCCACCTTTGAGCCGGGATGGAAATGGTCCACCTGCGTCAAGCCCATCGCCAAAACCCCCAGCTGTGCCGCGGCCCACTTCGGCTATCAGCTCTCGGGCGCGCTGACCACACGAATGGACGATGGCACTGAAACAACCTCGAGGGCCGGCGATGTCGTCAACATCCCGCCCGGACATGATGCCTGGGTCGCCGGCAACGAGACCGTTGTCGTCATCGATTTCCAAGGCATGGCGAATTACGCAAAAGAGAACTAGACGCGCTTCATCGTTCGCACCGTTCATCGCCGCTCGAGGTGATGCCGTGCATTCCCTGTTCGACTTCGGGATTCGTGCGATGGGTCCCGAACGACGGGCGTGAACCGTTCTGCAGGCAGCGATGCGCCGCATCCATTGCGCGGTCGGCGCGTCAGGTTCCCGGCCTGC
Source organism: Occallatibacter sp. (assembly GCA_049514795.1). Classification (GTDB taxonomy): domain Bacteria; phylum Acidobacteriota; class Terriglobia; order Terriglobales; family Acidobacteriaceae; genus Telmatobacter. The sequence goes on from JBEKUS010000031.1 coordinate 13,696, forward strand.
GCGGGAGGATCTCGGGCGGGGCGGCCTCGACCCAACGCGCCTTGGCCGCCTCGGAGCGGCACTCGGACCAGAGGGCGTAGATCTCGCGCTTGGGGACGAGGGCGGCATCGACGAGGACCGCGCTGCCCTGGTCGGCGCCGGTGTAGCGCTGGCGGCACTAGTGGACGAACTGCTCGCCGCGGCGGCCCTTGCGCATGGTGAACCAGTCGATGATCTCGTGGGGCGACTCGCGGTAGACGTCTTCAGGCGTCCACCAGAAGCGGACCGGACCTTTGGGGGAGAAGCGTTCCTCGATGCAGGTGCCGCCGCGGGTGTGCATGGCGCGAAGGAAGTCCTGCCAGCCGATCCAGCGGCCCCGCGATTTCATCAGCGCGCGGAAGGCATGCTCACGATGCTGGCGCATCCAGCGGAGAGCCACGCTATAGGGGATGGCGAGAACCGCGCCAACGAAGACCACGGGGATCAGAAGGATGCCGAGCAGCGCTCCGAGGAGCGTATCGCGGCGCCTCTGCTCCTGTTGGCTCCGGGCTTCCGTCATCTGCGTCCTCGGTGCGTGTTTCCGCTATGGCTTTGACGGGAGTTTCGGCGGGGCGGTCACATACTCGTCGCCTGCCCGCGCCAGAATCTGCGCCCGCCGGTCGGTCAGCAGCTTCAATCGCTTTGTCATCTCGACGTATTCCTTCTTCTGGTCCGCGGTCAGCGCCGGGCTTCCCTGCTCCGGCGCGGCGCTTTTCGAGCCGGGGACGGTCTCCGCGTTGGGGCCGCCGACCGGAGTGGGAGCGACGGTTGCGGTTGAACCGGCCAGCTTGTTCAGCTCGTCGATCCGCGCCTGCAGCGTGGGAATCTCGCGATCAATGAACGTGGGCTTGATGACCGGCGTTTTCTCGCGGCCCGCGGCGATATCGTTGCGGTTGTTCTCCTCCCAGACGGGCAACATGCCGACGTGTCCGAGCTCGACGCGCACGCCCGCCGGGCCGTAGTCGCGGCGGACCGCGGCGAAGAGGCCGATCATCTCATCGCGGGGCTCGCCGTTCGAGTCGGGGTTCAGGCCGTCGATGTAACCGCGCGACTGGTTGGAGAGGAAGTTGCCGAGCGAATAGAAGATTACGGTGTCGCGGCCGTCCTGGGTGCGGTAGGTTTCGATGGGCTGGAGGACGTGCGGGTGCGCGCCGACGATCACGCTGGCGCCGGCTTCGAGCATCTTGTGGGCGAGGTCGACGTCTTCGGGCCGCGGGGCGGTGGCGTACTCGACCCCCCAATGGACGCTGACGACCAGCAGATCGCACTGCGCGCGGGCGGCTTTGACGGCGTTGAGGACGGTGGCCTCGTCGGCGCCGGGCGCGCCGTTCGCCTCGCCGGGATAGGGATAGAAGTTGACGTGCGGCTGGTCGTCCTTGTCGGGATTGCGGTTGCCGTTGAGCCAGCGGGTCATGCCCAGCCAGCCGATCTTGATGCCGTTGGCCTCGGTGAAGACCGGCTGCCAGGCGGTGGCGGCGTTGTCCGACGTGCCGGCGAACTGGATGCCGATCTCCTTCAGGTGGTCGCGGGTCTCGGCGAAGCCGGCCCAACCCTGATCCATCACGTGATTGTTGGCGAAGGAGACGATCTTGATGCCGCTGGTCTTGAGCGCCTGGAGCAGCTCGACGGGCGCGTCAAAGAGGAAGGGTTTGGCGCCGCGGGAGTGCTGCGGGGCGACCGGAGTTTCGAGATTGACGAAGCCGAAGTCCGCGCCTTGAAACACGTCAGCCACGTTGGAGAAAAGCGCCGCCCAGCCCGGCTCGGCGTCGCCAGCCGCCTTGGCCGCGTTGCGCACCGGCTCGTGGGGAATCACGTCGCCCGCGACGGCAAAGGTGACCTGAGCGAGATCGTGGGGGTAGGGGGTGACGACGGCGGATGCGTGACGGCCGTGGAGGGCCAACAGGATTGCGGCGGAGACGGCGAGGAGGGCGAGCGCGCCTTCGAGCCAGCGACCGCAGCCGCGCAGCAGCGGCGCGAGCCTTGCGCCGGTTCCAAACGCAAACGGCTTCCCCTGCATCGACGAATCCATTGCGCGCGCCAACCCAGACCTCTTTGCTGTCGATCGAAATCGAACGCAACCAGAATACAAGGTCAGCCGAGAAGTGGAGTAGTTGAAGCAGGGCGCCGGAGAGGCGCTTCCGGAGTCATTTGGCCGTTCTTCCAACAGACCGAAAGATGCTGGATACCAAGCGGTCGATTGAGAAAAGGATAAGGACCATGACCTTGCCCAAACCGACCATCCCAGCAATAAGAAGAGCGGCGCCGACAAGCCCCATCAGATACGTCACCGGTGGTGGCAGATTTGTGATCACGACGCCCCCTTCAATTCGGACTACGCCGTTGTGCGTGGCGACGAAAACCGCCAAAGCGATCATCAAGGGGCTGAGCAGAAGGAGCCACCAAGGCCTGAAGGAGTTCCAAGTCCATGGATGGGGGCCATTGCGAATGCGATGCACGGTATAGTGTGCCGCGATCACAACAAATGCGAAGGCAAGACTAAGTAGCAGACGGTGCCGAACGAACGAGCCCACGTGAAAGAGATTGCTCAGAATAGCGCAAAGGCAAATGCTGATGACGCAGATAATGATATAGAAGCACCCAAACCCTTCGGCGTTCTCTTTCCTCGGCTTACTGCGGTATCTTGTGCGGGCCGGCATAACATACCCCCCTTGAATGAGTTCAAAGCCCGTCTCCCGGACCGCGAGCGACAGCAGGTCTTCAGTTGAGAACGTGGCTTTAGATCATCGTCGCGGCGAGATTGTTTCGAGGCGAGGGACTTGTCAGTCCGGCATCGATTCCCTCATTCAACGATCCTTCCTTTCCGGTCGATTTCCGCATTGCATCCTGGGCAGGTGTAGCCGCCCCGAAGAGCTTGTCTTTTGTTTTGCGGTCTCCTGAATCTCGGCAAAACAAAACCGCACTTTGGACACAGGGTTGGCTTCTTCAAGAGCGCAACGAGCAGCACAGCCAGTCCCCCCACCAATCCAGCAACCATTCCGCCTACAATTTGATCGTCCATTCACTCCCCCATTTACAGGTGCGCGCCCGGTCTCCGGGCTCATCCTGTTGTTAGCCGCCCTCGGAAGAGTGTCCTAAGGGCGCCTGCCTAACTACCTGCGGATACTCCACATTTAGACATTGCCCTTAACGTCAGGTTGATCCGCATAGGATGCGGAGTTCCGGCTGCCCGTCCGTTTGCGGGCGCGATTAGTCCGAGTCGAACCCATCGTCATTCGGATAGATGGAGCCCAGTTGGAGCACTGTCATCCACTGGAATGCTGGCCTGCTTGGCTGGCAGGAAAGAAACCGCGGCAGCGGCAAGTGCGACCGCGAACGCCAGCCAGAACCCCCATCTCCACTCAACCGTGATGATGCCGAAGCCATTCTTGAGAACATCCTGGTCTGCTGTGAATTTCCAAATCATCAGAGAAACTGCACAGGCCACCGCGCCCACGCCGGGGGAGAACCGTCCGGTCCTTTCTTCAGTAAAGGTGAGGACCAGGGAGAGGAGAGCGGCCACAAGGGCAATCACCGCAAATGGTTCCGGTTCGGTGTCTCCAAACGTCAATTTGTGGACCTCGCCAGTACTCGGATCTGTAATCGTTGAACTAATCCTCACGTGCGATGAGGCGCCTATCACCGATCCCAAGCCGGTGACGGTTTGCCCAAAACCCATGATGTTATCGATTCGCGTGCTGAATGGCGCCAGAAAAAGAACGAGCAGAGCTCCCAATATGCTGCGCAGGAGGATGTGTTTCGCCTTCACTGCCATGGCAAATCCTTTCGGTTCTTACAATTTGTTCTATGTCGAAGATCCAGGTATGCGCGCGCGGCCATTCTAGATTTCGACCCGATTCGAACGCACGAACACATTGACGTTTCCGCGATGCCCCTTGTTTGTGACTCCGCAGCAATAGCACTCCCTGACGATTGTTCCCGCCTCTGTTTCCACCGGGGACTCATAACCGCATTTTCCGCATTTCATGAGCAGAACAAGCCGCGAGTATTGGCCGCTCTGTTTCAGATAGGCCACACAGTTCAGATTTGCAACCTCATTTCCGAAGCCTTTGAGACCTTGAAATCCGACCGCCTCGGATCGATCGGGCTTCGATTGAACTATCAGATTCTTCGTTTTGAGCGGAGCTTCCGTGTAATACCCGTTTATGTCACGGCCAAGGGTTCCATCCGGGGTTTCCACCACGTAGTAAGTGAGTTGAGGAACAGAACTTACTTTTTTCAAGATTTCAGCCGCCTGCAGCAGACTAACCGCCTTTCGCGTGTAATACATTCTCTTATCCTTCAGGCCGGCTGCCCATTGACCTTGAGCTGTTTCAATCCTCAAGACCTTTCCATCTGCGTCAAACTCCACCTTGCAGGGTGCTCCACCTATGCCATCTCCCTTCTTCCCTCCAAACAATTTGCTGAGTAGTCCCATGCCTCTCTCCTTTCGAGGTTGCCCGCAACCTACGATCAAACCGACCCGCATAGAATGCGGGGTTCAGTTTTGTCCTTTTCGGCCTCCCGTCGGTCGTGGACATCGGGTTGCGTTCCGTGACCGCGCTTGCCCGGCAAGCGGCCTGCATGATTCCACAGTCCTTCGCGCGCCGGTCGCATCCGGTTCGACGCAACCGCCCATTCCGTCGGTGTCGCTGAGTATGGTTCAAAATGCTTACACCTCCCTCCCCTCAAGTCAAGCGCTAATCGGGCCGGAGCCATCCAGGTTCGGGTTCGAGCATCGGATGGACGGGAGAGGAACCGCCCGCCGAACAGGCATTTCCGCCTTCGGTGGGCCCTGCCGCCCCCGAGCGCCGCCTGCCCCTTTCGCGTCTATCTGTTACGAGACCAGCAAGCAGAAGCTGGTACCCTGAAGTCTGAGAAACTCGACCAGGGAACGCCGGTCCGTCACGACTGGTAAGCGGAGCTATGGCAGAGTTCGTAATCAAGCTGGCCGATGAGCGGGGCCACGTCCAGGAGCAGGTGCTGACCGCGGCGACGGCCGAGGAGTTGCGCGCCCGCTTCACCCATGCGGGCTATCACGTGTTCAGCGTCCGCGCCAGAGGCGGCGTCGGCCTCGGCCGGCGCAAGGTCAAGCTGGAACAGTTCCTCATCTTCAACCAGCAGTTCCTCACTCTGATCCGCGCCGGGCTGCCCATCCTGGGATCGATCCAGATGCTGGGCAAGATCCAGAAGAGCACTCTGTTTCAAAGCCAACTGGACGACGTGGCCACGCGCGTCAAGCGCGGCGAGGCGTTGTCGGCCGCATTCGAGGCCCAGAGCGGCTTTCCGCTCATGTACACGACCTCGCTGCTGGCCGGGGAGCGCTCGGGCAACCTGCCCGAGGTGCTCGATCGCTACGTCAACTTCCAGAAGGTCTCTCTCGCCTTGCGCAAGAAGCTCGTCGGTTCGCTCATTTATCCCAGCGTGCTGCTGGTCCTTGTCTTTGGCCTTTTGACTTTCATGTTCACGGTCGTGGTGCCGCAGTTCGCCAAGCTCTACGACCAGCTCGGCAGCAAGCTGCCTCCTCTTACCGTCGCGCTGCTCAACTTCGGGACGTGGATGCGGCACAACTTCCTCTGGCTGGTGCTGGGCGCGCTGGTCACGGCGGCCGCCGCTTACCGTTTCGCGATCACCGAGCGCGGACGCGATTTTGTCGACGGCGTCCGCGTCAAGATGCCGGTCTTCGGCAAGATCTGGCTCAAGTACCAGGTGGCGCTGTTCGCGCGCACGCTCTCCACGCTGCTGACCGGCGGACTGCCGCTGGTGCCGTCGCTCGAGACCGCGTCCCGCTCCATTTCGTCGCGCCGCGTCTCTAAGGCCGTCGAGTCGTCGATCGTCACCGTGCGCGAGGGCAAGAGCCTGGCCGATTCGCTCACGAGGACCGGTGTTTTTCCCAATCTCGCCGCGGAGATGATCGAGGTGGGCGAGCAGACCGGCGCGCTGCCGCAGATGTTGAACTCGGTCGCCGAATTCTTCGAGGACGACGTGGCCTCGGCCCTTGCCGCCGCACTGGCGCTGATCGAGCCGGCCATCCTGATCGTCATGGGCGTGGTCGTGGTCTTCATTCTGATTTCGCTTTACCTGCCCATCTTCTCGCTGGGGCAGGCCACCGGGGTGTAACCGAGGAGTTTTTCGCCATGGCCGAATCCAACGTCGTCACGCTTCCCGCCGCAGCCGGCCAGGACGAGCGCGCCCACGCCGAAGCCCTCGCGCGGCGCTATCACGCCGAGTTCGTCGACCTGAAGAACTTCAAGATCCAGCACGAGCTGCTGCGCACGGTCCCGGTGGAGCTGATGTTCCGCTACAACTTCGTGCCCATAGAGCAGACGGCCGACGCCCTCATCATCGCCGTCAGCGACCCCTCGCGCCTGATGGTCCTGGACGAGATCTCCGGGCTGCTCGGAAGCCGCATCGTGGCCCGCGTGGCCACGCTCTCGCAGATCGCGGACCTGCTGAAGAAGACCGAGCAGTCGCAGCGCGTGCTCGACGAGGCCAGCGAGGGATTGACCTTCGACGTCGTAACCGGCGACGAAAACACCGACGAAAACATCTCGATCGAGAAGCTAACCAGCGAGGCCGAGGACATCAGCCCGATCATCCGGCTGGTGGACACGACGATCTTTACGGCGCTCGAGCGTCGCGCATCCGACATCCACATCGAGAGCTACGACGACTCGGTGCACATCAAGTACCGCATCGACGGCGTGCTGCAGGAGGCGATGGCGCCGATCGCGCGCGAGCACCACGGGACGATTCTCGGCCGCATCAAGATCATGAGCGAGCTGGACATCGCCGAGAAGCGCATCCCGCAGGACGGCCGCTTCCGCGTGCGCTACAAGAACCGGCTGATCGACTTCCGCGTGTCGATCATGCCGACGATCTATGGCGAGAACGCCGTGCTGCGCGTGCTCGACAAGGAATCGATGAGCGAGAAGTTCAAGCGGCTGACGCTGGACGTGGTGGGCTTCGCCGACGAGGATTTGCGGCGTTTCCGGCGCTACATTCGCGAGCCCTACGGCATGGTGCTGGTGACCGGACCGACGGGTTCCGGCAAGACGACCACGCTCTATGCCGCTCTCAACGAGATCAAGAGCGACGAAGACAAGATCATCACCATCGAGGACCCGGTCGAATATCAGATTCGCGGCATCACGCAGATTCCAGTGAACGAGAAGAAGGGACTGACGTTCGCGCGCGGACTGCGGTCGATCCTGCGCCACGACCCGGACAAGATCCTGGTGGGCGAGATTCGCGACCAGGAGACGGCGCAGATCGCGATCAACTCGGCGCTCACCGGGCACCTGGTGTTCACCACCGTCCACGCCAACAACGTGGTCGACGTGCTGGGGCGCTTCCTGAACATGGGCGTCGAGGCTTACAACTTCGTTTCCGCGCTCAACTGCATCCTGGCGCAGCGGCTGGTGCGCACGGTGTGCGAGTATTGCGCCCACACGGTCACTTACGATGACGACGCTCTGCTTTCGAGCGGCATGGACCCGAAGCAGTGGCAAGGCTTCGCCTTCCGCGAGGGCACGGGCTGCATGGAGTGCGGCGGAACGGGCTACCGGGGCCGCACCGCGATTCACGAGCTGCTCGACTTGACCGATACGATCCGCGAGATCATCCTCGCCAAGAAGCCGACGTCGGAGATCCGCAAGCAGGCGCAAAAAGAGGGCATGACGTTTCTTCGCGAGTCGGCGCTGGAGCGCGTCCGGCGGGGGATCACTACAATCAAAGAGATCAATAAAGTGACATTTATCGAAGCGTCGAGGTAGAGATGAAGGGACCAGGGACTAGGGAATAGGGACTATGGGTTCGATGTGGAACAAGACGAAGGGGGGAGCGCAGGCCGGGGGACGGCCGCCGGCGGCGATTGAGATTACGCCCGAGGGCGTGCTGGCCGCGGCGAGGCCCTCCGTGCGCGGACGCGGCGGCGCCGCGGAGACCGGTCAGACGGCTGTCTACGCCTATGTTCCATTCGCCGCGGGCGCGCTCGTACCCGGCATCGAAGAGCCGAACCTGCGCCAGCCGGAAGCGGTCTCCGAGGCCATTCGCTCGGCGCTCGACCAGGTTGCGCCGCGCAAACGAGCCGTCACAGTGGTCCTGCCCGATCCGCTCGTCCGCATCTTCGTCCTGGACTTCGATTCCCTTCCCGCCAAGACTGCCGATGCCGTCTCGGTGGTGCGCTTTCGCCTGCGGAAGATGGTTCCCTTCGAGGTAGAACACGCCGGCGTAAGCTTCCAGGTGCTGTCGCAGACTGAGACGGAGTGCAAAGTGCTTGTCGCGGTGATTCCCGGGCCAGTCCTCGAAGAGTACGAGGCTGCGGTCCGCGCCGCAGGATACGAGCCCGGCGCCGTGCTGCCCTCGAGCCTGGCCGCGCTGGAGACTCTCGACTCGATGGAAGCGGCGTTTGCGGCCAACCTGGGCGCGCGATCGATCACGACCTCGATCGCCAACGGGCAGGATTTGCTGCTCTACCGCACGCTCGACCTGCCCGAGGATCCCGGCCAGCGAATTGGCGAGGTCCAGCGCAGCATCGCCGTCGCCGCCGCGTACTTTGAAGACAAGCTGGGCGCGCGGCCGCGCCGGCTCTACTATGCAGGGGTTCAGAATCTCGCGGAGTTCGCCCAATCCATCCCCGATCCGGAACTCTCGGTGGTCGACTGGGTGGCCCGGCCCGAGGAAGGCGCAATGACCGCGCTGCCCCAAACCAGTTTTGCCGGCGTGGCAGGCGCGCTGGCGGGAGCGAGCTAGCCGCATGACTCTGCCATCCCGAAATCGGATTCCCTCCCCCGCCCTGGCCGCAAGAACAAAGGCGCAGCGAGGGTGGGGCATCCATGGGAGTGAAGCAGCACGATGAGAGTCACGCTCAACCTCGCCTCCCGTCCGTTCACCGACCTGGGCCCGGCCCTGAAGCGGCTGCGCATCGCCATCGGCGTGCTCGCCGCGCTGTGCCTGCTCTTTCTGCTCGGGCTGCATCTGTTCGATCGCGAGGCCACCGAGGCGCGCGCCCGCGACAACTCGCTCGACGGCCAGATCGCCCGCTTTCAGGCCGAGCGCAGCGCCGCCCAGGCGTTCATGAGACGCCCCGACAATGCGCAACTCCTGCAGCAGACCGAGTTTCTGAACGAACATTTCGACGAGAAATCCTTCTCGTGGACGCTGGCCATGCAGGCCATGGAGACGGTTCTGCCGGCGGGCGTGCAGGTGACGGCGATCGAGCCGATCCGCGGCAAGGACGGCCACATCAAGGTGCACGTTCGCGTGGCCGGTCCCCGCGACCGCGCCGATGAGCTGGTGGCCAACCTGGAGCGCTCGCGCCGGTTCCTGCAGCCGCGCATCGTGGGGGAGAACGCCGAGGCCTCCAACGGCCCCGGACAGAGGCAGGAGCCCATCAGCGCCTCCAACCGCTTCGACTTCGATCTTGAAGCCGACTACAATCCGCCCGCGCCGGAAGAACGCGCAGGCGCCGCCAGGTCGGCGGCAAAATCCGGCGGCAAGAAACCCTCGCCGATTCCGCTCGGGATGGCGAACCCCAAGCACCTGCACACGAATCCGGCCGAGCCGGGCCAGCCCCCGGGCTCGTCTCCGCGAAATCGCCCGCAAGGAGGTCCGCAATGAGCGCCAACGGATCTCCCTCGACGTGGCGGGAGCGCCTGACCTCGCCGCTCACATGGCACTTCGCCGGCTTCGCGATTCTGCTTGTCGTGGTCATCGCGCTTGCCATCCGTCTGGGCATGGATTGGAGCGCGATGAACGGCCGCTCCAGCGACGTGCTGGCGAACAAGCAGCTTCAGTTGCAGGCCCTCGAACTGCAGACCGCGCCGCTGCGCGGCCTGGACAAGCGCGTGGACAAGACCCGCGCCCAGGTGGCCGATTTCTACAAGAAGCGGATTCCTGCCGACTACTCCTCCATCTCCACCGGCATCGGCGGGCTGGCGGTCAAGTCCGGAGTGCGCCTGACGCGCGTGCAGTACACGCAGGGCAAACCGGACAGCGGGCTCTCGGAGATTTCGATGGACTCGAGCATCAGCGGCGACTATCCGTCGATCATGCGGTTCATCAACGGCCTGGAGCGCGACCGGACGTTCTTCATCATCCGCGCCATGTCGCTGACCAGCCAGCAGGGCGGCCTAGTGAATCTGCGCCTGAGGGTCTCCACCTGGCTGCGGCCGGCCGATGCCGCGGCCAGCGGCCTGCCGCTCACGCCGGACGCGAACGATAAGGACGCCGCCGACGACGCCGGAAGGGAGGGTGAATAGCCATGGCCCTCGCTCTCGGCACGGAAAACAAGCGCCAGGTGGTCCTGGTGATTGTCCTCTTCGCGTTCATCATCGTCTTCGGCGGCTGGCAGCTCTATAACTCGTTCTCCGGCCCCTCGAAGCCGGCGGCTCCGCCTCCTGCAGCGCCCGTGCTGCACAACGCTCCGGCGGCCGGAGAAAGCTCCCAGGCAGCCACAGGTAACGAGGCGCAAAAGCTCACCAACGCGGGCATCGATCCTTCGCTGCACTTCGACAAGCTGGCGCAGGCCGAAGGCGTGGAGTACACGGGCGGGGGCCGGAACATCTTTTCCGCCGAGTCGGCGCCGATTTCAATTCCGCAACCGCTCGCGCCGGTCCGCCCGAACGGCCAGCCGGCCGCTGCGCAGAACACGCCGCCGGCGCCGCCACGGCCTCCGGCGATCGATCTCAAGTACTTCGGCTACAGCGAGAATAGCGACAAGACACTCAAAGCGTTCTTCAGCCACGGCGAAGACATCTTCATGGCGCAAACCGGCGACATCGTCGACCACCGCTACAAGGTGGCCGTGATTCGTCCGATGAGCGTGCAGATCACCGATCTGGCCTACAACAATACGCAGACCCTGCCGATTACGCCGTTCTGAGCCGACCCATGACGCCATCACCTCCAATCCGCAGCACGACGCGTCGGACCCGCAAGGCGATCCCGCGCGGCGAAGAGGGCTACGTTCTGCTGCTCGCGATCTTCCTGATGGCGCTTCTGGTTCTGGCGCTGGCCATTGCCGCGCCCAAGATTGCGCGGTCGATCCAGCGCGACCGCGACCTGGAGACGTGGCGCCGCGGGATGCAGTACCGGCGCGCCGTCCAGCTCTACTACCGCAAGTTCCACGCCTACCCGCCGAACGCGGAGGCGCTGGTGGAGACCAACAACATCCGCTTCTTGCGCAAGCGCTACAAGGATCCGATCACGGGACAGGACGACTGGAAGCCCGTGCTGTTCGGACAGAACAAGACGCCGACCGCGATGGGCTTTTTCGGCCAGCCGCTGGCAGGCAACGCATCGACGCTGGCCGGAATCGGGCCGTCGGGCGGGCAGGCCGGAATCGGACCGTCGGGCGGGCTGGCCGGAACCACGAATCCCAGCAGCGGAGCGCTCGGCGCCAGCGGTCCGCTCTTTGGCTCGTCGGACAGCGGAAGCGGCCAGTCGCCGTCTGGCAGCGATTCCGGGAGCGCCGGGGGCACGGCCGGAACGGACAATCCCGGCTCCGGGGGTGCGTCGGGGGGAACGAGTTCGAGCGGCAGCTCCGGCACGGGTTCCAGCTCCGCATTCGGCGGCGGGCAGACCTTCGGAGGCGCCGGGATCATCGGCTTTTCGCCGGCCAGCCCCAAGCAATCCATCCTAATCTACAAGAAGAAGAACCACTACAGTGAGTGGGAGTTTACTTACGACCCGCTTTCCGAAATGAAGATGATCGGCGGCGGCAACACCGGGACGGTCGGCCAGCCGGCATCGAGCACATCCACACCGGTTGGTGGCACCGGCAACAACAGCACGGACTCGAACCCCCCGCCCCAACCCCCGCCCCAACCCACGCCCCAACCCACGCCCCAGCAATAGCTTGGCAGCTGCCGAGTCGCTCGCATGGCGCCTCCCTCCGGGCCGCTGGCACCCTCTCAAGGTTCCGAATCGCTCCTTTGCGAGCACAACAAGCAAAAAGGCCCGCCCTTGCCGGCGAGCCTCTGCGCAGAACTTCTGCGTCCTTTGCTTTCTTGTTCCCTGGGTCTCTTGGTCCCTTGTTCCCTGCCTTACACGTTGAACGAAGAGCCGCAGCCGCAGGTCGACTTCACCTGGGGATTGTCGAACTTGAAGCCGGCGGCCTCCAGGGTCTCGACGTAGTCCACTGTGCAGCCGTTCAGGTACATCAGCGAGGTGGCGTCCACGAACACCTTCAAGTCGTCGAAATTGAAGACCTTATCCATCATCCCGGCCTGGTTCTCGAAGGCCATCGAGTACTGGAAGCCGGAGCAGCCCCCGCCGACCACGCCGATGCGAAGCCCCGCCGGAAGCGGGTCCTGGGTGGCCATGATCTCGCGCACCTTGGCGATTGCCTGCGGCGTGAGCACGAGCGGCGGTTTCTTCACGGTTTCCTGGGTCGGTTCAACGGTGGTAGTGGCCATGTCATCTCCCTCAGTTGTGGATGTTCGTGCCTTCTTGGTACTGTACCGTCCAGCGAACCGCGGCACAAGCCCCGCCAGGGGTACCTTCCTGTTAGATGCAGACCGATCCGGATGGTCGCACAGGCTGAGCCGCAACGTCCCGAGGCCCAGTTCCGTTTCCCGCCGGCCCGGGTTCCGCCGGCAGCGCCCCTTCCCACGGCCCGTTCCCCGGCAAAAAAGGGATTGCCGGCGACGAAATCCTCCGCCGCTGGTTCACAATTCCGTTCTTTCGGGACTATGATGTTTCACCGTAAGGGCCCCTCTGGCCACGAGACCGTTGCTCCCCGCGACCCCGCTGGTTTCTGGGACCGGAACCCGAACGGAGGTGAAGCATGTTCGTCCCCGTGATGTGGATCGTCTGGTCTGCATTTGTCGTTGTCCTGGCGGCACTGTACATCTATCGCTCAAGCCTGACCAAGAACGAAGAGGACCAGATCTTCCTCGACGACTCCTTCGAGCAGGAGAAGATCGAGCAGGCGATCCTCGCCGCGAAGCTGTCAAAGGTCGAGCCTCTGGTCCGCATAGCCCGGTGGATCGTTATCGTCACGACGGCTTTCGTGATCGTGTACTACATCCGGGACATCCTGATCCAACTGCACATCATGCAGTAGAGCCCGAGCCTGCGCTCGCCACCGGACTCCGGAGCGTTGGCCCCGGCGAGAGGTGGATTGTGCCCTTATATGCCGCCTGGCGCGTCGGCGTGGAGTGTAAGAACTGTCCGCGCCAGCGGCAAAGGCAACTGCTCTTCCGTTGCTTAGTGGCCGAAGCGGTGCACGAGGTCGAGAAGGTAGTACGCGACCACGAAGGCCGTCATCGCACCGGCCAGGCCCAGCGATGTCAGCTTCACCGGCCGGATCTTGCCCAGCTTCTCGGCGATCTCATTCTGCTCCGACTTGGCATGGTTTGAGGAGTCGGCCAGAAAGAGCTGATCCTCCTGATTTCTTCCCATCCTCGCCGCAATCATGCTTACGCTTGCCATAAATACGAACGACGCGCCCCAGAGAGCCCACAATAACTGAACAAAGCCCATCCCGCACTCCGCGATTTAGAAGTTCGCCCGGCCCGATGAGGACGCGACGCGTACCGTATTACGAAATAGCGTCTCATCGCCATGCGACCTTTCATCATAGTGGCGCGCCGAATGGCGCGGGGTGACAGGAGTCACGCGCGCGGGCAGCAACGGCGCAAATGGACCGCATTCTGGAACGGCGGCGGGTAGGGTGGATGCCGGCGGGCCGAGTCGGGGGCAACAGAGAGCCGTTTATTCGACTTCCTGGCGGGCGCGATAGCCCTCGCGGAAGATCAGTTCGTACTTCAGCGGCTTGTGCTTCTCGTCCTGCATGCGCAGAGGCAAGCCTTCATCGTCGACCAGCTCGACGTGGATCTTGCGCCATGTTCCGTCCTGCTTGGCGTTCGAGGGGTGATACACCAGCTCGTATTTGGCGCGGATGTTCTGGTTGATTTCTCTCATATCGTCGGGCAGCTCGCCGCTGAAGCGCGGCTCGAAGTGCATGCCGCCGGTCAGGTCGGCGAAAGTCTTCATCTGATTTGCGGCCTGCAGGTAGGTCATGTCGCGCATACCGCCCTCCATGCCCCCCCGCCCCTCGGTGATCGCCAGCAGCATCCCGCCGGTGGATACCGTGAAGACGGAGATGTTGCTCGAAGCCTTCACTCTCTTCAGAATCTCGTCGAGCGTCAGCTTGGACATGGTGTCGACGCCGGAGGCGATGAGGACGATGTACTTCTGGCCCTGGATGCGCGCCATCCGGTCGAGCGATTCGTTGAGCGCATCGAAGATCGCCGTCTCGCTGAACGCGGCGGGCATGTAGATCTCGTTGCCCAACCGGTTGATGCCGGACTGGATCTGGTGTTTGTCCTGGGTAAAGTCGCTGACGACGTGCGTGTTCAGGTCGAAGGTCATCATGGCCACGTAGTCCTGCGGCCGCAGTTGCTGCGTAAACTCCCATGCCGCGCTCAGCGCATCCACTCTGAAGGCATAACCGCGCGCCGCGTACTCCATCAGGATCAGCACCGTGATCGGCGCTTCGGTACGGCGGAAGCCCTCGACCTTCTGCGCCACGCCGTCCTCGTAGACGCGGAAGTTCGAAGGCTTGAGCCCGGGCACGAACTGATGGGTCTTTTGCAGCAGAACGCCCACATCGACCGTCACCTCCGGGACCTCGACGCGCAGGCTGAAGTTGGGGGCGTCTACGGGGTTCCTGAACTTGGGCTCGGCCGGCGCGGGCGGAGGCGTATTGTCGGGCTTCTCTGGCTTCTTGGGCACGACGATCACGCCGGAGTCGCCCTGGGGGCCTCCGGCTGCCGGTGCGGACTGATCGGGCTGCTGCTGCGCCGCGGGCTGTTGGCTCGGCGACTGGCTCTGCGCGCGCACGCGCGGAGCCGCCGCCACGGCCAAACCTGTCAGCAGCACCAGTCCAACCAGCGATCGCCCGTGTACTTTGACCAACCAACGCAGCTTTGACATAACAACCTCTCGTGCTCACAAGGATACGCGATTCCGATTGTTTCTCGCGCTGACTTGCCGACTTGCCGGCTCGCCGCCTCGCCCGCCTCCCTGACTCCGCCAGCCCCGCTTACGCACTGTACTCTAATAGACGTGAAACATCGCCCCAGGGAAATCCGCCACCTCCTTCGCGCGCAGGCCGCGTTCTCCGGTCTGGCGCTGGCGCTATCTTCCTGTCTGTTGCCGGCGCAGGTCGCAACGGCTACAGCTCTGCCGGGGCCGCCTTCGCAGAGTCCGCTCCGGTCCGGTACGCCCTCCGAGTCCGGTCCGCCTCTGAACCCCGGCCTCTTCCCGCTCAGCCAGGTTCGCCGCGGCCAGATGGGCACGGCGTGGACGGTCTTTGAAGGAACGGCGCCCGAGCCCATGGAGGTGGAGATTCTCGGCATCCTGCGCGGGGCGCGCGGCCCCGGCCAGGACCTGATCCTGGCCCGGCTGCACGGCGCCAAGCCGGAGTACACCGGCGTCGTGGCGGGGATGAGCGGCAGCCCCGTCTACATCGATGGCAAATTGGCGGGCTCGCTCTCCTATCGCATCGGACAGTTCGCCAAGGAACCGATCGCCGGAATTACGCCCATCGCTCAGATGCTCGAAGTCCGCGACCTGCCGCCGGCCGATTCATCCTCGGGCGATGTTCAGACCGCGGACCTATCGCGTACCGCAGGTCTGGAGCCGAGCAGAGCCGAATCCGGGCGCGGCTCTTTCTCCGGCGGCAGCACAACCGTGCAGCCGATGGAGACGCCGCTGGTGATGAGCGGATTTCGCCCTGAAGCGATCCGCTACTGGCAGGAGCAAATGGCGGGAACCTCTCTGGGGCCGGTGGCTGCCGGAGGATCGCTCTCCGGCTCGGGCTCGTCGGCGCCCGGCGCCTCCGTACCGGCTCTCGAACCCGGCTCGGCGGTCAGCATACAACTGATCCGCGGCGACCTGGAAGTCGCCGCCACATGCACGGTCACCTGGGTCGACCCGAAGCAACTGCTTGCCTGCGGCCATCCCATACTCGGGGCCGGGCCGGTCTCGCTGCCCATGACGGCTGCCGAGGTCGTGACCACGCTCGCTTCGCCCCTGGACGCTTTCAAGATCGTCAATACCGGCGCGACCGTGGGCGCGTTTTCGGAGGACCGCGAGTCCGCGATCCGCGGCGCGATTGGCGCCGAGGCCCGCATGATTCCCGTGCACATTGCCGTCGATTCGCCGAACGGGCCGCGCAAGGTCAACGTCGAGATTCTCGATCAGCCGTCGCTGACGCCGCTGGCCGCCCAG
Source organism: Occallatibacter sp. (assembly GCA_049514795.1). GTDB lineage: Bacteria > Acidobacteriota > Terriglobia > Terriglobales > Acidobacteriaceae > Telmatobacter. The sequence goes on from JBEKUS010000031.1 coordinate 29,953, forward strand.
GTGGTTCTCTACGATTCCCTGCTGCAGTCGAACGAGAGCAGCGCATCGGAGAGCTATCACATCACCGGCAGCGTCGATGTGGCCGGATTCGCGGCCGTTCCGCTCGACCTGTGGGCTCCGGCCGGCGAAAACATGCCCGCGGCGATGCAAGCCGCGCTTTTCGCCGGGAGCCAGTTCACCCGCCTCTACGCAAACGGCGCGCGCCAGGGAACGATCCGCGCGATCGACCTGCACGTTCTGGCCGTTCCGCGGCACGTTCAGGTCGCGCTCGACTCGGCGCGCCTCGTCTCGGCGGACGTGGTTCATGCAGGCGATACCATCGAGGTGGAAGCGACCGTGCGACCCTGGCGCCAGGCGGAGCGCAATGTGCGCATTGCCGTCAAACTGCCGGCCCGCCTGGGCGCGGGCAATCTCCGGGTGCTGGTCTCCGACGCCGCCACGCTCGACCGCACGTTGCACCAGCCGCGCATGACCGCCGCAACCGCTGACATGGCCGCCTTGCTCGCCGAGGCGCGCAACCAGCATCCGGCCGATCGCGTTTACGTCAGCCTTCTCGCGCCGGAGACGCAGGCGGAGATCCGCGGCCAGACACTGACCAGCCTGCCGCTTTCGGTGGCCAACGCCATCGAGCCGATGCGCAACGAGCAGAACGCAGGGCTCAACGGCGAATCCGCCGAGCTGGCCGGAGAGGCTCCGGCTGGAGGCGTGCTTTCCGGGTTCCAGATTCTCAATCTCCACATTGAGCCGGGCGGAGGATTAAACTAGGGTTAACGGAAATTTGATTTACTTCCAGGGGTACCGGCACTTTGGGGAAAGCTGCCGGGCAAGAAGTCAGATTATTTGGGGTTTCCGGAGCAATCATGGCTCAGATACAGGGACTTGCAGCTCATGCGGCGGGTGCGGAACTTCTGCCGCTTCGCTACGAACCGGGCAAACTCGGCGCCCACGAGGTCGAGATTGCCATTACACACTGCGGGGTCTGTCACAGCGATCTTCACCTGATCGCCAACGATTGGGGCATCAGCCAGTACCCGTTCATTCCGGGCCATGAAGTCGTCGGCACGGTGACTGCCGCGGGCCTGGAAGCGCGCTCGCTTGAGGTAGGCCAGCGCGTCGGCTTGGGCTGGCAGTCGAACTCCTGCGGACAGTGCGAGTGGTGCATGAGCGGGCAGGAGAACCTGTGTGCCAACGCCGAGGGCACCTGCGTGCATCGCCACGGAGGCTATGCCGACCGGGTCCGCGCCAACGCCCGCTTCGTGGTTCCCATTCCAGAAGCCTTGCCCAGCGAGCAGGCAGCGCCACTGCTCTGTGGCGGCATCACCGTCTACAGTCCGTTGCGCCTGAACGGCGTGAACCCGTCGTCGCGCGTCGGGGTCGTGGGCATCGGCGGCCTGGGCCATCTGGCCATCCAGTTCGCCCGCGTTTTTGGCGCTCAGGTCACCGCCTTCTCCACCTCGGCGGAAAAGGAACAGGAAGCCCGCGACCTAGGCGCGCATCACTTCGTGAACAGCCGCGAGACGAAGGCCATGAAAGAAGTGGCCAGCTCGCTCGACTTCCTGTTGACCACCGTGAACGCCGACCAGGAGTGGGGGACCTACCTGCAGACCCTGCGGCCCAACGGCAAGCTCTGGTTCGTCGGCGTTCCGCCGTCTCCGGTCTCGGTCCATGCCTTCCCGCTCATCTCCGGCCTGCGCACCATCGGCGGCAGCCCCGTGGGCAGTCCCGCCCGCATTCGCGAGATGATGGATGTGGCCGCGCGCCACGGCGTGAAAGCGATCACCGAGCGCTTCCCGATGGAGAAGGCGAATGTAGCCATCGAGAAGGTGAAGAGGGGCAAGGTACGGTACCGGGCGGTGCTGGCGAACTAGCGGCGCCGGTTTGCGTCGACTCAGAGACGGAAACGCATCGCGACAGTGGGCAGCACGGGTTTGTCTGCCGCGGCGGTCGGCACCCGGAATCCGTCGGCGATGCCCGGCTGACTCCGCCAGCGCCGTCTATTTTGCCAACTCTGCTGACGTGCTACTCTTGGCCTATCGATTTCCACAGCCCACTTTGGCTAACATATTTCGCGCATGCCGTTTCCAATCAAAACCTGCGTCATCTGCGGCGAAGAATTTGAGTTGAAGCCGGACAAGCCTGGATTCGCCAATCGTTGCCCCTCGTGCGGAGAGCCGGAGAGCGCTCCCGAGTCGACGCTCCGCCAGTCGGCCGACTACGCCGGGCGCAAAGCCGAAGCCGAGGTCAACGCCGCGCGCCGCAAAGCGATCCGCGACCTTCTCTACCGCAAGGACAGTTGAGGCTGCGCCGCATCTTGTTGACGAAGGACACCTTGGTCGGTGGTCGGTGATTCGTGGTCCAAGCTCCACGGATCACGAGCCACGATTCGTGGTCCACTACAATGAAAAGGTGAAGTCATCGCCCCCGCCCGCGGCCCCTTCCGTGGGATTCGTCTCTCTCGGCTGCCCCAAGAACCTCGTCGATTCCGAGGTGATGATGGGACTCGTCGACCGCGCCGGAGCGCGGCTGACCGCGCGGCCCGAGGATGCCGAAATCCTCGTCGTCAACACATGCTCCTTCATCGACACCGCCAAGCAGGAGTCGGTGGACACGATTCTGGAGATGGCGCGGCACAAGACCGAAGGCCGCGCGAAGAAACTGATCGTCGCGGGGTGCCTCGTCGAGCGCTATCGCGACGAGATCCGCAAGAACATTCCGGAAGTCGACGCGGTCATCGGCACCGGCGAGCTGGAAGCGATTCTGGAAGCGGCGGGACTGACGAATGCGCGGACAGGCGCGGACAGATGGGTGCCCCAAGTCCCGAATTTGGGACCTGGGAGCTCTTCAACCGCGCCGTCGCCGTTCAATATTCTGACGAGCCCACCCGCGGAGATTCGGGCCGGAAAGGAATCGCAAGCCGGGTCCCACAAGGCCCCCGGGCACGCCCGATACCCCTCTGCACTCGTCCAAAACCAGAACGGCCCGAAGGGCGGCCGCGCGGAAGGCGAGGCTCGCGAACGCTCCGGCCGCTTCCGCCGCGACGAGTGGACCGGCGCCGCACACCTCCTACCCACATATCTTTATGACGAAAAGACCCCGCGGGTCCTTTCGACGCCGCGGGCCTCGGCCTACATCAAGATCGCAGAGGGCTGCGACCGCCCGTGCAGCTTCTGCGTCATCCCGAACCTGCGCGGCAAGTTCCGCTCGCGGCGGTTCGAGTCCGTGGTGGCCGAAGCCGAACAGCTCGTGGCGCGCGGGGTTCGCGAGATCACCCTCATCGGGCAGGACACGACCTGCTACGGCGAGGACCTGGGCCTGAAAGACGGGCTGGCCACGTTGCTCGACCGGCTGGCGAAGATCGAAGGCCTGCGCTGGCTACGCTTCCTCTACGCCTATCCGAACCGCATCACCGGGAGGCTGCTCGAAACCATCGCCCGCCACGACAATATCTGCAAGTATCTCGACCTGCCGCTGCAGCACGCGGCGCCCGATGTGCTGAAGCGCATGAAGCGCGGCGGCGGAGCGGGGATTTTTCTCAAGACGCTCGCCAAGGTACGCGCGGCGGTGCCGGGGATCGCGTTGCGCACGTCGTTCATCGTGGGATTTCCGGGGGAGTCCTCGTCGGACTTCGAAGTTTTGGAGGAGTTCATCGCCGATGCGCGCTTCGACTGGCTCGGCGTCTTCAGCTATTCGCACGAAGAGGGATCGGAGGCCTATTCGCTGACCTCGCAGGTCCCGCGGCGCACGATCGAGTCGCGGCGGCGGCGGCTGATGGAGCTGCAACAGACGATCTCGCGCAAGGCGAAGCAGGAGTGGGTCGGGCGCGGGTTGACGCTGCTCGCCGAAGGCCCCAGCGCGGAGACGCCGCTCCTGTGGGAGGGCCGCAGCCAGTTTCACGCGCCCGAGATCGACGGCAAGGTCTACATCAACGACTTCGGCCCGTTCGACGCGCTCGAGGAAGGCCGCTTCTACCGCGCGGAAGTCACCGAGAGCCACGACTACGACCTCGTGGCGCGCATCCTCGCCCCTGAGCCGTAGCCTCGCTCACACTCCGTAGCGTCGCCGGCTGGGTGACTCGCTGCCCTGCTGGCTCGCCCGCTCCCAAATTTCTGCTCATTTGTTCCTTCGGTCTCTTGTTCCCTGCCTTATCATTAGCGCATGGCCATCCCCCGCCGCAGCTTCCTCATGTCCGCCGCATCTGTTTTTCCAGTTGCAGCTCTGCACGATCTCATCGCCCAATCCGCCGCGCCGCCCACACCTGTGCTCCACCCCGTGGGTGCGGGCGAAGACCGTTTCGGCCACCCCCATCCGCTCGGGTTCAGCTCGCTCACTTTCAAGGTCTCGGCCAGCGACACGGGCGGCAACCTCTTCGTTATCGAGCACAGGAATCTGACGCCAGGCGCTGGACCGGCTCTCCATCTTCATTACTCACAGGAGGAGTGGTTCTACGTCATGGAAAGCGAAGTGATCTTCCAGGTTGGCGATCAGCGGCTCACGCTCCACGCCGGCGAGTCCGTCCTCGCCCCGCGCCGCATCCCTCACACCTTCTCCGCGGTGGGCGCGCCCGCGCACATGCTTATCGCTTTCACCCCGGCGGACAAAATGGAGCAGTACTTCATCGACGGCGCGCAGAACCCCTCGGTTGCCGCCACCGCCGATTTCATGAACCGCTACGACATGCAGTGGATCGGCCCCTCGCCGTTCTGGAAATCGTGACGCGAATTTCCGGTCTCTGGTCTCGTCCCTCATCCGCCGAATCGCTTCTTCGTCCGATGGTGTATCCTTCCCGCATGAAAACTCTGCTTCCCCACCTCGCCCGCGTTGCGGCTGCGCTTCTCTGCGCCGCGCTTGCTCTCACCGCCCCCCAATCCTTCGCGCAGGACTGGGCCAAGACGATCCTGAACAAGTCGCCGCGGCACCAGGAATGGGTGAAGGTCAAGTACGGTTCGCGCACCGTCGACGCCTTCGTGGTCTATCCCGAAGTGAGTCACAAGGCGCCGGTCGTCGTGCTCATCCACGAAATCTTCGGGCTGAGCGACTGGGCTCGCTCGATGGCCGACGACATCGCCGCCAAGGGCTACATCGTGATCGCGCCCGACCTGCTTTCCGGCTTCGGCCCGAACGGCGGAGGCTCCAGCACGTTCGCGGATCAGCAAGCAACGATCAAGGCCGTCAGCGGGCTCGACGCCGCGACCGTGACCGCCGACCTGAACGCGACCGCAGACTACGCTCTCAAGCTTCCCGCAGCCAACGGCAAGCTCGCTGTGATCGGCTTCTGCTGGGGCGGAGGACAATCGTTCCGCTTCGCCACCGAGCGCAAGGACCTGAGCGCGGCGTTCGTATTTTATGGGCCTCCGCCGGCGACCGATGCGCTGAAGGGCATCGCCGCGCCGGTCTACGGATTCTATGCCGGCAACGACGCACGCATCACGGCGACGGTTCCCGACACAAAGGCTGCGATGGCCGCGGCGGGCAAGGTCTACGATCCCGTCACCTACGACGCCGCGGGACACGGCTTCATGCGCGCCGGCGAGGATCCGGCGAACACGAATCCCGCGAACTCGACCGCGCGCGCCGAAGCGCTGAAGCGCCTGGAGTCGCTGCTGAAAACAATGTGACGCGTGCCGCTCTACCGGCCGAAGGTCGCTGCAATGGCCGCGAGCTTTTGCTGGATCGCTTTTACGCCATCGCGGAAGTAGTGCCGCGCGATGCCAATTCGGTTTCCGGTCTCGAGATGGATCTGCAACTCGCTCGACACCGGGATCAAATTGACCCGCTGGACGAAGCGAACAATTTGGCTGATCTCGTTCCAGCGAACGCGGTATTCCATCACCCGGAATCGCCCGAACCACCCCTGCTTAGGCACGCGGATGGCGATTCCATCCGGCCCGGCCATGAAATAGCATTCGCGCGCGAACGCGCTCACCATGCGGCCCAATCCGCCGCTGATCAGGGCAAAACCGCCGAAGGCCAGTGCCGCGCCCACACCATACATCCACCATTCCGGCATATCGCCCGGCTTGGTGGGCCGCATGTCGCCGCCGTACGTCGCCCACACGGCGAGTGCGCCCATACCCAAAATCATCAGTCCGAAGATCGACCAGACCAAGCCGAGCAGCAAAATGCGCGCCGGTGCGTAGGTTGTCACAGCCTGCATTCCTGTCGCGTCAAGGTTCTCCAAGATCCGGCCCTCCGTTGGAACGAATGCACACAGCCTACCGGCCAACCTGCCGGACCGGCAACCCCGCGCGCTACCATAGGGGTTGACCGCGGCGATGGCGCGCGGTCTGATCCATGCCCACACGAAAGAAATCCGTCAAGCTCCTGCGCTGCCCCACCTGCGCAATGATCGTCCGCCTCGCCGACGAAGACTTCCCCTTCTGCAGCGACCGCTGCCGCAAGATCGATCTCGGCAAGTGGGCCTCGGGCGCTTACAAGATCAGCTCGCCGGTGATCGATCCCGAGGTGCTGGAGGACCTGGGCAATCCCAGCGCCCTGCGAAGCGGAGGGTCGAATGAAAGCTGAGAGTTCGTCCGCAGGCGAGGAGCGGGAGAAGCTCCAAAGCACGAGCGGCAAGAAGACGTTTTGGGCATACGCGGCTGCGACGTTCTTCGGCGCGGGCTACGGCAAGCCCGGGTCCGGCACGTGGGGATCGGTGGCGGCGGTGCTGCTGTGGGCGGCGTATGCGTGGCTCGCGCATCCCACGCCGGGAGCGCTGTTCGTTGCGCTGGCCATCGGGATCGTGGCGGCGACGGTGATTGGCGTCCCCGCGGCGACGATCGTCGAGCGCGAAAGCGGGCGCATCGATCCGGGCTTCGTGGTCATCGACGAGGTGATCGGGCAATGGATCGCGCTCGTGGGCAGCCCGGTCGATTGGCGCCACGGACTGATCGCGCTCGTGCTCTTCCGGCTGTTCGACATCACCAAGCCGTTCCCATTACGCCGGATCGAGCGGCTGCCGGGCGGCTGGGGCATCGTTTTCGACGACGTGGCCGCCGGACTGTATGCTTTGTTCATAGCGTCCGTTGTGCGCATCTGGTTCTGACATGGATCTGGCCTCACCGCAATCCGTTCCCAACGCCGGCCTACTGCCGCGCGTCGACGACGTCTTCCCCGCGGCGGCGCTGCCAAACGGCGAAGTGGAGCTGACGGGAATTTCGCTCGGACCGGACGGGTTCGGCATGCCGAGCGTCTTTGTCGACGACCAGCCGGCGCACGTGCTGATGAGCCGGCCGACGCGGCTGGCTTTCCGCGTTCCCGCGGAGGCTTCCACGGGGCTTGTTGAGGTGCGGACCCCGGTGGGGACTTCGAATGCCGCGGGGCTGCGCGTGGCGCGCCAGTTGAGCGACGGCCTGCACCCGGTGACCAGCCCCGCCGTCAGCCGGTCGGGCATGGTGTACGCAACGATCTCCGGACCGCGGGGCAAGATGACGCCGGTCTCGGTGGTGCGGGTGAGCCCCGACGGCCGCGCCACGCCATTTGTCACCGGCATCCTGAACGCGACCGGGCTGGCGTTTCATCCGGACGGCGAACTGTTTGTGACCTCACGCGCGGAGGGCAACGTCTACCGCGTGGACGCGACCGGCGACTTCACCGTGTACGCCGAGGGCATGGGAGTGGCGACGGGCGCGGTGTTCGACGCCGAGGGCAACCTGTTTGTGGGCGACCGCAGCGGCACGATCTTCAAGATCAACCCCGAGCGGAAGATCTTCGTGCACGCGACGCTGGAGCCGAGCGTGGCCGCGTATCACCTGGCCGTGAACGCCGCAGGGACGCTGTTTGTGACCGCCCCGTCGCTGGGATCGAACGAGGCCATCTGGGCGATTGAGCCGAACGGCGACACCCGGGCGTGGTTCCGCGGGCTGGGGCGTCCGCAGGGACTGGCGCTGACGCGCGAGGGCGATATCTGCGTGGCGGCGTGCCTGCGCGGGCGGCATGGGCTGGTCCGCGTGACGCCACAGGGCGAGGCTGAGTTCGTCCTGGCCGGGAACAACCTCGTGGGCATCGCGTTCTCGCCGGCGGGCACGGCGATTCTGGCCACCAACGAAGCCGTTTATGATGTGGATTTGGGAGTCGAGGGGCTGAGTCTGTTCTAGCTTCTAGCCGTTAGCTCTTAGCCTCTAGCTTCAGTCGTGCGGGAGCGGGCGGTCGTGAAGTCAGCAAGCGATCCAAGAGCATACGGGAAATCCACAACGAAACTGGCTAATGGCTAAGAGCTAATTGCTGATTTATGAAATCCGAAATCATCGCCGTCGGCTCCGAGATGCTCACCCCGTTCCGCCAGGACACCAATTCCCTGACCCTGACCGGGAAACTCAACGGGCTCGGCGTCAGCGTCGCCTTCAAGACGGTGGTCGGCGACCGGCGCAAGGACCTGGTGAACGCGATCAAGACGGCTCTCGGCCGCGCCGATATTGTCGTCGTCATGGGCGGCCTGGGGCCGACCGAAGACGACCTGACGCGGGAAGCCGTGGCCGAGGCGCTCTCTCTGACGCTACGCCGCGATGCCTCGCAGGTTGCCGCGCTGCACGCTCGCGCCGCCACCTGGCGCATCACCATGCCGGGGAACAACCTGAAGCAGGCCGACGTGCTCGAGGGCGCCACGTTACTGCCCAACCCCACCGGCAGCGCGCCGGGCCAGTGGCTCGACACGACGTTCGGCGGAT
>JBEKUS010000032.1:0-36123 GCA_049514795.1 Occallatibacter sp.
ACCACTCATTGCGTACATCTTGAACACTTCGTCCATCCCATCGCCTCCAGCGGGTCGCCGCTGATCCTGATTGGTTCGCATTTTCGCTGAGCAACGGAGGTCCGTCTTGCTCGCGCAAGCGATTGTAGCCTTAGCTTAACCACAAAACAAGAAAAACTGAAGCATGGAATGAGGGTTGCCGCGCATTTTTCCTAGTGGGAGGTCTTGGGGCGCGCGGTAGATTTGTGCGCGGAATTGCTCCTGGCCTTCGATGTGGCGTTCGCGGTGTGGGACTGGCTCTTCGCGGTCGCGGCGCCGGCCGGTTTGTGCGCGGGCGTGACCTGACCGGACTTGGGCGCCGAGGCGTTGGCAGGAGCAGCCGAGCCAGTCTTTGCGCCAGTTGCGGAGGTCTTCCGCCGGCGAGCGGAAGACCGGGTCGTGGGCGCGGGTTCGGCCACGCGGAGGCGGCGGCCGGGCTGGACCTTAACACCGGAGGGGATGCCGTTCCAGCGGCGCAACTGGCTGAGCGAGACGCCGAAACGGTCGGCGATGGTGACCAGCGTATCGCCGCGACGGACGGTGTAGAGCCGGGTGTTGACGATGCGCTCGGGCGCCGGCGGGACGGGCACGGCGAGAGCATCGAGACCCGCAATGCTGTCCCCTGGCTTGAGCTGGTTGGCCGATGCGAGTTCCGCCACCGTCACGCGATACTCCTGCGCCACCGAAGCCAGCGAGTCTCCGGCAACAACGGGGTGGTAGCGCCACGCGTTGCGCTTGGCTTCGGGGATGAGGGCGGCGCGCTGCTGGAAGAGCGTAGCCGTGCCGGCGGGCAGATGGAGGTCGAAAGAGGTCTCCGGCGGGGTGACCGAGCGAAGGAGACTGGGATTCAGGGCCTCGATCTCATCGACCGGCGAGCCCACCAAATCGGAGACCAGCCGCAGGCTGATGGAGTAGTTCACGGTCACCGTGTCGGTGAGCACCGGAGGATTAAGGGTCACGTCGTTGAAGCCATATTGATCGGGGTGGTTGGCGACCATGATGGCGGCCAGAATCTCCGGCACGTAATTGCCGGTTTCGCGGGGCATCTCGTGGCGCTTGTAGAGCTCCCAGAAATCGGCGTAGCCGGTCTTCTCGACGGCGCGCTGCACATTTCCCGCACCCCAGTCGTAGGCAGCCATGGCCAGGTACCAGTCGCCGAGCTGGTCGTAGAGGAACTTCATGTAACGGGCGTAGGCGCGGGTGGATTTTTCGGGGTCGAAGCGCTCGTCGACGTAGGGCGTGCGCTCCAGGCCGTATTGGCCGCGGGGCATGAACTGCCACATTCCGCCGGCGCGGGAGCGGCGATTGACGGCACGAGGCTGGAAGCCCGATTCGGCGACGGCCAGGTAGATCAGGTCCTGCGGCACGCCCTCATCGGCCAGAACGCGCTGGATCATCGCCTTGTAGTGCCCGGAGCGCTCGAAGGAGTGCAGGAGCGTGTTGTGGCCCTTCTGGGTATTGGCGAAAAAGTTGATGTACGAGGCCACGAAGTCGTTGACCACCAGGGGCAGGTCGGACTTGGTGGTCGCCAGCTCGGCCGTGGCCTTTGCAACAAGGTTGGGGTCAGCGGCGAAGGTGACGTCGCTGGCCGCCTCCGAGGGGGTTTCTTCTTCCTTGGGCACGAATCCATTGCCCTGCTTGAGCGCCTCCATCTCCAGGGCGTTGACCTGATCGACGATCTTGTCGAATTCGTCCTGCAACTGCGGGGAGGCATGGATGTCGAGGCCGCTTGAAAGCATCAGGTCGACTGCGCGATCGAATTCGACCTTGGCCTCGGCCAGCTTGCCCCTGCGGTAATTCGCCTCGCCGCGGGCATAGGCGGCTTCGACCTGCTCGATGAGGACGCGGACGCGTTGCTGCTCGGCGCTGGGTGGGGGGGGTGGGGCGGGGGCTGCCGCTTGCGGGGCAGGCGCCGCGGGCAGGGCGGGCGCGGTGGCCGGTTTCGGCTGGCTGGCAGGGGCGCTGGCGCTCCCGGTGGGCGCGCAGCCGGCCAGGCAGAAGACCAGCAGGGCGCAACCCGGCAAAAGGAATCGCCGCCACGGCTGGCGCATTGAAAAGCACGGCCAAAGGGGCCCGGATGAGGTCACTTGAGGCACTATGCCGATGATAAGCTATGCCATGGAGGATGAACCGCGGCGGGCGCACCGCAAATTGAGCGGGTAATTCCCCTGGTAAGCCCTCCGAAAGCCCTCCCATGGACGCCCGTTTTCTACGCAATTTCGCGATTATTGCGCACATCGACCACGGAAAGTCGACGCTGAGCGACCGGCTGCTGGAGCTGACGGGCTCGGTGACCGGCCGCGAGATGCAAGCCCAGATCCTGGACGATATGGACCTGGAGCGGGAGCGAGGCATCACCATCAAGGCGCACGCCGTGCGCATGATGTACAAGGCGCGGGACGGCAACACCTACCAGCTCAACCTGATCGATACGCCGGGCCACGTGGATTTCAGCTACGAGGTCTCGCGCTCGCTGGCCTCGTGCGAAGGCGCGCTGCTGGTGGTGGACGCCAGCCAGGGCGTGGAAGCACAGACGCTGGCCAACGCCTACCTGGCCATCAACCACCGTCTTGAGATCATCCCTGTCATCAACAAGATCGACCTGCCGTCGGCTGACATCCTGCGCACCCAGGAGGCGATCGAGCAGGCGGTGGGACTGGATGCGACCGACGCGATCCCGGTGAGCGCCAAGACCGGCCAGGGAGTGGCCGAGGTGCTGGAAGCGATCGTGCACCGGCTGCCGCCGCCCAAGGGCGACCCGGAGGCGCCGCTGCAGGCGCTCATCTTCGATTCGTGGTTCGACGCCTACCGCGGGGTCATCGTGCTGGCGCGCGTGATGCAGGGGACGATGCGCAAGGGCCAGCGCATCCGGCTGATGTCGAACGGAAAGGCCTACGAGATCGAGTCGATGGGCGTGCTCTGCCCGAAGCCGGTGGAGATCGGCGAGCTGACGGCGGGCGAGGTCGGGTTCTTCGCCGCGACCATCAAGACCGTGGGCGACACCAAGATCGGCGACACGATCACCGACGACGCCGCACCGGCCTCCGAAGCGCTGCCGGGGTTCGAAGACATCAAGCCGATGGTTTTTTCGGGGCTTTACACGGTGGACGCACACGAGCACACGCTGCTGCGCGATGCTCTCGAGAAACTCCGGCTCAACGACTCGTCGTTCTTCTTCGAGCCGGAAAGTTCTGTCGCTCTGGGCTTCGGCTTTCGCTGCGGGTTCCTGGGACTGCTGCACATGGAGATCATCCAGGAGCGGCTGGAGCGCGAGTACGAGTTGGACCTGATCACCACGGCGCCGGGCGTCCGCTACCACATCACACTGACCGACGGCAGCGCGGTCGAGGTCGACAACCCTTCGCGCTGGCCCGAGCCGCAGAGCATCGCCAGCATCAAGGAGCCGGTGATCGCGGCCAAGATCCTGACCAACGAGGAATACGTGGGCGGAATCTTCAAGCTCGTGGAGGAGAAACGCGGCAAGCAGATCAACTTCGAATACGTGACGCCGACGCGGGTGATGCTGAGCTACGAGCTGCCATTGAACGAGATCGTGCTGGACTTCTACGACCGGCTGAAGTCGATTTCGCGGGGATACGCCTCGCTCGACTACCAGCTTGCGGGCGAGTGGGAATCGCCGATGGTGAAGCTGGACGTGCTGGTCTCGGGCGAGCCGGTGGACGCGCTTTCGATCATCGTGCACCGCGATCACGCCTATGAGCGCGGCCGGGCGTTGGTCTCGAAGATGCGCGAACTGATCCCGCGGCAGCAATTCGAAGTGGCGATCCAGGCGGCTATCGGAGCCAAGGTCATCGCCCGCGAAACGGTGAGCCCGTTGCGCAAGAACGTGCTGGCCAAGTGCTACGGCGGCGACATCACGCGCAAGCGCAAGCTGTTGGAAAAACAGAAGGAAGGCAAAAAGCGTATGAAGCGGATCGGGAAGGTCGACATTCCCCAGGAGGCCTTCCTGGCGGTGCTGCGCGTGGGAGAAGAACAGCAGAAATAATGCCAGCAGCCTCCCCGCCGGCGGCTCCTGTCATAGAAGATTCATGTTCGACTGTGGAAAGCTGGGCTGCCCCGCAGAGGGGTCCGGTCGCGGCGAGCCTCGGCAACGCAACGAAGACACACGGTCAGACTTCATTCAAAAATAAGAAGTTATGCCTATTTCTTGCGGGAGACCGAACCCCGCAAGGGAGAAGCCCGAAGGCTCTCCAGTGGCCGCCCAGGGAAAATCCACAGTTTTTTCCACAAAAGCTGCGGGGACGATGCGGCCAAGGAACAGGCCCCTGCAAGCGGGGCCTGAGAGAGACGCGGGCGCCAGAACCTCAGTGCGACACGGGCGGCTTGGCGACTGTGGCCCCAGGACGGGCCGGAGCCGCGGGACCCCTGGGCTTGGGCGCCTCGGCGGCAGGCTGCTGTACCGGAGCAGGCACGCCGGACTTGAGGTTGTAGGCGTCGATCACCTGCTGAGTGATCACAGTGGCCTTGCTGGCGAAAAGCACGGGCGTCTGCTGCTGGGAAACGTCGAGGATCAGGGTGAATCCCTGCTGCTCGGCGTAGGACTGCATCACGTCGTACACCTTCGCCTGAAGGTTACCCATCAAGTCCTGCATGTCTTGCTGGAGCGCATTCCGGGCGTCCTCGGTCTCGCGGTCGAGCTGCTTCTTCTTCTCGTCGATGGCCTTGGCGCGGGTGTTGCGTTCGATCTCGCTCAGGGTTGCCCCCTGGTCCTGCAACTGCTTGGTCAGCTTGTCGATCTCCTCGCTGAGGGCCTTGAGAGCGGCTTCCTTGGGGGCGTACTTCCTCTGCATGTCGGCAAAGTCGCGCTGCCCCTCGTTGGTCAGGCCGACGGCCTGTTGAAAAGCGATTACAGCGATCTTCGCGGGAGGTGCGGGTACGGCGGCCGGCGCAGCCGAAGCGGCCGGCGCAACGGGCATTTGGGCAACGGCGCTCAGGGCAAGGCCTGAGGCCAGCGTCAGAACGAGTGCTAGCGAGCGCTTCATTTGCGGTTCAAGCTCCTTCGGAATTCCTGTGCGGCTCATCTCTTAGACGCAAGACGAGCCTGACTCTTCTGACCAATCTCACGGCTTTTGCCACCCCCGGCGACCAAGACTCTTCGCCCGGGGGCCCCTAGGTTCTACGGAAACTCCGCACCGGACGGCGCAGGGGATCAGAGAGGCGCGAATGGAGACGTCAGTAGTAACTAGGCCGATTATAGGGCAGCGGAGCGAGGATAGGGAATAGGCCGCTGGAAACGGATCGGGGCCGGACAAAGGCCAACCGTCGCCGGCGATCGAAAGACAGACTCCAACACGTGGAGGGCGGCCGCAGCCGCCCTCCATGGACGATGTTTCCCTTCAATGCCTTAGTGCGAAGCAGGCTGCGGTTGCGGCGCATCCACGGGAGCCTGGCCCGCTCCCTGCTGAGGCGGCGCAGGAATGCCCGACTTCTGGTTGTACGCGTCGATGACGGCCTTGGTGATGTCGGTCGAGGGCACGGCATAAAGCACTGTCTGGTTCTGGTCGTTGCCCGCGTCGAGCACCAGCGTGAAGCCGTGCTTGTCGGCATAGTCGGTCATGAGCGCGCCCACCTTGGTCGCCAGGCTGTTGAACAACTGCTGCATGTCGGCCTGATAGTCGCTCTGCGCGTCCTGGGAGTCGCGGTCCAGACGCTTTTTCTTCTCGTCGAGGGCGCGGGCACGGCTGACGCGCTCAGCATCGTTCAACTGCGCGCCCTGGTCCTGCAACTGCTTGGTCAGGGCGTCGATCTCGTCGCTGAGACTCTTGAGCTGCTGGCGCCTGGGCTCGTACTTCTTCTGCAGGTCGGCGAAGTTGCGCTGGAACTCGTTGGTCGAGGTGACTGCAGCCTGGAAGGCGATAACCGCGACTTTGGCGGGGCCGGCAGCCGGAGCCGGCGGCGCAGCGGGTGTTTGGCCGACGGCAGGAATGAGAGACGCCACAGCGAACAAAAGGGCGAACAACGACAGACGCTTCATGCGGATCAATAACTCCTTCAGGGCTCCCGTGGGCCGGTCCCTCCGGTGCGACGGATTTGGGCCACGGCATCTCAGGGAATGCACAAGAGGCTCCGTCCGCCATAATGCCTGCACAAAAGACACGCGCACGGAGGCATGGCCGGGAACTAAAGGCGATTATAGGTGGCCGGGTTGGGAGCGTCAAACGCGAGAGACGGAGAGCAAGGGAGCGAGGAACAGAGATCGGGGGCCGGGATCCGGGACCAGCGAGGACGGGAACCGTGTCAGGGCGATGGGTGCACGCCAATCGAGAGGCTGGCCAAGCGGCGCCAGACCGCCAGCCCGAGCCCAATCAGCTCCAAGGCCAAAATTGCCGACGCCACGGAAAAGAAGTAGGGCTGCAGACGCGGCCAAAGCTTCGCGGGCCACTGATCGACGAGTTTGTCCGTCAGGGATTCGTTGAAACGCGTGGGCCGGTCCTCGCCCTCGCTGGCGGGCCTCCATTCCGAGGCCAGGAAGGCCGCGCGAACGTTGGACAAGAGCACGCCGGCAACAAGGATGGACAGAATCCCGGGGAGCCGGCCCGACGCCATGGTGTTGAGCAGACCGGTGGAGAACAAGCCAAAGACCATGGCCGCGGCCGGCCAGCTTGCCTCGCGAACGCCCATGCCTCCGACAAAGAAAATCAGCGCCGTCACCAGGTAAATCGCCATGATGAAGGGGCTGCCGGAAAGCACTCCGGCGGCCAACTGAATGACGGCGACAACCGCGCAAATCCAGAAGCCCTGATGGCCGAGGTAGTCCACGTCCCATGCGTTATCCACCGTGGGCCAGAAGATGCTCTTGACGGGGCCGTCGGAGCGGCGGCTCTCACCGGACAATCCAAGTGTCTGCATGGCCGCAAGTTTCGCGCCAAGCCGGAAGCGAGTCAAGCATCCTGGCGGTCGATTGTCTGCTTATCCGCGCGAAACGGTCGATTGGCCCGGAAAACGCCGAGGGCCGGTCACATGGCCGGCCCACAGACCCATGGAGTCGAGCGGCGATCAGAAGGTGGTGGAGACGGTAAAGCGGAAGGTCTTGCGCGGTTCGCGGAAGATGTTCTGCGCGCCGTAGGCCTGGATCGCCTCCTGGAAGGTGTAGTCGCCGGCGCCGCCCGGGGGGAACATGTCCCGGGTGATCAACTGCGCGGCGCAGCTTAGCTGCTTCTGGCCCAGGGTGACGTCGTTGCAGTAGGGCCTCTCATAAAGGCGGAGCGGATTGTATGCATAGTAGAGGCGGAAGGGCGCATTGATGATGGGCATGAGCACGGAGAGCTCGGCGCCGACCGACATGCGGGGAACGAGGTTGGTCCCTTCGACCAGGTGGATGTTCTTCTTGAATCCGACCTTGGATCCGGGAATGCCGCCCTGGCAGGCGCCGCTGTTGTAGACCGGGCAGCCGTAGAGGGGGGCCGTGAGAGCAGCAAAGCCCTGAGGGCTCTGCTCCAACTGCCCGTGGTTGACCGCCGCGTCGATGCCGAAGTCGTCGAAGAAGGCAAAGGTGAAGGGTCCGACGACCGGGATGCGGTATTCGGCGTTCGCGGTCAGGTTGGTATCGCCGCCAACGGAGGCAATGCCATAGATGGGGAGCGGCACCTCAATGCACTGGTTGTCTTGAGGATTGGTGGGGTCGCGCGGGACGCAACTGCCGTCGGGATTGGTGAGCTGGAAGTTGACCCGTGTGGGCACGTAGCCGTAGGGCGTGGCGCCGCGAACGTCGAAGCCGCGCAGTTCCATTTCGCCGCCGGCGTAGAAGCGGTTGTTGGGCGGAGCCACGGCGCCGCCGAAGCCCTGGATGTAGCCCAGTTGCGCGCGAACGCCGAGCACGTTGTGCCCCTCCTTCGAGGGGACCAGGTAGTGCATCGGGATGAAGCGCTTATAGGCCACCACCGGGTTGACGTAGCGCACACTGCCCCAGATGCCGGAGGCCTGGAGGAAGGCGGTGTATTCCTTGCCCTCGCGTGGACGGAGCGGATTGCTGACCGTGTCGTACGAGTAGCTGAGCGAGATCGAGCTGTTGATGATGCCCGCCAGCGGGTTCGATCCCTGCACTCCGGAGCGGAAGGCGATGGTCTGGAAGTAGGTCTGCGAGGCGGTGCTGAAGGTCGTGATGGACGACTTGGTCCACGAATAGGTGATGCCCACGCGCTGGAAGGCGTGTTTCTTCAGCGGGTAGCTGACGGAGAAATTGAACCCGTCGGAGCCCACGTTGTAGTTTTGCGTGAGCGATCTTTCCGCGTCGGTCAGATTCAGCGAAGCTCCCGTCGTCGCCGAATAGTTCTTGGCCGCGTTGTAGTCCTGCTTGTTGTTGAAGATCTGGAATCCCAGGTTGATGGGACGGTTACGGAGGTAGGGCTGCGTGAAACCGAAAAGGAAGGTGCGGCTGATGCTGCCCAGGTTGGCCTGCAGGCTGAGGGTTTCGCCCAATCCCAGGAAGTTGTTGGTGGCGTAGTTGACGCCCAGGAAAGCGCCCGAGAACCCGCTCACGCCGCCGTTCAGGCCGATGGAGTTCTTGCCCTTTTCTTTCACCTTGAGGAGCAGATCGACGGTGCCGGCGTCTGGATCCTGATGGGCCTCGGAGTCCTGATCGACCTTGAGCGCTTCGAAATACTCAAGCTGGTTGAGGCGGAGCAGGCTGTACTCCCAGAGTTGGGAGTTGTAGACCGAACCCTCGTCGAGCATCAGCTCGCGGCGGATGACGCGATCGCGGGTGATGGTGTTCCCCTGGAACTCGATGCGCGAGACGAAGAACTGCTTGCCCTCGTCGATGTCGATGTTCATGGACACGGTCTTCTTCTGATCGTCGTAGGTCAGCTTGGGGATGGCTCCGAAGTTAATGTAGCCCAGGCTGCCGTAGGCCTTTTTGAGGGCTTCCAGGCCCTTCTGGATTTCCGTAGCGCTGAACCAGTCGCCGTCCCTGATGGGGAAAGTGGCGCGCAGACCCTTCAGGTTGGTGATCTGCTTGTTGCCAGTGAAAGTGATGGCGGCGAGGCGGTAGCGGCCTCCCTCCTCGATGGTCATCTGGACATCGATGCGCTTGCCCTTGTTGGGCCGGAAGGTGAACCAGTTCAATCCGCCCTGGTCGCGAACCTGGGTCTTGGGCTGCTCGACGGCGGCCGAGGCATAGCCTCTGTCGCGGTAGGCCTGGCGCACCCGCTCGGTGTCCTCTTCGAGTTTCGAAGAGTCGTAGGTCTGGGGAAAGAGATCCTCGAAGAAGATCGAATAGGGAATGCCGATGGGCTTGAGATTCTTCATGGCGCGCCGCAAGTAGAGCGCCTTGAGGTGCTGATTGCCCACGAAGGCAATCTTGCCCACCTTGACGACCGGCCCTTCCTTGATGTTGAAGGTGATGTTCACCGAGGCCGGCGGGATGGTCTTGACGTCGGTCTTGACGGTGGCGAACTGGTGCCCGTGCTCGGCCAGGATCGCCCGGATGACCGTCTCGGCGCGCTTGATCTTGGTGGGATCGTACTGACTCTCCACCGACAGCCCGACTTTTTCTTTCTTGAAGCGATCGAGGATGTCGGAGTTGGTGACCGAATTGTTGCCCTTATAGGCGATGTCGCGAATCGTGGGCTTCTCGCGGACAAAGACGTTGAGGATAATGCCCCTCTCGGAGTCCTCGCGCTCGATGCGCAGATCCTCGAAATAGCTGGTGTTCCAGAGGGAGTTGAAATCGCGCTCGATGGAGATGGGATCGAAGGTGTCGCCCGGGTGGGTGAACATGCGGGCGACGATGGTCTCCTTGGGGATGCGGCGATTGCCGATGACGCGGATTTCGGAGATCGTGTCGGAGGTCTGCGCCAGCGCCGAAGCGGCGCCCGCGGCCAGCGCCAGCACCAGAGAGACACGCGCCAAGCGTCCCGCCGCGGCCCAGGCTCTGGAGATGGAGGTGCGCACGATCTTTACCGGGGGTAAGCCCTGCGGCGCGCACAGTTTCGCAATCGTTCCATCGTTCGGCTTCACAGGAAGAATATGCCCACCCTCAATCGCTGAAAATCGGGTCTTTCCGTTGAGAATCCGGTCTAACCTCACGGAAAGATCGATTCTACAGGACCACGGCCACCCCGCCCAAGCCGGCGCACAGACCGCTGGCAAGGACCGCGCCCTTGTCACGGAATCTGCGCCCGGCTCGACGCCAGCAACGGGGGTGAATTCCGTGGTTGGAACCCATCTCACAGTCTACCGGAACCAGGCGGGCCGCGAAGCCTGTGCACTTCTCCACACCTGCCGGCATGCCCGTTAGACGCATCGCGGCGTCTCAGGACACTCGCCGCAAATCGGTTTTTCGCGGGAAGACGATCTCCGGCAGGTGACGCGGCCGCCGGGGCCGCATCTGCGAAGGCCGGGCCGTCCCGCGCGTGGGCATCCCCGATCGGCGGGCTGGGCATCATAAAGATCACGGGGCGTTTCTGGAGCAGCCGTATTCCTGTGCGCGTTCTCACCGCGATTGTCTTTCAGCTACCATAGTATGTTCATTGGAGCGCCGGGCCGGAACACTGCATCTGCGCGCGCCGGCCTGGTATGCAGGGACCGGCGCGAGCTGGAGCAGGGTTCTATTCCGGCCCGGGGAATTGCCGGGGTCGATGGCGGGCCACGCACGGGACTGAATGCCATCAGACCGCCGGCCGAGGAGCGAAAACCAGCCGTATGATGTGGATGGTCCGGCTTGCGCTACGGCGGCCTTATACCTTTGTCGTCTTCGCGCTGCTGATTTTGATTCTCGGTGTCTTCAGCATCGAATCGATGCCGACGGACATCTTTCCCAACATTGGCATTCCGGTGGTGACTGTAACGTGGGGCTACACCGGTCTCTCGGCGGACCAGATCGCCAACCGCATGGTGACTCCCTCCGAGAGGATTCTGACCAGTTCGGTGAACGACATCGATCATATGGAGTCGACCTCTCTGGTCGGCCTTGGAATCATCAAGATCTTCTTTCACCCCAATGTGAACATCGGCCTGGCCATGGCCCAGGTCACCGCTGTCAGCCAAGTTGTGTTGAGAATGCTTCCTCCGGGATCGCTGCCGCCTTTTATCAACCAGTACAACGCCTCGAGCGTTCCTGTGCTGCAACTGGGCATGTCCGGGGAAGGCCTGAACGAGCAGCAATTGAATGACCTGGCCACGAATACAGTCAGGATCCAAATGGCCACGGTCGAGGGGGCACAGGTCTTCCCGGTCGGCGGCAAGCAGCGGCAGATTCTGATCGACCTGGATCTGAACGCCCTGCAATCCAAGGGACTATCGCCGTCCGACGTGGTGAACGCGATCGCGGCGCAGAATCTGATCGCTCCCTCGGGCACGATCAAGCTCGACCGCTTCGAGTACCAGGTGGAGACCAACTCGGCGCCGTCGCTGCTCGATGCTTTGAACGACATGCCGATCAAGACGGTCAACGGCGCGGTTGTCTATATCCGTGACGTGGCCCACGTGCGTGACGGCAACCCGCCGCAGACCAATATCGTGCGCGTGGACGGCCGGCGTGCGCTCATGATCAACGTGATGAAGACCGGAGCGGCGTCCACGCTGGACATCATCAAGGACGTGCGAAACATCCTGGCGCGGCCCAGTTTCAGGGGCCGGCTGCCGGAACAGTTGAAGATTGTCGCACTCGCCGATCAGTCGATTTTCGTCCGCGGCGCCATCGATGGCGTGGTCCGCGAAGCCATCATCGCGGCGTGCCTGACCGCAGCGATGATCCTGATCTTCCTGGGGAGTTTTCGATCGACGATCATTATTGCCGTCTCAATTCCGCTTTCGATTCTCTGCTCGCTCATCCTGCTCTACGCGCTGCACGAAACCATCAACATCATGACCTTGGGAGGAATGGCGCTGGCCGTCGGCATCCTGGTCGACGACGCCACCGTGGCCATCGAGAACATCAACCGCTTTCTCGAGACGGGCCACGAGCTGGAACAGGCCATCCTGGAAGGCTCGGCGCAGATTGCCACGCCGGCCTTCGTCTCGACCCTGGCCATCTGCATTGTCTTCGTGCCCATGTTCTTCCTGAGCGGCGTGGCGCGATATCTGTTCGTGCCGATGGCCGAGGCGGTGGTCTTCGCCATGCTGGCCAGCTACTTCCTCTCGCGCACACTGGTGCCGACCATGGCCAAGTACCTGCTCCGGGAGCATGACGACGCGGAGGCCGCGAGAAAGCGGGCCAGCCGCAACCCATTCACGCGATTCCAGCTCGGATTCGAGCGCAGCTTCGATGCCTTTCGCCGCGGCTATCTGCGCCTGCTCACCCTGTGTGTCGATCATTCCGGGATCTTTCTGGTCCTCTTCTTTGTCTTCGCCCTCGCCTCACTGGGATTGACGCCGTTTCTGGGCCAGGACTTCTTCCCCTCGGTCGACTCCGGTCAGCTCATTATTCACGTGCGCGCACACACCGGAACGCGCATCGAGGAGACGGCCGCTCTCTGCGATCGGGTTGAAGCGACGATTCGCCGGCAGGTCCCGGCCAACGAGATTGCTTCCATTCTCGATAACATCGGCCTTCCGTACATCTCCGCAAGCCTGGCGTTTTCAAGCTCGGCGCCCGTGGGCCCCTCGGATGCGGATATTCAAGTACAGTTGACCCACGATCATCATCCCAGCGCCGTTTACATCGACCGTCTGCGCGAAGTGCTGGCGCGGGAATATCCGGGCGTGACTTTTTATGTAGTGCCGGCGGACATGGTGACGCAGATTCTGAACTTCGGCGTAGCCGCACCCATCGATGTTCAGATCGTAGGACCCGATTTGAACGGCAACCACGCGCTGGCCGAGCGCATATTGAACGAGGTCCGCGTGGTTCCCGGCGCCACCGACACCCGCCTCCAGCAGCCGTTCAATTCTCCGAACTTCACCGTGAACGTGGACCGAACGCGCGCTGCGGCGACAGGTCTGACGCAGCAGAACGTGGCGCAGAGCATGCTGGTCGCTTTGAGCGGCAGCTTCCAGACCAGCCCCACGTTCTTCCTCGACCCGCGGAACGGAGTTTCCTACAGCATCACCACTCAGGCGCCGCAGTACAAGCTGAGCACGATGGCGGATCTGAAAAGCCTGCCGATTTCGAGTGCGGCGGCGAGCGCAACAATGACCCAACCGTCGGGAAGCACGGCGACCGCCGCACCGGGCGCCGCACCGTTGGGCAGCGTGGCTCCCGCGCAGGCTGCCGGAGCCTATACGGCGGCTCCGGGAGCCAGCAAGCCGGTTCAGGTGCTGAGCAACCTGGCTTCAATCAAACCCGGCGCCGAACAGGGCACGGTCACGCATTACGACGTCCAGCCCACCATCGACGTTTACGCCAACGTGGCAGGAACCGATCTGGGCAGCGTGACGCGCGCCGTGGAGAAGATCGTCGCCAGCCACCAAAAGGACCTGCCCCGTGGCTCCAGCTTCACCCTGCGCGGCCAAAGCGAGACGATGTATGCATCGTATTTCAGCCTGCTGGGCGGCCTTGCCTTCTCGATTCTGCTCGTCTACCTGCTCATCGTGGTCAATTTCCAGTCCTGGCTCGATCCGTTTCTGATCATCTCGGCGCTGCCGGCGGCGCTGGCCGGAATCGTCTGGTTTCTCTTCCTGACCGGAACGAGGCTCAGCGTGCCCGCCCTGACCGGAGCCATCATGTGCATGGGGGTGGCCACGGCGAACTCAATCCTGGTGGTGAGCTTTGCGCGCGAGCAGATGGAAGAACTGGTAGGCGACGCGCGGCGCGCCGCGCTGAATGCGGGTTTCGTCCGCTTGCGGCCGGTGCTGATGACGGCCCTAGCCATGATCATCGGCATGGTGCCGATGGCGCTGGGCCTGGGCGATGGCGGCGAACAGAATGCCCCGCTGGGCCGGGCGGTGATCGGCGGCCTGCTGCTGGCCACGGTGGCCACCCTGTTCTTCGTGCCGGCTTTCTTCTCCTTCATTCACGGCCGCATCGAGCGCCGGCGCAAGCGGGATTTGGATTCCGCTCCCGGCGGCTTCGATGAGTTCGACGCGAGACCGGAGTAACGCATATGACTCAAGAACCGAATTCGAATTCGCAGCACGGCGCGGCGGACCCCGCAGGCGCTCCGGAGCAGACTCCTCTCGCGCCGCGCAAAGTCGTCGTAAGCGCAGTCGTGGTTCTGCTCATTCTGGCGGTGCTCGCGGCGACCGGCATTCTTCGCCGCATGCACGCCGCTGCGGTGCTCGCCGAGCGGACGACCGCACTGGCCGCGCCGACGGTTGCGGTTGCGCCGCCCGCTCCCGGCGCTCCGGCAACGATGTTCGTGCTTCCCGGCAACGTGACCGCCTACACCGATGCGCCGATCTACGCGCGCACCGATGGATATCTGGCCCACTGGTACTTCGACATCGGCTCCAAGGTGAAGAAGGGCGCGCTGCTGGCGACGATCGACACTCCCGAACTCGACAAACAGGTGGCGCAAGCCGAGTCGGAGCTAGCCACCGCGCAGGCCAACGCAAACATCGCGCGCATCCAGGCAGAGCGGTACACGGGCCTGGTCAAATCCGATGCCGTCTCGCAGCAGGATACGGATACGTATGTGAACCAGGCCGCAGCGACGGCCGCGGCCGTCAAGTCGGTGCAGGCCAATCTGCAGCGGCTGCTCGAACTGCAGTCGTTCGAGAAGGTCTACGCGCCCTTTGACGGCGTGGTGACGGCGCGCACGGTCGACACCGGCCAGCTCATCAGCCAGGGCGGCGGAGCAGAGCTGTTCCACATGCAGGCGCTCGAAACGCTACGCGTGTACACCAACGTGCCGCAGTTCTACTCGCAAACCCTGAAGCGCGGCATGAAGATCGAACTCACCTTCCCCGAGCACCCGGGAAAGGTCTTCGAAGGCACGCTGGTGCGGACAGCCGACGCCATCGACCCTGTGAGCCGCACGCTTCTGACCGAGGTGGACATGGACAATCGCGCCGGCGAGCTGATGCCGGGCTCGCTGGCCCAGGTCCACTTCAAGGTCCCGCCGGTGGGCCAGACGTTCGTCGTGCCCACGGCCGCGCTCATCTTCCGCCGCGAGGGGATGCAGGTGGCCACCGTCGTCGAGAGCAAGGACGGCACGGTGGCGCATCTCGTCCCGATAGTGATCGGCGAGGACGATGGCGCCACTGTGCAGATCGTTAGTGGCCTCAAACCCGGCGATCGAGTCGTCCAGGACCCGCCCGATTCGTTGATCGACGGGGAAAAGGTGACGGTGGAGAAACCGGGGAGCGGCGAGTCCTCCAAGGGAGGCTTCCAGCCGTGAGCGCGCGTCAACAAAAGACTCGGCGAATGATGGCGGCGGTGCTGCAGAACGCAGCGTGTTTTCTTGTTCCCTTGGTCGCTTGTTCCCTGGCTCCCTGTCTTTTCTTCGCCGGATGCAAACCCGTTGGGCCGGACTACAGCCGTCCCGGCTACACGGCTCCGCCGGCCTACAAGGAAACGGGCGCGGCAACGGTCGCCGTCCCGCCGCCGAATCCGCAAGGCGGCGCATGGCGACCGGCGAACCCGTCGGACGGAATGCTGAAGGGCAAGTGGTGGGAGATCTATCAGGACCCGCAGCTCAACCGGCTGGAAGAGCGGATCGACGCGAACAACGTGCAACTGCGCCAGGCGCTGGAGACCTATCTGGCCGCACAGGACCTTGTGCGGGCGGCCCGCGCCGGTCTTTTTCCCACGCTGTCTGCCGGGCCGTCCATCAGCCGCGACCGGATTTCGGCCAATCGCCCGCTGGCCTCCAAAGGGGGAACAACGACCTACGGCGACTTCGTGATCGCCGGCCAAGCCAGTTGGGAGCCGGACTTCTGGGGACGCGTCCGCCGCACCGTAGAACAGGCGCGCGCGAACGCGCAAGTGAGCGCGGCCGATATGGCCGGGGTGTCGCTCACGCTGCACGCGGAGATGGCCACCGACTACTTCGCTCTGCGCGGACTGGATTCCGAGATCAAGCTTTTGACCGCCACAGTGGCCGACCTGGAGCGTCAGCTCGACCTGGCGCAGCGGCGATTCGCCGGCGGCGTGGCCACGGCAACGGACGTGGCGCAGGCGCAAACGCAGCTGGAGACGGTTCGCGCGCAGCTCGTCGACCTGGGCGCGGCGCGTGCACAATACGAGCACGCCATCGGCACCCTCGCCAACTACGATCTCTCCAGGTTCAGCATTCCGTTTTCGGCGCTCGACCTGGCGTTGCCGAAGGTTCCGCTCGGCGTGCCTTCGCAACTGCTCGAGCGGCGGCCCGACATTGCCGTAGCCGAGCGCCAGGCTGCCGCGGCCAACGCGCAGATCGGCATCGCCATCAGCGCGTTCTATCCCACCATCGCGCTTGGCGGCGGCGGCGGATTCGAGAGCGCGCATCCCGGGACCTGGATTCAAGGTCCGAGCTCGCTGTGGAGCTTGGGCGCACAGGCGGCCGAGCTGCTCTTCGATGCCGGGCAGCGCCACGCCCTGACCGATGCCGCCCGGCACAGCTACGAAGCGCAGGCGGACGGCTACCGCAACGCGGTCTTCCAGGCCTTCAACGACGTGGAAGATCAACTCTCTTCGCTGCGCATCCTGGAGCAGGAAGCGGCCTCGGAGCAGCGCGCCGTGGACGCCGCGCGGCATTCATTCGATCTCTCAAACGCCCGCTACAAAGGCGGCGTGACGAGCTATTTGGAAGTGCTCACCGCCGAGCAATCGCTGATCCAGAACCAGATCGCCGCCATCAATATCCAGAGCCGGCAGTTCGCGGCGAGCGTGAGCCTGATTCGCGCGCTTGGCGGCGGGTGGGATGTGACGCAAGCGCCGTAAAGACAGGGAGTAGGGAATAGCCAATAGGGAATAGGGCCTCTCCAGTTCCCTGAGCTGCGATTCCTATTGTTCACTGTGCGTGAAGGCTGCGGCGGGTACATCGGCGAGCGGCGTGGACGGGCCTTCCCACATCAGGCGCGGCGGGCCTTCGCTGGCCGTGTTGAGCGCCTCGATGCGAATCGAGTGGAAGCCGGCGCGTAGGCCGACCGAGCTGCGATCGTAGCGCAGCGCGTTTCCTGGGGAGCCGCAGACCTGGGCGAAGGACGGGCCGGTCTTCGCCACTTCCATGCCATCGATGACAAGGCGAGCGCCGTCGCGGTCGATGAGGTGAAAGGTATAGCCGCCGTCGGCGGGAACGCTGATGAACCCATCCCACGCCGTGGCGTAGCGTTTGAGATCCTGCGCGCCCGCCGTAAGATCCACCGAGGCGCCGCTGAGCGTGGCTTGCAGCGCGGAGAAATCAGGCAGCTCCGTCCACGTGCCCGAATAGATCCTCCAACCCAAGCCCGGCGCCGTTTGTCCCGCAACCTTCACCGCATCGTGCCACTGCTGAACAGCCACCAGTCCCTGCGCTGCCCAATCCTGGTGACCCGCGTCGTCCGTCACGTGGAGCAGGACCCGAAACCGGCCCGCGCCGTGCCCGCCGTCGAGTTCGGTTCCCATCGCGTCAGGGAAGCGATGGCGCGCGCGGCGATGATGAGATGTCTGTCCGTCGCCGAAGAGCCACTCGTAATGCGCGCCCGGAACATCCTGCGCGGTGAGAGTGACCTTCTGGCGTGGCGCAAAGACCGGAGGGTCGACCGTGAAGGCCGCTACCAGGGAAGGCGCCGGCGCAAAGACAGGCTGCTGCGCCCCGCCCGCGACAACCAGCGGCACCTGCGCGTTGCTGGTCACACGCGTCTGCCCGATCTTGACGTTATCGAAGGTCACGTCTTTCACATCGCCGGCGATCGTAGACTCCGCAAGCGGCGGCTGATCGAGGGCCCAGATGTTGCGGAAGGTGAATCCGTGCAGCGCGGGCTGCTCCTGCTCCATCTGCACCAGCGAGTACCAGTTGTCGAGGAACAGATTCTCAAAGGTCACTCCGGAGTGTTCGCCGCTGGCGCCGTTGGCGCCCCAGAAGCCGAGCAGGCCGAAGGTCTGGCCGCAGGCGCCGATGCCGCCGTGGAGGATGTCGGAGTCGCGCAGCGTGAAGTTGCGCGAGTTGAAGATCTTCTGCGGCCACCCGATGCGCACCACATTGGAAATGCTGGTAGAGAACTCGCTGTTCTCGACGAGAATGCCGTTGACGTCGGCGCCGGGGCGAAGCATGTCGGTCTGGAGGTAGCCGTCCCAGTTCCCTTCCATCGCCAGGTCGTCGTCCGAGGCGCGGAAGAAGGAGTGATTCACGACCGTGTCGCCGCCGCCCAGCCAATCCATACCGTCCTGGTTGGCATTGGCCGGGTTGCCGCCCAGGACGCGCAAATCGTCGTAACGGAAGCCGGTCGAGTCCTTCATCTGGATGGACCAGGTGCGCGAGCGGATGATGCAGGTAAGGCCGTCGATCTCGACGTTGTGCGCCTGGTAGGCGACAATGCAGTGCCAGTCCGGCTTTTGCATCCAGCCTTCGTCGCCGTATGGCGCCTGCGGGCCGTCGTACACGATCGTTCCCCGGCCCAGCACCTTGACGTTCTCCACCTGCCACAGGTTCAGGCTGCCGAGGATGAACGCGCCCGGCTCGAGATAAATCGTGTCGCCGCTCTTCGGATTGAGGCTTTCGCGGTGCAGGCCGGGAGGCACGACGGTAACGTTCGGTCCACTGGGCGGCGGGGGCGGCGGCGAGCCGGCAAAAATGAAGAGCATCCGCGCATCGTTCAGATAGTCGCCGGGCCGCGAAATGGCGAGTTTCGCGGGGCCGGACAGGCGAAAGCGGATGGTTTGGGGTTCACCCGCGGGGTGCGTGGCGCGCAGGCCCAGCCGCCAGGGCTCGATGTCGACACCGCGATCCCAGAAATGCGGATCGGCGGCGGTGATCGAAATGTCGACCGGACCAGTGACGTCGAAGTTGACGAACTCGTAGTGCGAAGCCGCGTGGGCGACATCGACGCGCTGGTTGTCGACGATGATGGCGAAGAAGCTGGTGTTCATCTCCGGCGGGACAGGCGCGGCCTGGACTTGCGTAGCGACGCGGGCAGCGCTGGAAAGGGCGAGAAGGCAAACGAACAGCGTGCGAAGACCGGGCAAGGGCGAAACCTCAAAGCAACAAACCACTGTAGCACCCGGACTCCGGAGGCGATTCCGCGCCGGCGGCCGGCGCGGAATCGGACGAAGGCACGGGGCGTGGGGCCCCGGTGCTGACGCGCCCGGCAGTCAGCACATATACTTTTCTTGGCACTCCATTCGACGCGAAACGCTCCATGACCGTGCGGGTCAGCAAGCGAGCCGCGCGCGGAGATCGCCTCCTCAAATGAATGATGAACTTATCCTGGTGACTGGCGCCACGGGCTTTCTGGGCACGCGGCTAGTGCAAGAGCTCCTCGAGCGCGAGGCAAGCTCCCGGCTGGTGCTGCTCATCCGGCCCCGGAAGGGCCAAACCGCCGAGCAGCGCGCCGAGTCGATCGTACCGGCGCCGGAGCGGTCGCGGGTTCAGGTTTACTCCGGGGACGTCACTGAGGTCAACTGCGGGCTGGACGAGGCAACGAGCCAGCGCCTCTGCGCCGGGATCACGCGTGTGATTCACTGCGCGGCTACCGTGCGCTTCGATCATTCGCTTGCAGAAGCCCGCCGCATGAACGTGGACGGCACGCGGCGGATGCTGGATTTTGCCGCGGCCATGCCGGCGCTGCGGAGCTTCGCCTACGTCGGCACGGCTTACGTCGCGGGCGAGCGAAAAGGCCTGGTTCTGGAGAGCGATCTCGACGTGGGGCAGCGCTTCCGCAACACCTACGAGCAGACCAAGGCCGAAGGCGAGGCGCTGGTGCGGTCGCGCCTTGGCTCGCTTCCCGGCGTCATCCTGCGTCCAAGCATCATCGTGGGCGACTCGCAGACCGGCGTCACTTCCAGCTTCAAGATGCTGTATTGGCCGCTCAAGATCTACTCGCGGCGGCTTTGGCGCACCGTTCCGGGGTTCCCCGATGCCGTTCTCGACGTCGTTCCGGTGGACTTCGTGGCAAAAGCAGTCGTCCAGCTCGCCTTCGACGAGAACGCATTGGGCAGCGCGGTTCACCTGTGCGCCGGCCCTCGCGCCAGCGCGACGATCGAGCAGATCGCGCAGCGGGCGGCGGAATACTTCAAGGTTCGGGGACCCCGCTATCTCGATCCAAAGATCTTCTTCGGCGCGATCCGCCCGCTGCTGTTCCTGGCGCTTTGGGGACGCAAGCGGCGTGTGCTGATCGATGGCCGCGCCTATCGCGATTACTTCTCCATGCGCATGCAGTTCGACACCACGAACGCGGAGCGGTTGCTGGGACCCGCGGGCATCGTCCCGCCGCCGGTGATGGGCTATCTGGACCGCCTGCTTCACTATTGCGTAGCCAGCGAGTGGGGCCGCAAGGAAGTCCCCGCGCAATGAACCTCGTCCATCGTTTTCAGCTCGCGCGCGACCGCAACGTCACCGTTGCCAACCTGGTGGACGAACTGGTGCGGCGAAAGGGCGATTGCGAAGTCGCAACCGACGAAGACGGCCCGTTCCGTCTCTCCGAGCTGCACACGACGATTTGCTCGATCGATGCCTTCCTCCGCCGTTCCATTGGGCTGCGCCCAGGTGAGCCGGTGGCCATCTATCGCACCAACGACCGCAAATGTTTCCACTGGTTTCTGGCCGCCATCCGCGCCGGCGGTGTGGCGGTTCCGCTGAATCCGCAGCTTTCGTTGCGCGAGGTGCGGCGGATCCTGGCCGACAGCGGCACCAAGATTCTGGTCACCGACAAAGCGATCTTCGAGCGCACCATCAAGAGCCGCGGCGAACTGGATGTCAGAGCATGGATTCAGGTGGACGACGAAGCGGAAACGATGGATGGCTTCGTGCGCCTCGGCGAGTGCGGCGATCCGTTTCCGCCGTCCGCCGTGGATCCGGCGGCAACGGTGGCGGTGTTCCACACCTCAGGCACCAGCGGATTCCCCAAGGGAGCGGCCCTTTCGAGCAAGGCTTTGCTGGGCGCGCGCTCTACGACCGTGTTCACCAGCCTGTTCCTGGGTCCCAGGGATCTGGCGCTTATTGCTCTGCCCTGGTCGCACATCATGGCCGTCAGCGTCACGCTCTATGGCCTCATGGCCGGAATTCGCGGCTGCCTGATGGTCCATTTCGACACGGAAGATGCGCTCCGGCTTGCGGAACGGTTTCGGGTGACGGCGATCGTGGGCGTGCCGGCCATGTTCTCGCGGCTGATGAACAGCAATCCCGATCCGGAGCGGTTGAAAAGCGTCAGGGTGTGGCTTTCGGCAAGCGACCACCTACCCGACGAAGTCAGGGAGCGGATGCGCGAGTATGGCGCGCTGACCCGGCTGCCCGGCGGCCTGCGGGTCGCGCCGATGCTGCTCAACGGCTATGGAATGGTCGAGCTGGGCGGCCTCGTCATGATGGGCATCGAGGGCCCGCTTCTGCGGGGCAGCGGCGAGCTTTGCTTCCCCGTGCCCCCGTTTCGCATTCGCGTGGTCGACGAGAACGACCGGCCCGTAAAGCCCGGCGTTACGGGGGAGTGCCAGATCTGGCGCAGCGGGCTGAAGCCGCACTACTGGAAAGACAAGGACGACAGCAATGGGCTGTTGACCAGCGACGGGTGGATGCGCACCGGCGATCTGGCGACACGCAACCGTCTCGGTCTCATCCGGCTTGTGGGGCGCGTGAAGGACGTGATCAAGTCCGGCGGCTATTCGGTCTACGTGCGCGAGCTGGAAGAGGCCATTCAGGCGCATCCCGCGGTGGCTCACGCAATCGCGTTTGGCCTGCCCCACAAGGAAAAGGGAGAGATTCCGGTCGCGGCAGTCGAGTTGCAGCCGGGCGCTCTTGCGGGCGAGAGCGAACTGCTCGATTGGTGCCGGAACCGTCTGGCCGCTTACAAGGCGCCGCGCCGCATCTGGATTCTCGATCCCGGAGGTCTGCCGCGGAATGCCACCGGCAAGTTCCTGCGGCGGGTGCTGCGCGAGCGGTTCTCGAAGGAAGTTGTCTGAAGAGAATTCCTGTTCAGATGTCCGCGAGAATCCTCCGGAGCGCCGGCGCGGGAAGTTTCGATCGCTGCACAAGCGCCTGGAGCTCTTTCGCCAACTGGTTCATCTCGTCGGGAGCCTGCGAGCAGTGCCAGGCGCCGCCGACTTCGGCAAATCGAGTGGAAAGAAAGACCCGGAACAGGCCCACCAGAAGGAATCGCGGGAGGCGTCCGAGAATCGCATTTGCGCGGGGAACGATGCGGCGGCCCGCGGCGCGAAGCACCGCAGCGGTCTCGCGCATGGCTTCGGCAAGCAGGCGCAGATCCTCCTTCGAGCGGCCCAAGGCATAGGAATCGCAGTCGTGCTTCAGGAGGAGCACGGCAAAGGGAGCCACGAAGGCCGCATGGTTGGCCAGCCAATCGGGCATCAGCGCCTCTGCCCGTGCCCTGAGCCCGGCGCCATTGAGAATGCCGAGCAAACGCTTGAGGCGCGGCGTGGTTTCGCCGCTCACTTCGCCAAAGGGCGTCGAAGCTCCCTTGACGCGCATCGCGCGCACCAAGCTGCCTTCGCGCCGTCCGCCCGCGAAAGCGAAGCCCAGCATCACTCGCTCCGCGCCCAGGGCCGCGATCCACTCCTCGGGTCCCGAAGCGGTGTTGACCATGAAGACCACACAGGGCGAGCGGTTCCCCTTGAGCGCCGGCAGCAGTTCGCTCACCTGATTCTTGCGCACGACGACAAGAATGTAGTCGTAGAGGTCGTCCGGATCGAGGCGATCGATTGCGGGCACGCGGGTCACGCTCCGGACGCCGTTGAGCGGGTTCTCGATCTCGATGCCCCGCTCCCGCAACTCCTGGCATCGCCGGGATCTGACCAGCACGGTCACATCGAACCCGGCGCGGTGCAGCCCCGCGGCGCACACGGAACCGTTGACGCCAGCGCCAACGACGAGAATGCGAAGCGATTCGCTGCTCATGGGAATCTCCGCCGGATGGATGGCTGCATTGTAGCGCTCGGCGCACGCCGGGCGCGATGCGGTGGTTCCCCCGCGGGGCACAGTCCGGCTTGGATGAGGTCGCATCCGCATCGAGGCGGTGCGGATGCACCGCAGGACCGCTGCGCTCTAGATCCCTTCGCCCATCGAGACGTAGACGCGCATCTGCTCGAGTTCCACGCGATATGCCGTGCGCTCGGCCTCTTCGTCGGCGAAGGGCTTGGCCCAGTGCTCGTGCGCCCCGAGGCGTCCTTCCAGCTCCTCCACGCGAGCCGAGAGCGCGATCAGCGCATCGGAGAGGGGATCCTTGATGTCGTGCGGATCAGTGATGAGCACGCGCTGGCCGTTGCGGTAAACGATATGCGCGGGCACGCCGACGACAGTGGAGTTCGGCGGCACATCGGTGAGAACCACCGAGCCGGCGCCGACGCGGGAGTTTTCGCCCACAGTCACGTTGCCCAGAATATTGGCGTTGTTGCCGATAAAGACTCCGTCGCAAATCGTCGGGTGGCGCTTGCCATGCTGCTTGCCGGTGCCGCCCAGCGTGACACCCTGGTACATGGTCACGTCGCTGCCTACGATGGCCGTTTCGCCGATCACCACGCCGGTCGCGTGATCGATGAACAGGCGCCGCCCAATGAGCGCGCCGGGATGAATGTCGACCCCGGTGAAAAAGCGGCCCACCTGCGAAAGCAGGCGCGCCAGGAGGCGCAGGCGGTGGCGCCAGAGCTAGTGAGACACACGGTGAATCCACACCGCCCAGAGACCCGGATAGCAGAGCAGGACCTCGAGACGCGTGCGCGCCGCCGGGTCGCGCTCCATGATGGAGGCAATGTCTTCGCGGATGCGGGAGTACAAGCTCATCGGGTCAAAACCTCAGAGTTCGAGTAGAGCTGGGCCGGTTGGGGTTCGTGGTTTCCCAACTCACAGAATCGAGATCAATGACAAACGGCATTAATCGGCGTACTCAAATTCGGGGTCAGTAGAGGGGATAAACCTCCGCGTCTTGACATCAAAGGTACGCTGGAACCTCGTTTCTCTCTTAATGTCAATGTCGTCGGTATATTTGATGATCCCCGCACAGTAAATGAACGTGGTTTGTTGTGCACCTTTCTCCATGACCTCTATTTCAGAGATTCCGAGGCAAACGTGAATGCCTCCATTATTGCCTGGGATAAGGTCAGGGAAAAGAAATTCTTTCCTTTCATTCCCTCCAGCAGGCAACGAACAAGCCTCAATCTGTTCATTCTTGATGGGAATAATAGGGTCTCGATCCCCCTTAAGCCAAGCAATCTCTACAACGCTCCTCTCAATGTGGGCTGGCGTTCCGCCAGTGTTTCCAATCAGCAGCTCAATCTTCCACGGATCATCCGTGTTTTTGCGATGGTGTGTGGATTTCGGGTGGAGTGTAAGCCCGCGCACTATTAGTTTAGGCCGGTAGGTACAGACGAGTGTTACACTTGCTATGTTAGCTGCACGTCTTGTCTCATACGACTGCCATATGATTGCACCGAGTGTGAAAAGGATAGCCCAAGTCGTAATGCCCTCAGGCCAACAAAAGTATTTGAGTAATTGGGGGGTGCACTTGGCCTGATCGGCAGGTAGGTACGCTTGACAGAGAGGAGCAACTGCTAAGACGAAAACGAGTACCACCGTTAATGCAAAAGCGAGAATCGCCGTCCGTTTCCACATAATACTAAGATTGTACTGCGATTGGATATTCACCGCCGTGTGCCGGGTACTGGGTTTCCCAGGTCCCCTTTTTGGGGACCTGGGAAACCATAAACCAAACTCCGCCAGCACTTAAACCGCAATCGGCTCGGTCGGCAAAGCCAGCGCCTGCTGGCGCAGCGGCTCGAAGAGCACGCTCGACAGATAGCGCTCGCCGAAATCCGGGAGCACAACCACGATCAGCTTACCCTTATTCTCTGCCCTCGCGGCCACCTTGAGCGCCGCGCTGACTGCCGCGCCGGAGCTGATGCCGACATACAGTCCCTCCTCGCGCGCCAGGCGGCGGGCCGTCTCGACGGACTCATCGTTCGTCACCTGGACAACCTCGTCGATCTGTTTGGTATCGAGGATGCTCGGGATGAAACCCGCGCCGAGGCCTTGAATCTTATGCGGGCCAGGCTTGCCGCCGGAGAGTACCGGGCTGTCGGTCGGCTCAATCGCGATGGCTTTGAACGAAGGCTTCTTCGGCTTGATGTAGTTCGAAACGCCGGTGATGGTGCCGCCAGTGCCGACGCCGGAAATGAGGATGTCCACCTTGCCGTCGGTATCCTCCCAAATTTCGGGGCCGGTCGTCGCCAGGTGAATCGCCGGATTGGCCGGGTTATCGAACTGCTGCAGGATGTGGCCGTTCGGCGTCTTCTCCAGGATCTCGTTGGCCTTGGCGATGGCGCCCTTCATGCCGTTGGGGCCGGGCGTGAGCACGATCTCCGCGCCGTAGGCAAGCAGCGTCACGCGGCGCTCCAGGCTCATCGTCTCCGGCATGGTCAGAATGAGCTTGTAGCCCTTCACCGCGGCCACAAAGGCCAGCGCAATGCCGGTGTTGCCGCTGGTGGGCTCGATGAGCACCGTTTTGCCGGGCGCGATCTTGCCGGCCTTCTCGGCGGCTTCGATCATCGCGAGGCCGATGCGGTCCTTCACGCTCGATGCAGGGTTCTGGCTTTCCAGCTTGACGACAACGGTAGCCGGCAGCCCGGCTGCGACTCGGTTCAAACGCACCAGCGGGGTATGGCCAATCAATTCAGTCACATTCGCGGCAATGCGCGCCATGATGATCTCCTTCTTCCCGGGTCAACAAATCCCGGCCGTTTGTGAAACAGATTCTTGGGGATTGGTGCGAGCTGTCAGGTGAGAGAAATCGCGCGCGCTTTCGCGCACTTCGGCATCGGAGCTGGCACCAGGACGGTGTTAGCGACATCGATGCATATCTAAAGGATAATCCCGTGGGGCGGATTCTGGCAAGCGCCGCCGAGAGCAGGTGCGGCTCCCGGCGGCTGCGCTTCTGCTCAAAAGCCGTAGGAAATGCCGAAGGCGAAGCGGGCGCGCGCCTTCAAGTTGATTCCTGGCGCGATACGCCCCGCCGCCTGTAGGATTCCGGCGTCCAGGTTGAGTTTGTGTTTGGGCGATGGGACGACACGGATGGCGTAATCGACGGACGTCGGGATATCGAGGGCCGAAGATGTCGTGCCGGAGCTGCTCGTGAACTTGATCCGTTGCGGCTGCTGCGCCACCTCGGAGGCCAGAATGATGGTGCTCTTGCCCGGGCCGGTGAAAACGAAGCCCAGCGCACCGAACGCGCGCGCCTCGAAGTCCGGAGAGTTGCCGCCCAGGCCCCATAGCGAAGAGTCCGTGCCGCGCACGCCGGCGTTCAGCACCAGCGGCACCTTCTTGGTTTGCGTGACGACCTTGGTCGCCACAAGGTAGATGTCTTCGTTGATTTTGGATTGCCCGTTCGTACCGTCGCCCACGTTGCTGTCGTTGGTGCGCACGATTCCACCGATGGCAATGCCGGGAACCCACTTGGTCTTTCCGGCATTCTCCGGCACCACGATCGCTTTTGCGTGGAAGATATTCAACCCGTCGGTCCATAGCGGGCTTAGACTCTTGTCACTGCCGGCAGCGTGATCCTCACGCGTGTAGCCCGCCTCGAAGTACTTGGCGAAGCCCTCGGTGAACGAGACGGTGCTGAAGGTGCCGATCACCGGCCCTCCGGCCAACAGGTGATAAGCAATCACGGGATGACCGGCCCCGTGAGCCGGTGAAGCGGCGGTTGCGGCCAACGGAGTCACAAAAACTCCGGTCGGACCCTCGTAGCCCAGGCTCTGGGCCGACGAGAAACGCGCGGCGAAAGCAATGGCGGTAAGAAGGATGGCAACTGTCCACTGGCTCTTGAACTGAGACAAACGGAAAGCAGATACACGTGTACGCATGAAGTCTTTTCTCCTTTTTGTGATGGATGGATCGGAAGGATCGTGCGACGGAGACGCCGCCTCGCCGGAACACGACGGCGATGCGCTATGCGCTTTCGGATAGACGAAAGACAGGAGCGCCGGCCATCGGCGATTCACTTCGGAATGCGGGAACACTCAGTCGCAGGAAGAGCGCGTTGTCAGCGACAACAACAACACGCGAGATGCCGGGCGGCATGGTGCGACTGATTCATCGGTAAACCGATTATATAGAACTTCATCAAAATGTCCAGCGCCCAAGAAGGTGCGGTCCGCTCGCGCCCTGCGGGAAGTCTGAGCCTTCATTCCCCAATCAGCTTGCAGGAGATGGGGATGCTTTTCCCCTGGACGGATTGAAGAGAGCCCTCGTAGATTCCGCAATCGAGCAGGTTGTCCTGCGTGGATTTGCGCCCCGAAAACACGTTGATGAGAAGCTGCAGCCCCTGGCTGTCGAGCCATTTCAGCAGGGTCTGGTCCGGCTTGATCTTGTCGAAGGTGGCCATCGCGCCGGGGACGACCTCCTGTTTGATTTCACCCAGATCGACCTGGCCGATTTCATCGATTAGTCGCTTGGGTGTGCCCTGCTTTGGGAACCCATACAGGTAGCCGGCCACGACGACAGTCTCTTTGCGCGTCACCAGCGTGCTCATCGCCTTTTGGGAATACGTGACCTTCACGGTGAATCCGGGCTGCACAGGAATTCCCTGGACGGCCGGGGCTTTCTGCTGTTGCGCGTGTGCCGCTGAGAGAGATGCGAAACCGAGAACAATCAGGGCGAGAATGAACCTGCCTGAAAAACCGGAATGTTCGTGCATGTATGCAATCGTACCGCTGAGGAGCGCCGATGGCGATGAGATTTGCGATGCCTCCGGCGAGAAACAGGCCCGCAGCCGATGCGCCAGTGAACTCAGCCGGTGTTCCGCAATCCTGCCGAGATGCCGTTGATCGTGGCCGCGATGGCGCGGTTCACTTCGGGCGAATCTTCGCCGGCGCGTTTCCGGCGCAACATATCCACTTGAATCAAGTGCATGGGATCGACGTAGGGATTGCGCAGCTTGATCGAGTGCGCGAGCACCTGGTTTGTCTCCAGCAGTTCCGTCTGGCGCGTGACCTTGAGAAGCGCGCGCACCGAGCGATGGAACTCGGCCTCGAACAGGCCGTAGACCCGCTTGCGCAGCGTCTCGTCCTTCACCAGGGTCGAGTACAGCCGCGCGGTGCCCAGGTCCGCCTTGGCCAGCGCCATCTCCACGTTGCGCAACAGATCGATGAAGAGCGGGAATTCGCGGGCCATGGTCTGCATTCGATCGAGTGCGCCCGGCCGGGCGAGATATTCACCGATCGCATAGCCCACGCCGAACCACGCCGGAACCAGCAGCCGCGACTGGGTCCAGCCGAAGACCCACGGGATCGCGCGCAGGTCAGAGAGATTCAACGGGGCCCCCAACGACGGGTCCATGTCGTTGGGGTGTTTGGGTGAATCGCCGCGCCGTGCGGGCCGCGAGCCGATCTTCGCATTCTCGAGCTCGCCGACCGGCGTGCCCTGCTCGAAATACGTCAAGACTCCGGGGTCGTCGAGGATGTGCTCGCGGTAGAAGCCGTAAGCGAGGTTCGAGAGTTCGTCGAGCGCGGCCTCCCACTCGGGCTTGAGCACGCCGGTGAAGTGGCCCTCGGGATCGCGCGCGTTCGGCCGGGCCAGCGCATCGAGCGAAGCGGCGATCATCAGCTCCAGATTCCGCTCGGCCAGCACCTCGTCGGAGTATTTGAAGTTGAGCACCTCGCCCTGCTCGGTGATGCGCAACTGGCCGTCGAAGGCGCCGAACGGCTGCGCGAAGATGGCGCGATGCGTAGGCCCGCCGCCGCGGCCCACCGTGCCGCCGCGGCCATGGAAGATGCGCAGCTTCACTCCGGCCTCGCGCGCCACGTCATGGAGGGCGCGATGCGCGCGGAAGATCTCCCACGTCGAAGTCAACATACCGCCGTCCTTGTTCGAGTCGGAGTAGCCGAGCATAACCTCCTGCCAGTTGCCCCACGATTCGAGCAGGCGCCGGTAGTCGGGCCGGCTCCACAGCTCGCGGCAAATCGACGGCGCGTTGCGGAGGTCGTCGATGGACTCGAAGAGCGGCACGGGCATGAGGCCAGGATCCAAGCCGGGCTGTTCGCCCGAGCCCTCCACTCTTACGCCGCTCAGCCGCGCGAGACGAATGACGGCCAGCACATCGTCGACCGACGACGCGCCGCTGATCACATATTGGCGAATTGCCTCCGGCGAGCATCCCGCCTTCACCTCGGCCACTGCACGGAATGTTTCGAGGACGCTTGCCGTTCCGGCCGAGAGCTCACCCTTGAGGGCCGGCGCGATGGTGTCGTCGATCGCCTCGCGCATGGCGGCGGCATGAACCCTCGCATGCTGGCGGATGTCGAGCGCGTGCAGATGCAGCCCGAAGGTGCGCACCTGCAGGATCAGCGGATCGATGAGCGTGCGCGCGATGCGGATGCCATTGTTTTCGGCAAGCGACGAGCGCAGCGTCTCCAGGTCGTCGAGGAAATCCAGCACCGAGCAGTACGCCGGCAGCGCCTGGGTGAGCTTGTCGGGTCCGCGGGCCAGCGTATAGGGCGTTACCGGCAGCGCGGCATTGGCGTCGCGGCCCTCCGCGGCCTTTTCCAGCGTGCGCTGCACGCGCGCCTTCAGGCAGATGATGAAACGCCGGTAGTATTCGAACTCGTACTGCGAGCCGAAGACCTGCGCCTCGGGCGTGTGCACCTGCGCTACGTAGGCACGCAGACGCTGGAGCAGCGCCTTGCTCACCGGCCGCTGTTGCGCGCTGGTCGACAGCAGGTCGATGATCTCGTCGAGACGGCGCTGGTAGTAGAACAGCAGATGCCCTCGCGCAAGCTGTAACGCGCCGCGCGTGACCTCCGGCGTGACGAAGGGATTGCCGTCGCGGTCGCCGCCGATCCACGAGCCGAAGCGCAACACGAGAGGCAGTTCGAGGGGCTCGATCTCAAGCCCGTATGCCGCGCGGAGCGCCGCCGAAATCTCGCGGTAAAGGCCGGGCAGGGTCTCAAAGATGGAGACGTCGTAGTAGTCGAGACCCATCTTGATCTCGTCGTATACGGTAGGCCGGCGCGAACGCACCTCGTCGGTCTGCCACAAGCCGGTAATCTCGGCGAGCACGAGTTCTTCGAGCCGCGCCATGTCCTGCTCGGGCACGGGGATGTGGTCCAGCGCTTCGAGGAACTCGCCGATGCGCCGCCGCTTGAACATGACCGTGCGCCGCGCCGCTTCCGTCGGATGTGCGGTGAAGACTGGAACGATGAGCACGCGCCGCAGCCAGCTCAGCGCCTCTTCCGCGTCAATGCCTACGCGGCGCATCTCCGAGAATGTACCTTCGAGCGAGCCGCGCTGGCGGCCGGCCTGCCCGCTCAGCCGCAACGCGATGCGGCGGCGCTTGCGATGGTTGGTCTCGGCCAAGTTGATGAGCTCGAAGTAGAAGGCGAAGGCCCGCGTGAGCAGAATGGCGCGCTCAACGGGCAATGAGTGGACCAGTTCCATGGCCGCTCCGGCGTGGCGGACGGCCTCGTCGGCGTGGCCGTGCGTTTCGGCGTCGCGCCGGCGGATAGTGCCCTGCCGCAGCGCCTCGACCTCCTGGAAGAACTCCTCGCCCACCTGCTCACGCAGCACAGCGCCCAGCAAAGTGCCCAGCGATCGCACGTCGCGTCGCAAGGGCGCTTCCTTCAGATCGCCGCTTTGCGCTTCCAGTTCGGCCAGCCGCTGCGCCCAGCTCTCGGGGTTCCAAAGTAGAGCCATGGTGTCTAAATTATGCACGAGGTTAACGGGAATTGCGTCAAGAGGAAGCCGTCTGCGCCTCTAGCTGCCCCATCAGCTCCTCCCACTCGGCGGTGAGCGCGGCGAGCTGCCCGCGGAGCTCCTGGGCGAGCGCGGCGAGGCGCTGTGTTTCGGCGGCGGAGACGTAGACGGACAGTTGTTCCTCGGTGTGCGCGATGGAGGCTTCGATGCGCGGAATCTCCTCTTCGAGGAAGGCGCATCGATCCTCCA
Organism: Occallatibacter sp.; assembly: GCA_049514795.1. Lineage (GTDB taxonomy): Bacteria > Acidobacteriota > Terriglobia > Terriglobales > Acidobacteriaceae > Telmatobacter. The sequence goes on from JBEKUS010000032.1 coordinate 30,909, forward strand.
TTTGCTTCTGCTTGATGGGATTCAGGCGGCGCGGGCGCGGTGCCGGCGGTTTCGTTCCGCCGGACGCTTCGAAGCCGCCTTCGATGACGATTGTGTTTCCGAGTGGCGCGGGCATTTCGGCGGAAGGCTGCCTGGGCTGAATTCTGAATGCAGGCCCTTCGACTCGATCGACCCGGCGATCTCGCTCAGGATGACCGTCCATTTCGATCGATGCGGCCAGAGCGGCCTTGCGGCGCAGATAGTCCTCGTAGTTTCCCTCGTACGGCGTGATCGCGCCGTTTTCGATTTCGAGCACGCGCGTCGCCAGGCGATCGATGAAGTAGCGGTCGTGCGAAACGAAGATGACCGTGCCGCTGTAGCCGTCGAGGGCTTCGAGCAGCACGTCCTTGGCGCGCATGTCGAGGTGGTTGGTGGGCTCGTCGAGCAGCAGAAAGTTCGAGGTCGAGACGAGAATCCTCGCCAGCGCGTAGCGGTTGCGCTCGCCGCCCGAGAGCACGCCGAGCGGCTTGAAGACGTCGTCGCCGGAGAAGAGGAAGCAGCCGAGCAGCGACCGCAGCGCCGACTCCGGCACGCGCAGCGCGGCGCGGCCGATGTCGTCCAACATGCGCGCTCCGGGATCGAGAACCTTATATTGATCCTGCGCGAAGTACTCGGCCACCACGTTGTGTCCCAGCCGCACCGAGCCGGCGGTGGGCTTCTCGTCGCCGGTGAGCAGCTTGATCAGCGTCGACTTGCCCGCGCCGTTCACGCCGACCAGCGCCACGCGGTCGCCGCGCTCGATGGTGAACCGCGCGCCCGCGAACACCTGCTTTGGCCCGTAGCTCTTCGCCAGGCCCTCGGCCTCGGCCGCGATGCGCCCCGAGGGCGGCGGCTGCGGAAACTTGAAGTGGATGACCGGCTCTTCCTCTGGAATCTCGATGCGCTCGATCTTTTCGAGCTCCTTGATGCGCGATTGCACCTGCTTGGCCTTCGTGGCCTGGTAGCGGAAGCGATTGATGAACGCTTCGAGGTGCTCGATGCGATCGTGCTGGTTGCGGTAAGCGGCCATGATCTGCTCGCGCCGCTCGTCCTTCTGCTTCAGGTATTTGGTGTAGTTCCCCTGGTAGATCGTCAGACGCTTGTTCCAGATCTCCACCGTGCGATCGATCGTGACGTCGAGAAAGTAGCGGTCGTGCGAGATGAGGATGTAGCCGAAGGGGTAGCCGTTGAGGTAGTCCTCGAGCCAGTTGCGCGATTCGAGATCCAGATGGTTCGTCGGCTCGTCGAGCAGCAGCAGGTTCGGCTTGGCCAGCAGCAGCTTGGCCAGCGCGATGCGCATCTGCCAGCCGCCCGAGAACTCCTCGGTGCGCCGTGTCCAATCCTCCTTGCCGAAGCCGAGGCCGGTGAGCACGCTGCCCACCTGCGCGTCGAGCGCGTAGGCGTCGAGCGCGTGAAACCGGTCCTGCATCAACGAATAGCGCTCCGCGGCGGCCTGGTATTCCGCGCTCTCGTGGTCCAGCTCGGCCATCTGCCCGGCCAGCCGCTCGACCTCGCGCTGCATCTCATGGACCTCGTCGAAGACGGTCAGGCACTCCTCGAAAACGGTGCGGCCCGCGAGCTCGAGCCCCTCCTGCGGAAGGTAGCCGATGCTGATGCCCCGCGTCCGGTCGATCGTGCCGTAATCCAGCGTCTCCAGCCCCGCCAGAATCTTCATCAGCGTCGATTTGCCCGTGCCGTTCGCGCCCACCAGCGCGGTCTTCTCGTCGTTGCGGACGAGCCAGTCGGCCTCGAGAAACAGCACGCGCGGCCCGAACCGCTTGCCGGCTTGTTGCAGGGAAATCATGAGAGTCTATTCTCGCAGAGCCGCGAGCGCGCATCCGTACCCGAGCGCACGCCTCGCTGGCCGCGCTCGCGCGGTTTTCCCACATGCCGGCCACGGGCACAATCCAGTAGGCTGGTCGAGGCGGGGATCGCAATGCCGGATGGAAAGGGAATGGAGATGTCGTTGAGCGGGCGAGTCGCTGGCTGTGCACTGGGCGCCGTGCTGGGCGGAGCGGTCGCCGCCGTCGAATGCCAGGCGCTGGACCGGCACGCAAATCTCAAGCTGAATCAGATCCAGGTGATCGGGACGCACAACAGCTATCACGCCGGCATTCCTCCGAGCGAGGCCAAGCTGTGGCAGATGAGGAATCCCGACGCCTTCACGGGCCTCGACTACCGGCACGAATCGCTCACCAAGCAGCTCGACGGCGGCGTGCGCCAGATCGAGCTCGACATCTTTGCCGACAGCCAGGGCGGGCGCTTCGCGCATCCCGCGGGGCCGCGCATGGCGGCCGAGGCGAACCTGCCGCCCGATCCGCCGTTCGATCCCGACGGCGTGATGATGCAGGCGGGGTTCAAGGTGATGCACGTCCAGGACATCGACTATCGCAGCGTGTGCCAGCCGTTCGCCGCGTGCCTCCGTGAGGTGCGTGCGTGGTCGCACGCGCATCCGCAAGCCATTCCCATCTTCATTCTCGTCGAGACCAAGCAGAGCTCGAAGGAAGGGCCGATGGACCTGACGCCCGCGGAACCGTTCACGCCCGCGGTCTTCGACGCGCTCGATGCCGAGATCCGCTCCGTTTTCTCGCCAAGCGAGATGATTACGCCCGATGACGTCCGCGGACATTACGAGACGCTCAACCAGGCAGTGCTTGCAGGCCACTGGCCGACGCTGAAACGCACGCGCGGCAAGGTTGTATTCCTGATGGATCAGCGGTCCGTTGGGCCGATTTATCTCGAAGGACATCCATCGCTGCGCGGGCGCGTGCTCTTCACCAACGCATTGCCCGGCGAGCCCGACGCTGCCTTCACCGAGTGCAACAACGGCCCGGTGGAGACGATCGCCGCGCTTGTCCGCCAGGGTTACCTGGTCCGCACGCGAACCGATGACAGCACGCGCGAGGCGCGCGCCAACGAAACGCGGCGGCGCGACGCGATGATCGCGAGCGGCGCACAGATCCTGAGCACGGACTATCCGGCGAGCGAGCCCGCGCGATGGGAGGGCCACTTCTCCGTCAGCCTGCCCGGCAACGTGCCGGCACGATGCAATCCGGTGAATGCGCCGGCGACGTGCGACGTGGAATGAGTTTATGATGCAGATGCAATGCGGAGGGAGTATGACAACGACGTTCACGCATCGGCGCGAGTTCTTGAAGCAAGCGGGACTGGTGGGTTCGCTGGGTTCGGCGGCCATGATCGCCGGGTTCCCTGAGAGCGCGATGGCTTTCGGCGGTTCGGCTTCGCGCGTGGTGGAAGACGCGGTCGTGCCCGTGCAGGCCGATGAAGCGCCCAAGTACCACATCAAGTTCGCCGTCTGCGGCATGAGCCACGATCACATCTACGGCATGATCGGCGCCGTCCAGCGCGGCGGCGGCGAGCTGGTGGCGGCATGGGGCGGCGAGGAGGACAAGCTCGCCCCGTTCCGCAAGCGTTTCCCCGATGTGAAGATCGCCGCTACGCAAGACGAGATTCTGGACGCTCCCGGCGTGCAACTGGTCCTCACCTCGCAGATCGCCAGCGAACGCGCCGGCATCGCCGTCCGCGCCATGAAGCACGGCAAGGACGTTCTCTCGGACAAGCCGGGGATCACGACGCTCACCGATCTGGCCGCGGTGCGCAAGACCATCGCCGAAACGAAACGGATCTACGCAATTCTCTACAGCGAACTACTGGAGGTGAAAGCGGCCGTCTACGCCGGTGAGCTGGTGAAGCAGGGCGCGATCGGCAAGGTGATCCAGACCATCAACATCGCGCCGCACCAGATCTTCCAGCATGCCGGCAACGCCGGCGGCAGCGGAGGAAGACCCGACTGGTTCTGGGTTCCGGAACAGTACGGCGGAATTCTCTGCGATATCGGCTCGCACCAGGTGGACCAATTCCTGTTCTTCACGGGATCGACGGAGGCCGAGGTTGTCGCTTCGCAGGTCGCCAACGTGCGCCATCCCGACCACACCCGCTTCCAGGATTTCGGAGACATGATGCTGCGCGGCAACCACGGTTTCGGCTATGTACGGCTCGACTGGTTCACGCCCGACGGCCTGGGCACATGGGGCGATGGCCGCCTATTCATCCTCGGCACCGACGGATACATCGAGGTGCGCAAGTACACCGACGTGGGCGTCAACCGCCAGGGCAACAACCTCTTCATCGTCGACGGCACGCAGGCGCGGTACATCGACTGCGACGCCATGCCGCTGCCCTTCGGGCCGCAATTCGTCGCCGACATCGTGAACCGCACTCACGTGGCGCAGAATGAGCACGAAGCCTTGCTGGCCGCGGAATTGGTCATCAAGGCCCAGATGGCGGCAAAGCACGCCGCGCTGCAGCTTTGAAAGCCGCGGCCGAGCGGATCGCTCAAAGATAGTGCACGATCACGCGCTTCCTGTATTTGGTTTCGAGCGCCCGAGCAATGCGATTGACGATGTTGCGGCGGAGATCGAACTCGACTGGAATATTGGGGTCCTGATGCGCTTCGTTGATCCGCGTGCCGACGGCGAACTCGACGACGTCGCTGTCGAGCAGCATGGCGGTCAGGCGCACGGCGGCGTTCGAAGGGAGGCATCCGTAGGCGCGCGATGGATTGAGAGGAAACACGAAGGCCATCCCTTTCGGGATGGCCTTCATGCTGGATATTAATGCCGGCAATCACCTAATCTCCCACACAGTCACCCGTGCAGTACCATCGGCCCAGCGAGGCTTAACTTCCGTGTTCGAGATGGGAACGGGTGATCCCTCGCAGTATGGTCACCGGCAAGTTGTTCGAGGCGAGATCCAAGATCCTTCGCTAGGCTCAGGATTTCGGCTCGGGGCTGACGCCCCGAAGACGCCTCAACTTGGGTGGCGCTTGGCGGGTTGGTTTTCCCGCAGCGGGCCGCAGCATCTGCTCATCCCGGATTGTTCCGCCCGGGCCTGGCAGGGAAGCGGCGCGCAAGCTGGCGCCAGCAAGAGCAAAACGAAATGGATTGGGTACAAGGCTAGAAGAGGGTCCGCAGAACTGCGCGGAGTTAATTCTATGGTTAAGCCAAACGGGCGATTAGTACTGGTAAGCTACGCGCATCACTGCGCTTCCACACCCAGCCTATCAACCAGGTCGTCTTCCTGGGCCCTTCAGGGAGATCTCATCTTGGGGCGTGCTTCCCGCTTATATGCATTCAGCGGTTATCACAACCGAACTTCGCTACCCAGCCGTGCCCTT
>JBEKUS010000033.1:0-41636 GCA_049514795.1 Occallatibacter sp.
TTAATCCGAAAAGACAAGTCCAGCAAAGGAAGCGTCCGCGGCAAACGTCTGCAAGCCGCATGGGATGATGCCTTCCTCTGGCAACTCCTGGCTGAGGGAAAATCATGATGCGTTTGCCCTGCATAGAGACCTCAGTGAACCTGTAGAGTCCCCGTGAGAGGCGTATTATCCGAGGATGCCCCGACGAGGACCTGGTATTCACCCGGCGCCAGATTCCAGCGGCTGTTCGCTTCGTCGAACGTCTGCAGGACCCGCGGATCGATCGTGACTGTGACCGTTTTCGATTCGCCGGGCGCGAGCGCGACCCGCGTCCAACCCGCCAACCGCTTGTAGGCTTCGTCCGCACCCTTCGGGAGCCGGGCATAGACCTCCGCGATTTCCGTGCCCGCCCGTTCCCCGGTGTTCTTGACGGTGAATTGCGCAGTCTTCGCGGCGGAATCCACGCTCAGGCCGGAGTATTCGTACGAGGTGTAGGCCAGCCCGAATCCGAAGGCAAAAAGCGGCTGTTTGTGCTCCGCTTCGAACCATTTGTAGCCGACTTCCGGGCCTTCATCGTAGTGGACGGCATATTCCGAGGCGTGGGCGGCTGGATTCACCGGATCCGATCCTTGCCCGTGAGTCCGAGGCGGCAGGGCCGGAATAGCCGGGTGCGGAAGGTCGCTCTCGCTCCTGGGGAACGTGATGGCAAGTTTGCCCGATGGATTGACGTCGCCAACGAGCACCTTCGCCAACGCCTTATGTCCCGAGCTGCCTGCATACCACGCCTCGACCACCCCTGCGACTTTGTCCAGCCAGGGCATGGTGACGGCGGTTCCGGTTTCGAGCACAACGATGGTGTGGGGATTCGCTGCCGCTACCTGCTCAATCAAGGCATCCTGATTGTCGGGAAGGGCCAGACTCGGCATGTCCATCCCTTCGGTCAGCCATTGATACGCAAACACGATTGCCAGATCGGAATTCCTGGCCAGCGTCGCAGCGGATTTCAAGTCAGCTCCGGAATCGAAGTCGATCTTCGTTTTCGGCAGTTTCGCCTGCAGAGCCTTCAGCGGAGAGGTCGGGAACCAGTCGGGTTGCCCCCACCTGGTAGCACCCTTGCCGGCGGGCATGATGGCATTTCCGCCCGGCGGATCCACTTGCGCGGATCCTCCACCGGAGATCATTCCGACGTCGGCGTGTCCTCCGATGATGGCAATGCTGCGAACCCTGGAGGGATCGATTGGAAGCACCGCCTGGCTGTTTCTCAGGAGAACGATGCTCTTCTCTTCAACGCGTTGCGCAACCTCGAATCCCTTCTCGACATCGACCACGCCCTTTTGAGGGGGATCGTCCACGACCCCGGACACAAACTCCGCATACAGGACTCTCCGCGCATGGTCGTCGATCTCCGAGAGCGGCACTCTCCCGGCGTCCACCGCTTCCTTCAGCTTCTGACCGAAGAACTCGGCCATCGGCTGCTGCTGGTCAAGACCGGCCGCTGATGCCTTCTCGGTGCTGTGGGTGGCGCCCCAGTCCGAGATCACGAAGCCTTTGAAGCCCCAATCCTTCTCAAGCACATCCCGCAGCAGGTAGGAGTTTTCGCAGCCGTAATCTCCGTTGATGCGGTTGTAAGAGCACATCACTGCTCCGGGGTTGGCGAGCGAGATCGCAATGTGAAACGCCAGAAGATCGGACTCCTGCATGGCCCGTTTGGAGATGACGGCGCTGACAAAGAGGCGCCCCGTCTCTTGGTCGTTCAGGGCATAGTGCTTGATATCGCCTACGACATGCTGCGCCTGTTCGCACTTCATCAGGTTCCCGGCCACGGTTCCGGCGAGAAGGGGATCTTCACCCGCGTATTCGAATGTGCGGCCGTTCCTGGGCTCACGGGCAAGGTTCACGCCGCCCCCGAGTGTCATATTGAAGCCTTGCGCCCGCAGCTCGCGGCCGATCACCTCGCCGAATTCGCAAGCCGATTCGACATCCCAGCTCGATGCTGCTCCCAGGCTCGAAGGCAGCGCCGTTGAGTATCTGCCGTTCTTGCCGCTGTCCCTCACTCCGTATGCCGCGTCGGACATGATCAGGGGCGGTATTCCGAGGCGCCTGACGCCCTCGACGAAACCTGCGCCGCCATTCGCCAGATTCGTGAGCGGCATCTGCCAGTTCGGCTCATGTCCCATTCCATTTCCGTGCAGGAGCGCCAACTTCTCGTCGAGCGTCATCTGCTTCAGGGCCAGTTCGGCGCGATCCGCGGGGGAAAGCGCCGGGTTCATCCAGGGCCGGTCCGTGTCCTGAGCCACGACGGCTCTCGTCCCCGGGACGATCCCAATCACCGCAACCAGTGAAAGAAGAGAACAACAAAGTCCATGATTCTGCATATCTCTCCGAGCCCGAAGCTGCCCTCTTCTTCTCAGCCATCTGCAACCGAGGTCTTCCGATCCAGCTTTGCGGGCAAATACATCTCGTAGTGTAGCCGGGGCCGCAGGAAGCTGGAAAGCGCTGCTTAGCCTGCTCATCTCGGCCGTCCGCCGGCGCCTGAACCCAGCAGCGCGATCGCCGCGCGCGCAGCGGTCATGCGCCTATTTCACGTCGAACAACTGCGGAGCCAGAACCGCCTGCAGATCCGGGTTGTAGTAGTCGGTGAGCGCCGATGGCGCGGCCTTCGCGCGGATGGCGTAGCGCGGTGTAAAGCGGAAGCTGAAGTGAGAGCCTTCCGCGCTCCACGACCACAGGTAGAAAACAATCCGGTCCGGCTGCAACTCGTAGCGGGAGATGGTCCAGTTGTCGAGCAGCTTGCCCAGCGAGGCCCGATCCACATCGGCACCCGGCGGCAGGCCGACCTCGGCTAGCAACATGCCGTAGCTTTGTGAGCCGAAGCGGCGGGCAGTCACACTGCAGCCGATGGGCTTGCCCACCTTGGCATCCGTCAGGTCGCAGCGATAGCCGAAGTCCAGGCCATAATCGCGTCCGGTCGTGGTTTGCGCGGTCTTCGTTTCGTCTTCGGTCGACCAAGGAGTGTAGAACGAGGCCGACACCTCGGCGCTGGCGAGCGCGGCCTCGTTTGTGCCGCTGAACACCAGCTCGTTGTGCCCGGGCCTAAGCAGCGCCGTCAGGTCGAGCGAACGCGGCGCGTCGATCAGTTGAGTGTCGGCGCGCAATTGGCTGGCGCTCGCGGCGTCAATCGGCGCGCCGTTCACGGCGAGGTTGAAGCCGGCGGCGCCGGCGGGGGCTGCGATCTGCCTCACGGCCACGGGCAGAAGAGCTTTCAACACGCGCACCGTCGCCTGGCCGCTGTACCAGATCCCATAGTTGTCACGGCTGCGCAACAGAAAGAAGAGCACATCGTTCAAAAGCCGGCCATCGGTTTCAGAGGAGCGGTCTTCGAGTGCGGAGTAGGCTACGGCCGCGGCTTCGATCGCTCCCGCGCGCCCCCATCCATAGAACGGCGAATAGCCGTCGCGCGGCCAGTGCGCCCCCTCGCGGTCGCGCACGGCAGTGGAGACCAGCTCGTCGTGCAAACGCTGGATCGATGGCGCGTCGGAGCGGGCGATTGCGATCTCCAGCCGGATTGCATTCGCGTAGACGTCGTGGACGGCGCTCGCGGAGTGGTCGGCCCGATCGAGCGCGCGAGCGATGGCGGCCTGCAAGCCGTCTTTCAAATCCTTCGAACTCCCATATTCGGAGTCCGACGCGACCCTTTCAAGCATCCGGGCGACGTAGAGCGTCAACTCGGCGTTTGGCTCGCCGTATCGCGGCGCCCAGCTCCCATCTTCCTTTTGCGCAGCCATGAGCCATCGCGCCGCGCGCGTGACTCGATCGGGATCGACATGAACAAAGGGCCCGGCTTCCATCAGGAACTCGATGCCGTAGGCGGTGAGCGCCGGATCGGGGGCGTGGTCGCTTCCGCCCCAGTACGTGAGCCCGCCACTGGCGTCGAAATAGTCCCGTAGCCGGTCGGCGCCGAGCTGTAGATACGTCTGGGCCTTGGTCTCGAGCGCAGAATTCGACTTCGAAGCTTTGAGCATCTCCAGGAAGAGCAGGCTCGGATAGGCGCTCGAAATCGTCTGTTCGGCGCAACCGTACGGCCGCTCGAGCGAAGCCTGAATGGAATGAACAAGCTGGGCTCCGATGCTGGGAAAGAGCAGCAGTTGTGCGTGGATCGAGCCCGGGATCAGGCCGGCCGGCAGATCGACACTGAGCGTCGTCGACGTGCCGCGCAGCAGGCCCGAAGCCGTGACGCTCTCCGGCCGCCCGTCAGGATGGACGCGAACTATCTTCTCAACGGCATCTCCTTCGCGCCCATTCGCCGCGGTGATTCTCAGCGGTCCTTCGTCGACCGTTCCTGCGGCCCGGAATCCGAAATGAACCGGAGCCGTGGCGCCGGCGGGCACCGTGATGCGCTGCGAGAGCGGAGTGAGCGGTTGGAGCCAGTCCGCGGCTTTCACGGTGATCGGCAACGCGAGGGATTGCGCGGTGTAGTTGCGCAGGTTCACGGGCAAAACGATCTCGTCGCCCTGCGTGAGCGCCTGCGGCGCGTCCAGATCGATGAAGAACGGCTGGAATGTCTTGAAGGTCTCGTCGAGCGCGCCGGCGCGCCCATCGCTGGTCGATGCCAGTGCGCGCAGATTCCATGTGGTCAGGCTGTCGGGCAGATGGAAGCTGAGGCGCGTACTGCCGTTGGCGTTGGTTTCAAGCGAGGGCGCCCAGTAGGCGGTCTCGTCGAACACGTGGCGCAGACGCGGCGTGAACGTGGGTTCGGAGATCTCGGCGCGGCCGCCGGGACCGCTGACCAGCGTCTTCTTCCCCGGCCCAAGAACGCCGCGGCTGACCGAGACTTGAGCCGAAGCCGTCGCCATCATCGGCATCGCATCGGCTGCGACTGTTACGGTTTCCGTTTCGGCGCCCACTCTCAGGGTTATATCGACTGTCGTGAGCGAAGCCGCCGAGACGCGAATCTCGTAGACCGAGAAATCCTCGAAACCGCGGGCTCGAACGTTGAGCCGGTAGATGCCGGGAGCCAGGCCGTTCACCAGGTACATCCCGTTCGCCTCAGTGGTCCCCATGGTCTCCGTGCCTGACGCATCCTTCACCGTTACGACGGCTCTGGCAACCACCGCGCCCGTCTGGTCCGTAACGGTCCCGCCGATTGCGCCGGAGTTGCCTTTGAATGTGCCATGGTCCGCAGGCTGCGGCTTCATGTCGCTGCCGCTCTGCTCGCTCAGCGGGTGCAGGAACTGCGTCACGAGATCCGCGGTCTCGGCCGATTCGCCCTGGGCCGCGTCAGGGCTCCGCAGGATTTGAACGGCCCGCATCAACTGTGTCACGGGCTTCGATTGAACATGGAGTTCGCCGCCGGCCTTCACCTGTTCGTTCATTGTGTAGACCAGCAATTGCGTGGCGCGAAGCTGAAAGCTCCTGCCGAGCGGATCGCGCAGCGCGTCGAAATCGATTCCGGCGGCGGAAAAGGCCTGGCGCGCCTCCGCTTCGGTGGCTGGAAACGCCTTGCCGGCGCCGGTCCACGCCTGCAGCGCGCTTTCCATGCGCGCCTCGGTGCTGGAGAAGTAGTCGATATACGGACTGCTCCATACTTCTTCATCGTTCGCCCGATACACACGAACTGAATAGAAGCACCGATGGATATCGATCTCGTATTTGTACGGTTTGCTGTCGGGGGCTCGCGTCCCCGCAGAGTCCGAATCCAGGTCCAGTCCTTCTTCGGCGGCCAGGGCCTTCAATTGATCGAGATTCGCCGGCAGCGCCCGGGACGTTTTCGCGGCGTGGGTCAGCAGTTTGCTCAGTTGCTCGCCAGGGATACTAAACAGATTCCGCTGGGCGACGTCGAGTTCCAGATCGTCGCCGGTTCCGAACTGCTTGTCGGGCCCCGCGCTCCGGAATCCCACGCGCTCTCTCGTTCCCTCATCCGAGGTTTCCACCTTGTACGGCGTATTCCACGGGTCACGCAGCACGGAATCCCGCTTCTCCCAGCGGCTTCAGCCGCTGCTCCATTGCCGTCCTGTATTCGTCTCGGATCGTGGCGTCCGACGTCTCTTCAATCTCGATCTGAATCGTAGGTACATTCTCGAGCACCGCTTCGGCCGCCAGCTCGAGATCGTCCGCAATCGGCTCCTGGGTGTCCACTCTGTTGAGATCGGAGAGCGTCAACCCGCCGGCCTGTGGACCCTCGATCCACCATCTCTCGCCAAACCACCTGTTGTTTTCTTCTTCCTCCGTCTCGGCCCGCTGCGCGACCGCGCTGTCGAAGACCGTGACGCCAACAGCGCCGGCGATCGGCGCCCCGGCGGCATTGCTTACGCGCAGATTCGCGTCCACGGCGGCGCCCGGCGGATAGCTCGTCTTGATGCCGCTCAGCTTGACGCGCAATTCGCGGTCCTCGGGGTACAGAACAGACTCGCTGCCTCCGTCGCGCAGCCAGTAACTGAATCCCGTCTCATCCCGGTTCATCCTGTAGGCGCGAATGGAAACAAGCCCGTGGAACCGGCTGTCGCTCACGATCGTCACCGGCTCGGCCTTGTGGCGGAGCCGCACCTGCAGGTGGGCCAGGACCTCCTTCTCCGATAGCACGTCCAGATCGACCAGATCGCCCGGCGCGCCATGCACCGTGGCCTGAATCGGCTCGCCAGGCCGCAGCAGCGATCGCGCCACCGTGAGCCACGGCGCCTCCGAGGCGCTCGGACGCAGCACATCGTCGAACCTGGAGACCCGCCCTTGAGGATCGCGGGCAATCACCCGGACGTTCACCTCCCGATCTTCCTGCGCCGAGCCGAGTGCCGGATAGCGCAGATGCACCTTCGCCAGTCCATAGCGGTTCGTCTCGGCCGTTGCGGCGCGCGTGGCGTTGTCCTTGGCGTCCATCCAGTCCAGCTCGACTTTGCAGGAGACAGGCGCGCCGTCGGCGTAGCTCGTCGAAACCAGGACGTCACCCTCGCGGCCGTCGCCAATGGACGGTCCGAGGTAGATATGCACCGGATCGCGGGTCAGGCGCACGGTGAATCTCCGGGGCTCGCTGCGGCCCGTCGATGCGTCCATCACGATCGCGCGGTACTGCAAATCGATGAACCGCTCGTACTGCTTGCCCGCGAAATCGCTGAAGTCGCTCTTGATATCGAGGGGAAAGCTCGCGTCGCCGTCGGCATCGAGAGTGCCTGACGCCTGCAGCGTCTCGCTCTCATCGGCCCGGTTGCGCCGCCAATCCCACCCCTCGGTTTTCGTGCGGAAGACCTTCACCGATCCGGCTGCGACGGGCTTGCCGAAAAGGTAGCCCGCATGAATCTTCACCAGCGGCGTTTGCCCTGCCAGATAGAAGCCGTGGTCCATCGCCGCCGTCACAAGGAACTCGGGTAGTTCGTAGCGCTCGATGGACAACCGGATGGCGGCGTTCTCTCCATAGCTCGAGCTGTCGTCGTCATCGAAGTTCGCCTCATAGTCGCCGGTCGCCAATTGCGGCCCCGTTTTCCAGTCGTAGGAGGCGATTCCGAATTGATTTGTGGTGAGCGGAACTTTCAGCAGCGTCTCGTTGTCGGGATCGTTGATGGCGAGCGTGAGCGGCACGTGAATGGCAGCGTGCCCGGAGTTGTCGAACACCAGAGTGCGCAGATGCACGGTTTCGCCGGGTTTGTGCAGCGGCTTGTCGGTCTCGGGGTGGAAGATCGCTAGGTCGTGCGCCTCCAGGTCCGACTCAAGGCTTGCGTGCGCAAATGCCGCGGCTTCACCATGCGTGCCGGTTAGGGTCCCTTCCACCTTCAACGTCGCGTCTTGGCCCGGCTTCGGCGGGCCAGGGAAACTGAAGATCGCTTCGCCATTTGCGCCGGTGGTCGCCGTCCGAGCGATCGGCTGCTTTGCCGCCTTCCAGGAATCGTCCTCGTCGAAGGTCAGCGTGGCCTTCAATTGGACTCCGCGGAATGGCTGGCGCGTCACGGGATTCCCCGCGAAAACGCGCACGCTGATGGGAACTCCGGTAATGAGAGTCTGAGGCTTGGCAAGGCGAAGCGCCAGCAGGTTGGGCGCGATGGCCCCGACCGACAGGATGCCCTGTGCGGCGGCGGCGCCATTCGCCTCGATCCGATAGCCAATCCGGTACCAGCCGATCTCCTCGGCCGGTTTGCCGTGCTCATCTTTGGGCCAAGGGAGAACAACATGCGCCGAGCGGCTGCCTGCGGCAATCGCCGCCGCCGTCTCGCCGGACGGCACATCGCCCGGCGAAAGCACCCAGGCTGTCAACCGCGCGCCTTCCGCGGCTGGCCCGGTAAGCGGCAGGTCGAGCTCGATTGCATTCTGAGCCAGCGTCGCGCGCGCGTGCGTTTCATCCGCGGCAAAGCGGGCCGCGGGCGGTAGCGCGCCTGCTCCCCTAGTCGACCCCAGACACGCGCACAGAGCTGTCAAAGCGGCAAGAGAAATGATTGGCCGGATCATGGTTCCCCATCATAACTCGACACCTTGGACTGAACCCGGCGCGTTTCGCGAGCGATGAGCGCCCGGCGCGTGCGCATTCTGGCCGGGAAGATCGCGAATCGGACGGGGTACTCACGAAGGGTGCAGGCTGAAGAGCGGGCGGCCGGCCGCGGAGGAGAACTCACGTCAAATGGTTCAGGGCTTTCTCACCGCTCACATTGACGTTGCCCGAGGGGCGCGATCGCGCCGCTACGCTCGCAATGCGGTCCGATCGCCTGCCTTCCACCCGCCTGGTTCTGCGAGCACGGATTCAGCGGGCTGACGATGCGCCACGCAATCGTCGTAGAGCGATTCCAATCTCTCCGTTTGTTTAGCGATGTCGAAGCGTTCCTTCACCCACTCGCGCGCGGCCCGGCTCATGGACGCCCAGAGCGCGTGGTCACGGAGAAGCGTATCCAGGGCGTCCGCCAGCGCGGCATTGTTTCCTTCCGGGCAAAGCAGGCCGGTTTGTCCGTGGCTGACGGCTTCGGGTATGCCGCCGTGGGAGAAACTCACCACTGGCGTGCCCACGGCCTGTGCCTCGGCAAACACCATGCCGAATCCCTCCATATCGCCGGAAGATGCGGTAATGCTCGGGCCGCACAGGATGCGGGCGCGGGCCATGCTGCGCTGAACCTCCGCCTGATTCTGAACTCCGCGGAAGGAAGCGGGGAGAGAGAGGCGGGCAGCGATCGCCTCCAACCTTGGACGCAGCGGCCCATCGCCGATGATCTCCACCCGGGCTTCAGGATTGTGCCGCCGGACGAGCGCCATCGCCTGCAGGAGGTATTCGCATCCCTTCTTCTCGACGAGGCGGCCCACGAAGAGAATCAGGTTCGGGTCCCGCGGCAGATCGGAAGGACGGAATCGCTCGCAGTCGAGGCCGGTGTAGTGGACATGGAGTTTCGACTCGGGGTATCCGGCCCTAACGGCGGCATCGCGAATGAAGCGGGAGACGCACAGAAACGCCGTGGCTTCGCGGAACAGCCGTTCTCTGTTCCGCAGGAAGTGGCAGCCGGCACGGCTCACGCGAAGAGCGCGGTCGGTCGAAGTCACATCGAACCCGTGCAGAGAAACCACCAGAGGCAGATTGAGCTTCCGGGCGATGGGCAGCGCCTGGACGGCGTCGATGGCGAAATGGGCGTGAATCAGCGCGGGATCGACGGAGCGAAGACGCCGGAGAAAATCGAGCCCTGACGGGAACCTGCGATAAAGGCTGGCGGCGAGCTTATCGAGGGGGCCGCAGCCGTCGCGGAGGAGAATCTCAGGCAGTGGATGGCGAAGGCTGGGATCGGCGCGGCGCAAACCGGTGAGGACGGGACGATAGCGGCGCAGGGGCATCGCCTGCTCCGTGATGAAGGTCTCGCTGGGGGCGAGAAGCCGTTCGCGAAAGATGAGGACGCTGTGCGCCACGTGTGCACCTTAGAAACCGCTGCGGATCGAAGCGGACGTTCTCGATCCGGCATCACCTGGGTCGAACACAGGACGAATTGAAGTCTGCGACATCGCGGCTGCGGCGTCACGCCGGCGGATAGGCACGGCTTCGGATCCACTGCCAATCCGCTCCACGAGCGGTTCGTTGCTTGCCTTGGCAGCTGAACGCTTCCACTGCACAGCGGCATAGACCGCAATCACAAGCACGGCATCGGACGCCAGGCTGGTCCACGCCGCTCCAACCCACGACCAGCGGGGAAGAATCACCAGGTTCAAGCCGAAGTTGAGGAGGGCCACGCCCACTTGCACGATTGTGCGCAGAATTTGCTCGTTGGCTCCGGAAAGGGCGTCAGCGAGAAACCAGTGAACGCACCGCATGACAGGGATGAGCGCGAGCAGCCGGACCGCCGGCGCGACACTGGCATATTTCGGTCCCAGGATGTAGGGCAAAACAGGCGCAATGAGCAAGAGCGCAACAAAGTCTGCCGCGCCGAAGACTACGGCTTTGCGAATCAGGCGCTTTGCGTAGCCGTAGGTTGCATCGACCCCCTCGGTGCCGATGCGAAAGAACCGCGGGTAGGCAGCCGAGACGAGGGAACGCACCGGCGTCAGGCTGGTGTCGACGATGCGATAGGCTGCGGCGTAGACGCCGGCTGCAGTGAGTGTCGAAAGCCGCGCCAGCATTGTCTTGTCGATGTCGTTGTAGACGGTTTGGGCCGATATGCTGATGGAAAAGAACGTGCCTTCTCGCGCGTCGCGCCATAGCGCCGCGAACGAAACGCGCGGCACGCCCCACAGTGCGCTCCCTTGCTGGATCGCAAAAGCGCCGCCGATGATGCTGGTGACGAGATACACCCAGGCCCATTGCGCGATCGAGACATGGCGGTAGCAGGCGACCAGAACAACAATCCCAATCACGCGCAGAAAGCTCATCGTCGTGTTCTGAACCGCAGTCTTGCTCATCTTGCCCGATGCCGCAAATCCGAACGAAGCAAGATCGATGACGCGTACGAAGATCAAATCGGAGAGGCAAATTGCCGCGATCAGCGCCAGGGGCACTTTTGGCGCCCAGACGACCGAGAGTGCGCAGAGGACAACCGAAACCGGCAGTCCGGTGACAAATGTCGCAACCAGACCGTTACCCCAGCACAGCGGAGCTTCCCGTTTCCCGGCGCGGACATTCTTCAGAAAGAGGCTGCCACACCCCAGGCCGACATAAGGCGAAGCGATGCTCGTCATCGCCGTGATCGCAACAAAGGCCCCATACTGCGCCGGCCCCAGCGACCGCGCGATGAAGAGAAAGTAGATTCCCTGCAGTGCGAGGCGGATGCTCTGGCCGAGGCACAGGTTCGATGAGTCCTTCAGCAGCGGATTCTTCATCCACTGCGAAGGATGCAACGCGCCAAGACGCATGCGCGCGCGCAACTTGAAATGAGTCCGCATGTCGCGATCGGCGAGCGCGAACAGAAACGTCGCGAGCTTGCCGAGGTGCGAGCGCCGGCCGAAGTCCGCTGCCTTGGCCATACGCCGAATCGCATCGGCCCGCTCAATGAGCTGGGTTGCGACGCGCGCATAGCGGCGATCCCCCGCTAGCTCTCTCGTTTGCGCCTCCAGCCGATCGTACTGAACAATGGTGCGGCTCACGCCGGAGTGCTTTTTCGAGATCGAGCCAAAGCGTTCAGTGTATTGGTAATAGGCCTCCGGGACAATGAGGAAGTTGCCGCCGGCAAGCAGAATATCGAGAGTGAAACGAAAGTCCTCCGCGTAGCGGCTTTGCTCATCGTAGGAGATGCCGTGCGCCCGGATGTGGGAGACACGGATCAGCTGCTGAAGGAGGCCAAAGTCGACAGCATCGGGCTGATTGCCCTTGCAGCGGGCAACGAAACCTTCGCAGTCGAGGCGCAGCCCCGAGCCGAGCAATGCGGGATCGACTCCGAGCTTCACCACCCTATCGGCGTGACGATCGTACAGAACGAGATTGTCGGCGACGAGCACATCCTGCGCCGAGGCCGCTTCGAGAAGCCGCTCCAATCGCTCGCGTGATATCGTGTCGTCCGCGTCGAGCAAAGCGATCCACTCGCCCTTGGCCATGGCAATCCCGGCATTCCGCGCCGCGGCCGGACCGCTGTTCTTGCTCAGGCTGTGCAGGCGAATTCGTGAGTCGGCGATCGCGCGGCTCCGCACGAAATCTGCCGTCCGGTCCGTCGAACCATCGTCGATCACAAGGATTTCGATGTCATCGATGGTCTGGGTTTGCGCCGAGTCAAGCGTGCGCAGGATCGTCTCCTCGGCGTTATAAGCCGGAATCAGAATCGACACGATCGGCATTAGGACTCCTCCGCACACCGATCGGGACGGTTGAGAATCAAGAATGCCATGAGGGCGTATAGCCAAGGAATCCCCATCGGGACCAGCAGCCACGATTCGCCCACGTTCTCGGCCAGGACCAAGGGCAAAAGGACAATGGCCCATAGAACGGCGGCCTTCGGCATCTTGTGTTCAATGGCGGCGAAAGCCTGCGCCAATGCGCGCAGGAGCACCACGATCAAAGAGATGAGCCCGGCGAGTCCGAGCTGAAGCAATAGATCCAGATATCCGCTCTGCGCTTGGTTTTCCGACCACCCGGTGACGAGCACCGCCTGGATGGATTCTCCATGCAACCCTGACCAAAAGGCCGAGTAACCGTATCCCAACAGCGGACGCTTTGCGATGGAAAGAAGCACCTGCTCCCAGATAATTGTGCGCTGTGACATCGTGGGGTCTTTGCCCAACGCAGCCATAAGTTGAGTGAAATTGGATTGCACAAAGAAAACCGCCAGGCACAGCGGGATGGAGAGAACCAAATAGAAGAGCAGCCGTTCGAGCGAGCGGATCTGGGCAACAAACCTGAGGCTGTAGGTGAGCGCAATTGCGAGCGCTGCAAGAAGCCACCCCTGCCTGGAACCGCTCATTAGGATAAAGACCAGCGACAGGAAGATCACAGACCCGCGAATGAACTGCTCTGCGATCCGTCTTGGCCGCGCATGGAGGCCAACTGTCAGAAACAGTAAGCAGCTCACTGCACATACATTCTTGTGGCCGAAGATGCCGCGCCAGGCATCGTCGTAACGGGGATCGGTGCCGATGGCCGGGAATGCGGTAACAGACAATACGCAAAGAGCAAGGGATACAAACGCCGCGAAGGTGAGGAAAGAGATGAGCCTGTCTCCCGGATAACGCACGTAGAGATAGAAGGCAAAGAGAGTAGTCACCAGCAGGTTCAGCGCGCCGACCAATGTGGCTCCGGGGTACTCTGACCACAACATCGACAGGAACGCAATCGCCGGAAGAAGGAGCAGCAGTTTTGACCTCTTAGCAGCGTCCAGAATGCTGCGGAAACGACTCGACAGCAGGAGCAAGACGATCAGAGAAAACACCAGCCTGGCTACTCTGTGCGCAACGGGGTCTTCCTCCATCGCGGTGAATTGGAAGACAGCAGGACCGGTATCGTATTGAATCACGCCACGGGCGGTGATATACAACGTGGGCAACAGGGCGACCCACGCGCTCGCTTCTTCCCAGACCGAGGTTTCGCGCGGCTGTTCGTCCGGCAGGCTTCTCGAAGCCTGCCAGGCCATGCTGTCACCATAGCCGATCATTGCCATTGGCCCAACGAGCTCCTGTCGTAAAGCTGCACACCTTCGTTGCCGGAGTGAAGAACGGTCGCGCCGTTGAGAACGGCCTGCGCCGGCGGCTCCTGGCACAGCGCATCCTGAGGATGCGGAAACTGGATCAGTTGATGGTCGCTTGCGCCGGGGACGCCGAGACGCCGTGCGCGGTCGTGCTCCGAGGATCCCTCGGCAGGCGCGGAATCAGGCGCGCGGAATCCTCGCCATAGCCCTTTTGTCTGTGCCAGGCAAAGGCGCGAAGCTTCTAACT
The DNA here is from genome assembly GCA_049514795.1 of Occallatibacter sp. Classification (GTDB taxonomy): domain Bacteria; phylum Acidobacteriota; class Terriglobia; order Terriglobales; family Acidobacteriaceae; genus Telmatobacter. Next base: position 13,777 of record JBEKUS010000033.1, read on the forward strand.
TGCCGCGGAACAGAACCAGCCCAGCTCGCGCCAGGTTGTATGCGATAAAGCTGATCCAGAGAGCGCGCAGGGAATTCAGGCGCAACACGTGCCCCATTCCAAAGCCGTACGCCTGAGCGCGGGACGCCGAAGCGGTGCCGCTCAGCATATCGCGCCGGGGATGAACAATGTGGCGGCTGCGATCAAAACGGCCCCTGGCATCCCTGCGCAGCAATCGAAGCACGTAGTCGGTTTCCTCGCCGCTTCCGAACGGGGTCCCCGCTCCCAATCCCAGTTGCACATCGAACTTGGCGGATTGCGCAAGATCGGTACACAGGAATAGGGACGAGGAAAAGGTGGTGCGAAAGGCGTTGAGGGGCTTGATATCGCAGGAATCCTGCGGCCAGCGATTCCCGCTCGGGACGCCGGCGGCGTCTCTGGCCCCAACCGCCAGAATGTCGTACTCGACGTTCGACTCGAACCAGTTGACGACCCACTCGAGCAGACCGTCGGGATACACACAGTCGTCATCCGGAAAAGCAACCAGGCCGCCCGTGGCGAACGTCAGGCCGTGGTTCCTGGCGCGCGACAGACCGCGCTCGCTTCGGACATGGCGGGTGGGAAGGACATCGCGGAACTCATGAAGAATGGCGGGAAGACGCCCGGGATCCGGGTGCTGGTCGACAACGATGACGTCGCTGATGAACCGGACCTGCGGGATCAGCGACCGCAGCAGGGCGCGGATGTCGTCGGGCCGTTCGCCGAGCGTTGCGACGATCAAGGAGACCCTAAGCATGTGTCAGGACCCTCCTCGGCCGGAGCAGATCGACGAGGGCTCGCGGCGTGAGGGCGAGCCCCATGGCGATCAGAAATGCGCGCGGGTAGCTGAATGTACTGCGGACAACCAGCCAGAACGCGGACGGCGTGTTGCACCGGACGGCGATCTGCGTTGCATAGAAATATGCCTTCGCCTTGGGAGTGACAAGGCGATTGCCGTCCACCCAGTTCTCCGACGCCGCAAGCGACCGGCCGCCGCTCACCGACTTCCGGCCGCGATCGATGTGGTAGATCACGAGCGGATCCCACACCCACAGGAATTCCACTCCCGGGTGAACTGAAGCCCGGATCAGCCAGTCCCAGTCCTGGTGGCGGGGAAGGTTCGAGGCGAAGGGCACCTGGAGCATGAGGGCGCGGGGAGCGAACAGGGTGGAGCTTTGAATGAAACCCTCACCCTGGCGGATCGACGATTCTCTGCAGAACAGGTACTCGCTCATCGATTCGCCGGGTCCGATCGGGCGCGCCGGCCACATCTCGTCGCCCGTGGGGCGGCGGGCAATCAGGCGGCAGGTAACGACCGGAAAGATCTCTTTCGATTCACGTGCAAGCTCGAGTTGCCGTGCCAGCTTGTATTGAGACCACTGGTCATCGTCGTCGAGCAGGGCAATGAACTCGCCACGGCTCGCTCTGATGCCGGCATTCCGGGCCTCGGAACCTCCCACCGGGTGCGGGAGGCGGATTATGGTCAGGCGATCGTCCTTGATCGCGTCCCGAAGCGTGGCGGCAGTCCGATCGTCAGGCTCGGGCCCGTCGATCACAACGACGACTTCAATCGCCGTTATGGTTTGTGCGAGTGCGCTCTTGACTGCACGGACGGTGAAATCCGGCCGGCTTCGCGTCGGGATGACGACACTGATTGTGGGGACCAGATTCACGCCTTCCCTCCACTCCCGTACCCTCGTCAAATCGCGTTCTCTTCAGCCTTACGGAAGTGCATAGACCGCCGCGGAGGTTGCCGCAGCCGCTATGCTGCCGGCGCCCATAACCGCGAGATTCCGCCCATAGCTGAACGGCAGGTAAAGAACATCGCCCGCCTGCATTGCAATATCCGGAGTCTTGCCTTCCTGAAGATCGCCGACCGAGATCTTTTGATCGGAAAACGATCCGTCGCTTTCCCTTCGAATCAGCCGCGCCCGTCCCTGCTTTGCGGTCTTGGTCAGCCCGCCGGCCAGAGCGATCGCCTCGAGCAAGGTCATCTTCGACTCATTGTTGGCCATCGGGTACCCGCCGGGCCGGTTGACATCGCCCAGCACGTACACGATTCCAGCCTTGGGCACGAGAATCGTGTCCCCGGGAAAGACGAGAACCTGCTGGCCCACGGCCTTGTCCGCATCGTTGGAGTAGTTGTAGCGAACGAGATTCGCCGGATCGCCGTGACGTTCGATCAGGATGTTGCGGTTGGCAACGCTCGTCAAACCGCCGGCGAGCGCGAGTACGTCGAGGATGGATCGCGGCGTGCCGATCGGGTAGGCTCCAGCCGCCTTCACTTCGCCGAGAACGGAGACCGTCTGCGTGGCATATTGTTCGATCGTGACCAGCACCGTAGGATGCCGCATATAGTGGGCGTCGATGAGCCGGTTCTGGATCGCGATTGCGGCTTGGGCCGGGGTGAGCCCCGCAACCTTGACGTTTCCCGCACCCTCGATGGGAACTTCGCCAGAGTCGGTCACGCGGGGATGCTGCTCCATCTCCGGGGTGTCGGCGACCCGGACATGCAGTTGATCTCCGGGCCCGATGAGAAGGCTCTCGCTGGAGGTCTGCGCGGCCGCGGGAAGCGGCAGGCCGAGCACGAGCAGCAGAAGGCCGCCACCTGCAATCGCTGTCAATGGACGAATGACTGAGCTCAACATATGTCCTCTCATGCCATGCTCGCTGTGGCGGAATGGTACGCGGACTTGGAGTATCCGTAGTACTGGTAGTAAGGATTGCCGTTTTGCTCCACGGCATTCACGACGATGCTGACGCGCGTGTCGGATGTGCGAAGACCGCAAAGCAAGCTGTAACTCCGCTCGACCGATTGCCGTTCGGTCAATCCGAACCGGGCGACAAGCAGTTTCGCATCCACAAGATCGCTCAGAATGACTGAGTCCGTGACGGGGAGAACAGGAGCGCCGTCGAACAGGATGAAGTCGAATTCCTTCCGCCACCTTTCCAGCAGCAGGCGCATTTGGTCGGAACCCAGAAGTTCCGATGGGTACGGAGGAAGCGGGCCGGAGCACAAGATGTGGAGTCCCGGCACCTCTTCGAGGCGAAGCAGATCCCGCGCCATATCCTCATGGGCCTGGCCGGCCAGAAGAGTGCTCAGACCGCGTTTCGGTGAGGTCCGCAGAATCTCATGGAGCATGGGACGGCGGAGATCGGCGTCCACCAGCAGCACCTTCTTTCCATGCTGAGCCAGGAGAATCGCCAGGTTCAGACTCATGGTCGTCTTGCCCTCGCCCGCGACCGAACTGGTCACAAGCACCGTCTGAGGCGGCGCTCCCCCGCGGGAGAGCAGCAGCGAGGTGCGCAGTGCGCGCAGGGCTTCGACGTAGGGGGACTTGGGTTCGTCAAGCGCCAGCACGCGCGGCGAGCGGTTTCCCAGCGCCGGCGCGCTCGCGTCGCTCGCTCTCGATGGCAGCCTGCCGCGCGCCAGATTGAAGACGGGAAGGATGCCGATCGGCGCCTTTCCGACTTCCGCTTCCAGCTCGCGCAGGTCACGGATCTTGTTGTCGCGAATATCCACGATGATGGCGCCGCTGCACCCGAGGAACAGTCCGCCTGCGAAGGAGAGCGCCAGATAGAGCGGCACATTGGGCTTGGACGGCTTGGACGGTACCCTCGCCGGATCCACGACGCTGATGTTCGATGAACGTAGACCTTCGAGAACCCCGGCCTCCTGGAGATGGCCCAGAAGGGTCTCGTACAGTCCGCGGCTCTGCTCGGCTTCCTGCCGGACGATCATGTACTCGATTGCCTTGTTGTTCAGCCGGTCGGCATCCTGTTTCTCCTGGCTAAAGATCGACCGGGCGCCGTCCTCGACCTTCTCCGAAACCAGGTAATCGCTCTTCGCACGCTCCTCGATGCGCGCGCTTTCATCCTGGATTGCTTTGTTGATCGCGGCCAGGTTGCTGCGGATTTCGTCCAGCTTCGGATAGGCGGGCCCGAACTTCGCCGAGAGTTCGTTGAATTGGCCCTGCAGCGCCGCCTGCTGGAGCCGGAGGTTTTGAATCAGGGTCAGCGAATTCTGCAGACCGGCGGACATTCCGGCAGTGCCCGAGTTTCCCGCCAGCCCGGAGATCAGCTCCGCGTCGCGCGACTTGGCCGCCTCGTAGATGGCCCGCTTGAGGATGCGGTTGGATTCCGCCTGGGTGAGAGCGGCAGTGGCCTGCTGCAAGCGGTCGAGCACGCTGCTGTAGATCCCCGTTCCCGCTTGCGCTTTCCCGTCCGCTTCGGTGCCGCCGCCAAGGGTGAAGACGCCGGAATCGCGCTGCAACTGGACTACCTTTGCCTGCAGATCTTCACTTTGCTTGCGCAGATCCGACAATTGGCCGCCCAGCCATTCCGAAGCCTGAGAGGTTGCATTGTACCGGGTCTGAAAACTGAAGTCCGCCAGCGCTTGTATCAAATGATTGACGACCGCCGCCGCCAGTTTCGGGTCCGGGTTGGTGTACGAGACACTGATGAGGCGGGTGCCCGGCACCACCTTCACCTTGAGATTCTTGGAAAAGACGACCAATGCGTGAGCACGGCGCTTCGGCGACTCTTCCATAGAGGCGTTTGCGGGGTCCTTCGACACGGCCGGAGACATGAGGTCCGTTATCCAGCCGAAAAGTTTGAAGTGCGGCTGGAAATCCGACGTTGATTCCAGATTCAGATCCTTAATGACGCGCAGCGCCAGCGTGTCCGATTGAAGAATCGAAGCCTCGGTCTGAATGGTGATGTTCGAGTCGAGCGCATCCGTGGCGCCCGATGCGTCGCCGATCATGCTCGCCAGGCCAAGACCGTCCATCGACTCTTTCTGAACCTGAAGCTGGCCCGTGGCCTGGTATCGGCGTTGGCTGAAGGCGCAGACCAGGATGGCGATTGCCAGCAGGGCGATGAGGGGCAGAGCAATGACCCCTCTGCGGCGGACGAATAGGTCCCACAAATCACCGAGAGTCAGCTCGCGGTTGTTTCGGAGAGCGGATGCCTTTAAGTGAGATTGGACAGACGTTTTCACTTGATTTCTTCACTCAGTCATGTTGGCGTTGACGGCATTCGAGCTTCCAACTATGGCAAGCGCCTGTTTCTTGAGAATGTGAAGACCACGCCGGTTTTGAGCGAGTACGCGGTAAGCGTCCTCAGTGGCGTATAGGTCTCGGTCCATGTCGCTTCGTACGGGGACCACTTCCACGGCCCCATATTGATGGTCAGTCCCTGGCTTGCCTGCCAGCACGGCGACCACTCCGCCGCCTTGGGCACATAGTGCGGTCCGGCGTCCTGCGACAGAGACATTCCCCCGCCGAAATAGCCGGAGAAAAGCCAGGAATGCCATCTCGGCCCGGAAAACTGCGTGCGATAGCCGGCGGTGACCGGGGATTGCGAGTAGCGGGCGTACATTGGAAACGATCCGCCCCGGACTTCAAAGCCCAGCCGCGGCGACCGTTGCACATACAGGCCGCCCTCAATGCCCAGCGCATTGTAGGTGTAGTTGATGACGTGGGTCCTGAGACCCCCGAAGGATACAAATACGTTCAGCCCGGGGCTCTTTGCTACCGCGGGCTGCACTTGGCCCCATGCGAGCGTGCCGCACGCAATTACGAGGAACGGGACCATACCGACGAGCTTCTTCGCGACGGATTCTTGAATCATGATTTGCACCTGCACTTTTCTTGAATTCGACTAGCTTGCCGCCGGCACGGCCGGCAACGTTCGTTTCTTCACGAGATTAACCAAACGACCTTGTTGCACTTCCGGCCCGTCGCCGGACCGAAAACCCGTTGCTGCAATCACCGCCCTTCACCGTCCGCATGGAGATTCCAGGCGGAACCGAACGCGGTGTCAATCTCATTTCGCGAGGCGCCCGTCAGCCTCGCCTTCAGGATGTGCCACAGGAACTCGGCGTTGCCGATCAGGTACCGTTTCCACAGCCGCGACGGTTCCTGCGACAGGCGATAGGCCCACTCCAGACCGCTTGATTGCATCCACGCCGGAGCGCGCTTCAGCTTTCCCGAAAGAATTTCGAAGCTGCCTCCGATGCCGATGGCCAAAGGCACATTGAGGCGGCGAACATGATCGCGGATGAAGAACTCCTGTTTCGGTGCGCCCAGCCCGACGAAGATTGCATGCGGCTTTGCGGCCGAGATGTGGTCGAGAACCTGATGCAGAGACTCCTCGTTTCGCTCAAAGCCGTAGGGCGGGCAATTGGTCCCCGCGATCCGGATGCCCGCATACTGTTTCTTCAGGATGCTGGCTGTGAGATCCGCCGCTCCGGGCTTGCCTCCCAGCAGAAACAACCGGAGTCCGTGCGCGGAGCCAAGCCGGCACAGCTTCTCGATGAGGCTCACTCCCGCGATCCGGGGAACATGCTCGCCGTACAGGGTGCTGCACGCCCAGACGATGGGCATTCCATCGGCGCAGATATAGTGGGCGCGGCGGATGCACTCACGGAATCTCCTGGATTTCTGCGCCAGGACATAGAACTGAGCGTTGGCGGTGACTACCTGGCGAGTGGACTTGCCGTATAGCGCATGATGCAGCGCGTCGTCAATCAGAGCGGCCTGGGAGTACTTGTCGACGGCGATGGAGCCGATGTCCAGCCTCGGCGCAGGCTCCCAACGGGCCTCGGCCGTGGCGCGAACGGCGTCGACGGCATCGGTCGGAATGTGATGTGCACTGGCCATTTCGGTAGCCTTTGGCTCTTGTGCCTATCGGCAAAACGCATCCGCGAATTCAACGCGTTTGGGGGAATTAACTTCCCGTTCCGCGGAGCACTGCGGCGATCGTGCGGAACAGAATTCTCAGGTCCAGTCGCAGCGACCAGCGGTTCACGTAGTCGCTGTCCAGCGAAATGTATTTCTCAAAAGAAGGATCCTGACGGCCCTCGACTTGCCACAGGCCGGTGATCCCCGGTACGGCGTCGAGGCGGCGCAGATGTTCTGTCTCGTACTGAGCGACCTCGGAGCCGAGCGATGGCCGCGGGCCAACCAGGCTCATGTCCCCGCGAATCACATTCCAAAGCTGAGGCAATTCGTCCAATGAGTACTTGCGAAGGACTGCGCCCAAGGTCGTCACTCGAGGGTCATTCGAGATCTTGAAGAGCACTTCCTTGCGCTCATTCATGTGCGTGAGCTGTTCCTGCATCGCGTCGGCGCGATCGATCATGGTGCGGAACTTGTAGCAGGTGAAGACTCTGCCCTTGTGACCGACCCTCCTGCTCCTGTAGAGCAGCGGGCCAGACGATTGCAGCTTGATGGCGATCGCAATCGCCGCGAGAAGGGGCAGGAGTGCGATAAACGCGGTGGAGGCGATTCCGACGTCGATCGCGCGCTTGACAAGCAAGGCGAGCGGACGCCGCTTGGCCTGAAAGACGTCGATGGTCGGCAGATCGCCGATATACTGCACGTCCGTGCGATCGACCAATGTCTCCGTTAGGCTGGGAATGAGCCGGACCGAGACTCCCATCGCTCGAGCCTGGCGGATTACATGGCTCAGAACGCCGGGCGTCGACGGACGCCTGGCGAAGATGATCTCGTCGATGAACTGGGAACGGGCGATTTCGATCACGTTGTGAATGTCGCCGATGATTTCGTCTTCGCTGACCGCCAGCCGATCGTCGTTGGATTCGCACATGGAGATGAATCCCTTGAATCGGTAGCCGCTGTGCCGCAGCGACGTCAGATAGGAGCAGACATCGCGGCTGATCTCACCGGTGCCGACGATCAGGAAATTCCGCAGCGCGATTTCTTCCCGGAAGAGGCGGTCCCTGTGGCTCCGCCACAGAGCGCGGCTGAGGTACATTGCCGCTCCGGCAACAAGACTCCTCAGGGCGAGCAGACTGATCGGCAGAGAGACGGTTCCCCAAAGCGCCCGGAGGCCGAAGAGCCCCAATCCCGCGAAAATCACGGCGCTGAAGATCCGAACAACTTCGATGAAGGCGGACGAATTAGCGTTCTTTCGATACAAGCCGTACAGAGCGGCCAGCAACAGGACGAAGACAGCGAAGGGCAGCCCTGCGACTACGTACGAATAGCTGGAGCGCAGCGTTGTAAGGTCGTCTCCGTATCTGATCTCCGTGAGAGCTGCAACGGTCAGCGTCAGGGCGAAATCCAGGACGATCCAGGCTTTTCGCGAGGTAAGCAGGAACGGTTGGGGCGAGAGCGAGTTCTCGCGAAGCCGCAACGAGGACGACGGCTCCGCATCCCTGTTGGGCGTGAGTTCCCGGATCGCTCTGCTTGTGTCGCTGGCGCTGCGGGTCCTATCGGCGCCATGGACACTCGATTCGTGTGGCCGCTTCGCATCAGTGGACATGGACACCCATCCCAGGGATCTGGGTTTACGAGCCGTGTTTCGGAACCAAATGCTTCCGTGGCATGCTCCATCGGCACCTTGCTCTGGGGAATATATGCCTTGGTAATCACTAGTACACGTCACCGGTGGGTGACCGCCAATGCTACAGAAGTTCGGGCCATGTACGGCAAAAGTGGCAGCCGCCTGCCGCCTCTTGTCTCTTCCCACTCCCCGCGTTGAAATGAGGCACACCGATCCCACGATTGGGCATCCTCTCTGGCTGGCTGCCCGACGAATTCCCAGAAAGTGCTGTGGCTTTGCGGCGCCAAATACTCCGCTAGCTCGACGCGGAATCCCACCCAAGTCACGCAGTTTCCGCGGATCGGTAATCGCTCGGTAACATTACGGCAAGTGATTACAAAATAACGGATTTAGCGGGTACCAATTGGGGTTGTGCCGGACGCAGATTCCCGCTGAAATCTAAGTCAGCGAAACCATCGCTCCGGTCGGCGAAATGTTCACAAATACTCCCCTCTCCGAACCCACCCGTCGTCAACTGCTGAAAGGGCTCGCTGCATTCTCAACCACAGTTCTGGTGGCGGGCTGCAACAAAGCGCTGTCGGTGTCGGACAGCACGATCACCGAGCAGACGGCTACAGGTTCACAGCCCACTCCGTCCGGCGCCATGACCACGGCGGTGCTCACTGTCTCGGCTATCGCATCGGGTGCGATCGACTCAGGCTTTGTCGGCCTCTCCTACGAGAAGTCGGCGATGTGGGAGCCGCTCTTCACCGCATCCAACTCGGATCTCATCGAGCTGTTCCGGCTGCTCGGCGCCGGCGTCCTGCGCATTGGCGGGAATTCTGTAGATAGATCCGTATGGACACCGAACGGCGCCGGCCAGACTTCCGGCCAGATCGCGCCTTCCGACGTCGATGCGTTCGCGGCTTTTCTGAAGAAGACAGGCTGGCAGTGCATTTATGCCATCAACCTGGGCGGCGCCGCAACCGGGGTGACGACACCCGAACTCGCCGCGGCGGAAGTGGCCTACGCCGCTCGGCAACTCGGCTCATCGCTCGTCGGCGTCGAAATCGGAAATGAGTGCGACGGCTACGGCGCCACGGGAAGTTACTTCCCGGGGAATTGGTCGCTTGCGCAATTCGAATCGCTGTGGGAACAGTTCCGCAGTGCCATCCTGGCGGTTACCCCGGGCGTCTCCATCACCGGTCCCGCCTCCGGCAGCAACGTCTCCACTTGGACCGTTCCCTTCGGCGAATCCGTCACCCGGAACAACCTCTCGATGCTCACGCAGCATTACTACCGCGGCGACGGGACCTCCTCGAATGCGACGGCCGACAAACTCCTTTGGACCGACTCGAGGTTGGCCGGTTATCTCTCTCAGCTCAACACCGGCGCCAAGTCCATTGGCGTCCCCTTCCGGATGGGTGAGTGCAACTCCTACTACAATGGCGGCGCGGCGGGCGTCAGCAACGCCTATGCGTCTGCTCTCTGGGTCCTCGATTTCCTGTTCAACTGCGCACAGGGCGGGGCGGCCGGGGTCAATTTCCACGGCGGCAGCTCCAATTGCTATACCCCCATCGCTGACAAGTCCGGCGCCGTCGTCGAAGCGCGTCCGGTGTTCTACGGCATGACGCTGTTCGCGCTCGCCGGGCAGGGCGTGGTCTATCAAACGAACCTTTCCGCGGGTGGGATCAATGCCACGGCCTACGCAGTGAAGGACTCCAGCGGTAACGTGAATATCGTTGTCGTCAACAAGGACGCCACAGAGAATCTCTCGCTGAAGATCTCCATGCCTCGGTCGGTCAGCTCCGCTTCGCTGATGACGATGACTCAGCTCTCATCCGGCGCCGAAGGACCGAGTGTCTCGGCAACCTCCGGCGTGACCATCCAGGGCGCCACTATCGATGCCGACGGCGACTTCAGCCCTTCCTCGGCCTACAGCCTTTCCACGAGCGGTTCCGAGATCAGCTGCTATGTTCCGGCTCTCAGTGCCGTTCTGATCAAGACGAAGTAGTGAAGTCAGGGGCCCGGCAGGCCGTTCCAACGCGCCAGACAGCAGGAGCCGCCGCGTCCGGGAACCTTCCGGAGCGGCCGGATGCCGGACAAGTTGCTTAATCCACTGGCATTCTATTGAAGGAGTCAGATAATCTGATTTCGATTCTCGTTGTGCGAGAAGGCCGCTGTCCGGCCCCAGGTACGGTCGAGATTTGATCTGGAGAGGTGCCGCTGTGCTCTAGGATGAGTCTGTGGGGGCTCTCCTCGACATCCGTGATCTCAAAGTCCGGTTTGGCGCCGTGGTAGCGGTGCGCGGCGTCTCGCTGTCCGTCGACGAAGGCGAGGTGCTAGGCCTGGTGGGCGAGTCGGACACCGGCAAGAGCGCGACGGCCCTGGCCGTCATGGGGATTCTGCCGCCGACAGCGACTGTGGCCGGACAGATTCTGTGGCCGGGCGCGGGCGAGGCGGTGGAGAGCGGCGACTCCGGGAGGCTGCTCACGAAGCCCGAGCACGCGTATACGCGCACACTGCTGGCCGCGGTGCCGACGCTTCACACGGACCGCGCGCAGGCGCTTGCCGTGGCCGGGACGTAAGCAGCGCGCACGGATTGCGTCCCATACCTTCGGCGAAGAGGTTGCACGATGCGAGTTTCGGCTCAGTTTCTGCGCTCGGCAGTGGCGGCCGGGCAATTCCCCAAGCCGGGCGCACCGGAGATCGCCTTTCTGGGCCGCTCGAATGTGGGCAAATCGAGCCTGTTGAACGCGCTGGTGGGCGCGAAGGCGGCGAAGGTCTCGTCGACGCCGGGACGCACGCGCGCGATCAACTTCTTTCTGATTTCAGACGAGCGCCGAAGAAAAGAGATCGTTTTTGCCGACCTGCCCGGATACGGCTACGCGAAGATCTCGAAGTCCATCACGGCGGAATGGCCGGCGTTCATTGAGCCTTACCTGGCGGAGCGCGGCACATTGGCGCTGTGCATTTGCCTGGTAGACGCGAACGTGCCTCCGCGGCCGAACGACCGCCAGTTGGTCGAGTGGCTGCGGTCGGTGGGCCGCGATTTCCTGGTGGTAGCGACAAAGGCGGACCGGCTGAGCGGCAATCAGCAAGCGCGAAGCCTGGCGGAGCTGAAGCGGGGGCTTGACGTCGATGAGATTCTGCCAGTTTCGGCCAAGACCGGCTTCGGCATCAGAGAGCTTTGGCGCCGCATTGAGGAGACAGGGACCGAGGGAACAAGAAAGCAGGGACATTGGGACATAGGTGGGGATCACTGTTTGACGGGGACGAAGCAATACTCTTCGCGCAGGCCGTGATGGTGCGACTGGATCTCAACTGCTACTCCGATCTCGCCGTGCTCGACGCTCCTTTGCACGCGGCCGGCGAAGCGCTGGGCGAACTCGCGGTGTGTCTCGAGGGGGCGCAAGCCCTGCGCGAGGCGGCCGAGATAACGCGGGGCGAAGCGCACCCAGCGGCGGGCGGCCCACTCGTCCTCGTCGAGACAGGCAAGCGCGATTTCGTCGAGCTTGGCAAGTTCCTTCGGGAGCGGCGAGCCGATGCGCCAGGTGACGAGAGCCGGGATCTTCTTGAGGTCGACCTCCGTCTCTCCGTCTTCCTGAGCCAGAAGCGACTGGTGCCGAGGCGCGATCGACAGGCCGCCGCGCAGCAGATCGGGCGCGACGCCGCGCTCGATCATCTCACGCTCGACCGCCGCTGGCCCCAAGGCGACGCAGACTGCCACCGTCTCGCGCTTGCGAAGTTGGTTCTTGAGGATGCGCAGGGACTCGTCGAGCGAGGTGACGGGAAAGTCCACGATGCCGTCGCGAAGGGCCTGCTTTTGCGCGGCGCGGTCCGCCGTTGCGGCGAGCGTGGCGGCTCCGGCGATGTTGGCCGCGACGACCAGAGCGCGGCCCGGGTCGTCGAGTTCGCCGGCGTAGAAGAACCTGCCGGCGAGGACGGTCTCGGGATTGGCGAGTGGCAGTTGCGTAAGGGACGCATAGGCGCGCGCAACGCGCGCGGCGAAGTCGAAGGCGGACAGAGATGGAGGTTCGGACGCCAAGACTCTATCTTACCCAGCAGCAACGGCGGGAAGGTTCGGGGGAAGCTAGTCTTCCGGGTGGTCGTGCCAGTCGCGCTTGCGGACGAAAAAGATGAACTCGCCGGGCTTGGCATCGAAGTCGGTCCTGCCGCATTCGTTCGGCGCCACCACCCCGTTCCGCAAGATCAGCGAAACCGGGTACCATATGTCCCTCTCCTTGTCGGTCTCCTTGGCGGCGTCGCAATCGATGTAGGTCGTCATCCCCATGTCGTAGGTTGCCTTGACCGAGAATTCCTTGGCATCGGCGGGGAGCGTGACAAGAACGGTGCCATCGTCGCCGATCTTCACCCACTCGTTGTGCACGGTCTGGCGATGATCGACGAGCACGAGGAAATTCGACGCCTTGACGGGCAGGCCGGTCTTGCCGTCGAGCACGCGAAGGGAGATGGTGTTGGCGGTCTGCGCGTGAAGGCAGGCGCAGAGGGCGGCGGCGAAAGCAAAGCGGGCGAGATTACGAATGGCTGGCATAGCCGTGTTCCTCCGGTTGGGGGACAACCGCAGATCCCTCGGCCCGGCCATCCGCCTCGGCGGGCGGCCTCGCTGGGGATAACGGCGCGTTCTCATGCGCGCCGATTCGGTGCGGCTGCCGGAAGATGAAACCCACTACCCTTTGAATTTACCAAGCGGAGTAGGGCTGGCCGTCGGTGCCCTGCTCGTCGGAACCGGAATGAACACTGCTGATTCCGGGCTCCGTTTGGTCGAGCGAGTACATGGCGTCGCTGGTCTCGGTGACCCAGGTGTCTCTGCTGTGGGTCATGGGGTCTTCGGGAATGTTCTTCAGGTAACCTTCCTGAACCAGGTCGTCGAGCGACTGCGGGGCCTTCTGCTTGTCCATGGTGTAGGAGTCGATGGCCATGCGCATGGTCTGCAGGTCTTCGCGCAGAGCCGCCTCGCGGGCGTGTTTGATCGCGGCTGCGAAGTAGGGAACCGCGAGCGAAGCCAGAATGGCGATGATCGTCATGACGACGATCAGCTCGATCAGCGTGAAGCCGGATTGGGTGCGGCGGTTGCGCAAATCTTAGCTCCTGGCGTCTAGCTCCTAGCTTCTAGCCTCTTCTCCCTTGCGTTTGCCATGCCATGTCCCCGTGGTGTTGGTTTCACTTCGTCCTTAAACCGTCCTTCCACAATCGAGCCAAGGCCCAGCAACTGGTAGCTGGCAGCTTGTTTTGTTCACCACGTTGAGTACTTCGTTCCGTCCAGGGCCGTGCCCTGGGACTTGGAATGCACGTCGAAAACGCTCTGGCCGCCGTAGGAGTCGGAATCGGGATCGTCCTGCATCGATCGCAGTCCCCAATCGGTGTCGCCTGTCATCGGGTCCACCGGAATCTTGCGGAGGAACCTCAGCTTCTTGCCCTGCACGTCGACGCCGTTGACCAGCGTCTCGAGGTCGGGCGGGTAGTTCTGGCTGTCGACCTTGGTCTGGAATGCGCCGCGGTCGGCGGCATCCTTGTACTTGTCGATGGCGTCGCGCATCATCCACAAGTCGTAACGCAGCTCGCGCTCCTTCTGGCGCTTCACCTGGAAGCGGACGAGCGGCACCGCGGCGGTGGCCAGAATGGTAAGGATGGCCACCGTGACGATGAGCTCGACCAGCGTGAGACCCCGCTCGCTGCGGCGGCCCGGAATGGGAAGACGAAGGCTCATCGGCTCTGCCTACTTGACGACGATGCTGGTTTGCACGCTCCCCACCTGTGCCTGCTGCTGCGCGCTATTGACCACTGACCCGCGTGTGACGGCCAAGTCGCTGGGGCCGGCTGCCTTGGCCTGGAAGGTGAGCACACAAACGACGCCCGTGCCGCTGACGCCGCGGGTTCCGGGCGGGCGCGACATGCCGATAATCAATGTTCCCAGCGGCTGGTCGGCGTGAATGGGAGGCGCGGCCTGTCCGTCGCGGCTGAGTAGATCGCCGGCCGAAACATTGACGAGCATGAGTTTCGCCGGATCGTAGTGCATTTGCAGGGCGATGGAAGCGAGATCGGCGGCGCCGTTCAGCACGATGGGAACCTGGAAGGTGGCGCCGTTGGCCGGCGGCGCCGCCGGTGCGTTCAGAACGAGACTGACGCCCGCGGCTGCCGGAGCCGCCGGTGCGGCCGGCTGCGTACCCGGCTGGGCCTCTGTTGGCGCCGAAGCGGGAGCGCTGGACGATGCCGGCTGCGCGCTGGGCGGAGGAGCGGCTGCCTGGGGAGCCGGAGCTGCGGCCGGTTGAGGCGCCGCTGTCTGCGGAGCGGGCGGCGGGGCTGTGTTGGCTGCCGCCGCTGCGCGAAGCTGCTCGAGCATGGCCGGCGCGGCCACGATCGCGCTCTGCGCCGGAACCGTACCGACGGCAGGCTGCTCGGGTGCGGCCGTTCGCACAGCCGGCGGAGGCGCGGACGCTGCACCCTGGCCGGAATGCCGCAGATCGATCGACTGCCCCTCGCCGGTGTCGATGACGCGCAGGTTGCCCTCATTCAGCGTCTGCGAGCGCACGATATGCGGCACGATGACGAAGACGATGTCATCGTTCTGGATGGTGTGATCCTTCGACCCGAATATGTATTTGAGAATTGGAATCGCGCTCAGCCCGGGGATGCCGTTCCAGTTGTTCTGTTCCTGCTGGTTCTGGATGCCGCC
Source organism: Occallatibacter sp. (assembly GCA_049514795.1). Classification (GTDB taxonomy): domain Bacteria; phylum Acidobacteriota; class Terriglobia; order Terriglobales; family Acidobacteriaceae; genus Telmatobacter. The sequence continues at coordinate 28,781 of JBEKUS010000033.1, forward strand.
GAGGATGCTCGCCTCGCCTTCGCGCAGGCGAATGGTCTGGTCGACCACGCGCTGGCTGATGATCGGCTCGGTGACGCCGCTGATGGTCTCGGTTCCGCTTTCGGCCGAAACCTCGATCTTGATCTTGAGCGTCACATCGTGGTCGAAGTGAATGCTGGGCGTCATCTCGATATTCACGCCCACGTCCTGGTATTGGAACTGCGTGTTGACCAGCGAGCTGACCAGCGCAGTGGCGGCGCCGGTTTGATACGACCCGGTGGCGATGGGAATCCGCGAGCCGATCTTCATGCTGGCCTTCTGCGCGTCGGTGGCGCGGATGCGCGGGCTTTGCAGGACCTTGGTGTTGTTGTCGGTCAGCAGCAGGTTGAGCGTGGCTGAGCCGACGCTCATGGCGAAATCGCTGGAGTTCAAATGGGCCAGGGTGTAGAGCGTCGGCGTGGTGTTCGAGGACGAGCTGGAGGAACTGCCCGACGAGCTGGTAGAGGTGCTGCAACTGCCGGTTGCCACGCAGTTCGGCTGCAGGCTGACGCCGACGCTCGAGGGCCACGAGATGCCGAGAGTGCGCTCCCAGTTCCTGCTCACCTCGAGCACGGCAACGTCGACCACGACCTCGCCGCGCGGCTTGTCGAGGTCGTCGATGAGCTGTTGCGCCAGCAGCAGCTCGTCGGGCGTGCCCCGCATCACGATGGCGTTCTGGCTCTGCACTCCGTAGACCTTGGCGTTGGGCATCACGTTGCGCAACGCGGTCTGAACGTCGTTCAGGTCGTTCTGCTGCCAGGCGTTGGTCAGATAGAAAGTCTGCACCGCCTGCTCGTCGAGCTCCTGGCGCTTGGTGCGGGAGTTCTGCGCGATGAAGATCGTGTTGCCGGTGACCGGACGCCAGAAGGTGTTCGACATGACGCCGACGATGCGCAGGGCGTCGAGCAGCGAGACGCTGTTGAGGTCCACCTGGATGCGCTTGGAGTTGAAGTCGGGGTCGAAGAGGATGTTGACGCCGGCGGCCTTGCCGATGGCCTGATAGACGATCTTGGCGTCCTCGGCCATGTGCAGCGAGAGCGGTTCGTTGGTCAGCGGCTTGAGCTCCGCGGGCGCCTGAACCGTCTCGAGCGCCTGCTCCGCGGCGCTGGGTTGGGGCAGGCCAACCTCGGGCGCAGGGGCACTGACGCCCTGCCTCTGCCGCACCCGGGCGATCTCCTGCTGCGCGGCCTCGTTCGAGGGGTCGATCTCGGCGGCATGGAGGAACTCCGCCAGAGCGTTCTGCAGTTCGCCGGCCTCGGCCAGCTTGCGGCCCTTGGCGATGTGCGCCGCCGACGCGGTCACCCGCACGCGGGCCAGCGCGATCTTGAAGCGCGCGTCTTTGGGATCGCGGTTGTGCGCCTTCTGGTAAAGGTCGAAGGCGGTGTCGTAGTCCTCGCGCGCCTCGGCGTTCTGGCCGTGCTTGTAGTCCGCATTGGCCGACTCGGCATGAAGCCGGACCGAGGACAGGCCGAAGACGGCCGCGGCGGCAACGATCGCGAGACCAAGGACGATTCTCGGCAACCCGTTTGCGGCGCTCGGCGGCGCAATTGCTGCTAGGGCCTGTTCGGGCGTGCGGTTCATACGACTCCCCGACATTGCCTCGGGGCCGGCCTCCAACGCCACGGGCCGCAGTTGCCGGCCGCCGTGGACGTCTCCAGACAGCGTCCCGATGCGATTCATTCTGCCGATCTTCCCGGAAAAACGCTCCCTCATTCTAGCAAAGCCCCGCCCGCTCCCGACTGAAAGCTTCCGCAAAGCGCAGACCGGGACGGTTCCGCGCCGGCCCGATCCACCGCGATGCTACGATGGGAGTTCGAGGACGCCTCCCGATGGCCCGCCAAACCAGCCATGTCGTCACGCCCAAAGGCGCCGAGACGGCCAAGAAAGCGGTCAAACCCCGCAACCCTGTGGCCAGCGGCGAGCGGGACGCCGCAACCAATCGTGCGGCCAGCCACAACTATTTTCTGCTCGAGAAGTTCGAGGCCGGCGTGGCGCTGCGGGGGACCGAAGTGAAGTCGATCCGCGAGGGCAAGGCCAACCTGAAGGACTCCTACGGGCTCATCAAGGATGGCGAGGCGTTTCTGTTGAATCTGCATATCGGGCCGTACTCCCACGGCAACATCGCCAACCACGACGAAACGCGCACCCGCAAACTCCTGCTGCACCGCGGGGAAGTTCGCAAGCTACTGTCCAAGACGCAGATCAAGGGGCATACGCTCATCCCCACGCGGCTCTACTTCCGCAACGGGAGGGTGAAGTGCGAGCTGGCTCTGGCCAAGGGCAAGCAGGACTGGGACAAGCGGGAGACAGAGCGTCGGCGCGAGGCCGACCGCGAGGCGCGGGCGGCGATCAAGGCGAGTAAGCACAAGATGGGGCGGTAAGGCGGCTTTCAGCCGTCAGCTATCAGCTTTCAGCACATGGCGCGATGGCAGGATCGCGATTCAAAACAATGATGGCGCCCGGGCCTCGCCGCGCCGGCGGATTTGATGGTCGAGGGCCCCGCTTATAGCGCCTCCCTAAGCTTTTGGCGGTAATCCTCGAAGGCCTTGCGACCCTCGGGCGTGAGTTGCAGGAGGGTTTGCGGGATCTTGCCGCGGTAGGTCTTTGTCACCTCGACATAACCCGCTTCCTCCAGCCGCGAGAGATGGCTCGAGAGCGTGCCTTTGTTCATGCCCGTCTCATGCTGCAAGTAAAGAAAATCGCTCCTCTCTATGGCAGACAGAAGAGCGGCGATCATGAGCCGTCCCGGCTCGTGAATCACACGGTCAAGCTCTGTAATCGCGCGAATCTGCTGGTTCATCTATTCCTCCGGCAGCGGAGCCTGCGTGTGGCGAAGGTAGAGCCAAAAAGTTGTAATCCCGGAGATCAGGAATAGGGCGCCAAAGATCACCCAGGTGAGCCAGAACGCGCCCAAAGCCTGAGACGAGAGTGCAGAACCGAAATGGCTGTGGCCTGCCAGTCTATCGAGCAATTCCGCAGGGAGTAAGGCGATGGCCAACGTACCGGCAATCATGGCCAGGAAAACGATCCATTTCCAAGGCATCTTCCGGGCAAACTGGATGTAGCCCGCCGCGAAGACAAACCCGAACAGGAAAAAGGGCGTCGAAAGCGAAAAATGGTGCCGAGCGCCAACAACGAGACCGGCTGAAACCAGAGCGGCAGTAGCTGCAGCGATCGCAAACCCCGCCAAACCCCTCATCGTTCTGTATTCAGCGCGGTATTCGACAAATCCAGTGCGTGGGTAAGTGATGTGTTTCTTGATCGCTTTGCTGCCGTAATGAATGACAACACTCGTTACCCCAATGACGGCGAAGAGTGTGTACATTGTGTGCCAAGCGGAGGTCTCCTGCGTATGCATTATCATCCAGAACAGAAGCGAAATCGAAAACGCGAAGAGGCCCAAACCCAGTTCTCCCACGCCGTCGATGTTGTAGTACTCCCGAGGCCGATTCAAAAGCTCACCGAGATCATCCATATCGCTTTCTCCAATCTCACCGAAGGCGCGAGCCTGTGCATCCTATGGAACCTAGATTGATCTTCTTGCCAACTAGTTTGCGTTGCCAACTCGATTTTGTCAAGAGAAACTTAACTTGTTGCCCTAGGGACGCGTGGGAGCCTATCCGGTCTGGTGCGAGCGCGGACAAAAGACTACCGGATCACTTCGATATCGATGCCGAGGTTGAGGTACTTCCAGGCGGCATCGGTGGTGAAGACGGTGGCTTTGCGCTGGATGGTCAGGGCCAGGCAGGCGCGGTCGCCGAGGGAGAGGCCGTAGGGGCGGGTGATTCGCACCAAGCCCCCGGCGATGCGCGCTTGTTCCTCGTCAAAAGGGACCGAGGGGCACCGGGCCTCGGCGATGTGCCACCAGGCGAGCGATTCATCGATTCCGGCGGAGACCAGCTTGGTTTGCACCTCGGCCTGATTCACCGCGCTGATGATGGCGCGCGACAGGCAGGCGGCGACGATATCTGCTCCGGGTTCGCCACGAAGCAGCGCCATCAACGCAGAGGCGTCCAAGACGGCAAGGCTATCCAAGCCACTCCTCCATCTCGCGGCGCGCCTCCTCGCGGCGCTCGGCGATCAGCTCGTCGGAGAGCAGGCGATCACCGGGAATCAGGGCGCGCATGCTCTCCTGAATGCGGCGGATTCGTCCCAACTGCGATTCGACCTTCAGGACGTCTCCTTCAAGGGACAGGAAAAGCGTGTCGCCAGGCTTGATTCCCATCCTTTGCCTGATCTCCGCAGGGATGACGATGCGGCCGTTGTCATTCAGCTTTGATGTGACATTCGACTGGCTTGTGACATTTTCTTGGAATATCGCTGTTTGTGACATATCAAAATTATATGACATCAATAGCCTGCATGTCATTCTATTCTTGTATGACATTACCGGCAACAATCAGTCCGTATTGGAGCGCAACTCTTGCTGTGTTTGCCACAACCCCAGTGCTCCGTAAAGAATAGGAACCATGCGGACCGAACTCTCGTTTGCCCCGATCTCCGGTATTGAATGCGAACTCCTGGCCGTTTCAGCGGCTGACACCCAGACGGAAAAGGGCCCCGACGCCAAGCCCCAACCCACGCTGCTCACGGCCGACCCGGCAGTTCTTGCCGCTGCGGCGGGCGTGCTAGGGACCGGGGAGTTCAAGGCCGGCGCCAACGAAACCGTGCTGCTGCACGCGCCGGCGGGGCTCAAGGCCAGGCGGCTGCTGATCGTCGGCCTCGGAAAGCTGGCCAAAGCCACCGTGCACTCGATGCGTGAGGCGGCTGGGACGGCGGTCCGTTTCGCCAAGCCACGGGGAATCAGGGAGCTGACGCTGGCCCTGTCGCCAGACGGCTCCGAAAAGCTGCCCTCCGCAGGGGTGGCGCGGGCGGCGGTCGAGGGGGCGTTTGTGGGCGACTTCGATCCGGACACCTACCGCAGCGACCGCAAGGACCAGAGCATCCAGACGCTCGTGCTCGCCGTTCCAGCCGACGCGGACCGGCCGGCTGTCGAGACAGCCTTCGCCGAGGGGATGATCTTGGGCGAAAGCCAGAACTTCACGCGTTCGCTGGTGAACGAGCCGGGCAACATGCTGACGCCCACGATCCTCGGCCAACGCGCGGCCTTGATGGCGCAGGAGGTCGGCCTCGGATGGGAGGTTCACTCGACCGAGAAACTGCGTGAGCTGAAGATGGGCGCGTTTCTGAGCGTAGCGCAGGGCTCGGCGGAGCCTCCGGCGCTGATTGTCCTGCGCTATGAGCCCGAAGGTGTGACCGAGGGCCCGGTGCTTGGCCTCGTCGGCAAGGGAATCACCTTCGACAGCGGCGGAATCTCGATCAAGTCCTCCGACAATATGGAGAAGATGAAGTACGACATGGCTGGCGGGGCGGCGATGATCGGCGCCATGCGCGCCATCGCGCTGCTGAAGCCGAGGGTGCGGGCAATCGCGGTCATCTGCGCCACCGAGAACATGCCGGACGGCAAGGCGCAGAAACCGGGCGATGTGCAGACCGCAATGCCCATAGCCCCGGATAGGCCCGGAAAGACCATCGAGATCGTCAACACAGACGCCGAGGGCCGGCTGGTTCTGGCCGACGGGCTGACCTACGCGCGCCAGCTCGGCGCCACGCACCTGATCGACGCGGCCACCCTGACCGCCGCAATCTCCGTCGCGTTGGGCAAAGCCACAGCCGGGATCTTCTCGAACGACGACACGGCATACGCGAAGTTCAAAGATGGCCTCGCCGTCTCCGGCGAAAAGTTCTGGCGGATGCCGTTGGGCGACGAGTACGCGGAGCTGATCAAGTCCGACATCGGCGACATCAAAAACACGGGCGGGCGCTTCGGCGGAGCCTCGACGGCCGCCGAGTTTCTGCATGTTTTCGCCGAGGATACCCCCTGGATCCATCTCGACATCGCCAGCGCGGCCTGGGTTGAGGACTCGCGGCCGTATGTCGCCAAGGGTCCGAGCGGCATTGCCGTTCGATCAATCGTCGAGTGGGTGCGGAGTTTCTGACCCGCGGCGCGATCCGATGCTTCTTGCGCCGCACGATCGGCGCGGAAGCTGCATTCCTCTGGAGCTGGCGTCGATCGCACGCGAAGCTCACAGCGCGATTGGGAGGAATGGTGTACTCTGTTGAGCGAAACGGCAAACGTTTTCTGGAGGACAAGCTTCCATGGCTATCGTCGCCGGCGTCGATTTCGGCACATTGAGCGTTCGCGTCACTTTGGTCGACAGCACGAAGGGCCCAATCGGGACAGCGTCGGCGAGCTATCCTCTGCACCGGCGCCGCGAGGACCCTAACTACGCCACGCAGTCGCACACGGACCAAATGGCGGCGCTGGCCGCGGCCACTAAGGATGCGCTGAAGAGCACGGGCATCGACGGCGCGCAGGTAGCCGCAATCGCGCTCGACACGACGGGATCGAGCGTGATTCCGGTGGCCGAGGCGTTGGAGCCGCTCGACGAGTATTACCTCTGGTGCGACCATCGCGCCTTCGCCGAGGCCGAGCAGATCACGCGCAAAGCGCACGAGCTGGGCTTCGAGGGCATCGAGTGGTGCGGCGGCGTCTATTCGCACGAGTGGGGATTCGCCAAGCTGCTGCACTGGCTGCGGCACAACCCGGAGAAGCGCGCGCGTCTGGTGACAGCCATCGAGCACTGCGACATGGTGGCCGCCACACTGTGTGGGGTGACCGAGGTGGGCGCGCTCAAGCGCAGCGCCTGCGCCATGGGTCACAAGTGGATGTGGAACCCCAAGTGGGGCGGCCTGCCGCCGGAGGAGTTCCTCATCGCGGTCGATCCGCTGTTCAAGGGCGTGCGCGCCAAGCTGGGCGGAGAGTACCTGACCAGCGATCATCTCGCCGGCCATCTCTCGGCGAAGTGGGCCGAGGCGCTGGGGCTGCGCGCGGGAATTCCGATTCCCGTGGGAGCGTTCGATGCGCACTGGGACGCCATTGGCGCGAACATTCGCGAGGGCGACGTGGTGAACGTGGTTGGCACGTCCACGTGCATCATGGCCATCGCGCGTCAGGCGGAACTGGTTCCCGGCGTGTGCGGCGTGGTGCCGGGCAGCGTGCATCCGCAATATATCGGCATCGAGGCGGGGCTCTCGGCGGTCGGAGACATCTTCGACGCGATCGCCAAGCGCGCGGGAACGACGGTGGCCGCGCTGAGCGAAGGCCTCGACGCGTACAAGCCGGGGCAGACGGGCCTGCTGCGCCTGAGCTGGGACAACGGCGACCGCACGGTGCTGGTGAATCCCGAACTGGGCGGCGTGACGTTGGGTTGGAACCTGGTGCACACCGCGCAGGACGAGCTGTTCGCCGCCATCGAGGGCACGGCCTTCCACACGCGCATCATCCTGGAGCGCATGGCCGAACACGGCGTGCGCATCGACCGGGTGATCAACGCGGGCGGAATTCCGCAGAAGAACGAGGTGCTGAACCGCGTCTACGCGAACGTGCTTAACAAGCCGGTGCTGGTTCCGGCGGGAATCCCCACGAGCTTGGGGTCGGGAATCTTCGCGTTGCTTGCGGCCGGAACGTACAAGACCATCGAGGAGGCGCAGGCGGCGGTGTGCCTCCCGTTCCGCACGGTCGAGCCGGACGCGAAATCGGCCGCGGCTTATGAGCCGCTCTACCGGCACTATCGCGACGTGTACTTTGCGCTGGGCTTGCGCGACGCCGCGCCGGTGGCGCTGGGCGCGGTGCTGCCGGAACTAAGGAAGATCGCGGCCGCGGCGCACAAGACTAGCTAGGAACCTTCGCGCCGAAGACCGAGCCGCGCTGATTGCCTGACTTGCATCTCCGCGCCGCCCAGTATACCGTGGGGTAGCCATTCCATCGAGCCGGGGGCCGTGTGTCCAAATCCTTCGTGCGCCTTCATCTGTCCTGTCTCATCCTTGCCGTTATCGCCATCGCGGTTCCCACGCGAGCGCAAGCGCCTGCCGATGCCGCGCCGGCTACTCCGCCGGTAAGCGCGGCCGCAGGCCCCGCCGCCGATCCCTGGTTCGCGCCGCACTTCTCCGTCGATCCGAAGGCGCTCTACGAAGCCGCGTCGGCAGTGCCCGTGCCCGACGGCGCCAACGTCGTCGAGCTCGTGGAAGACGATACCTACACCTTCGATGATGCCGGCCGCATGGCCCACACCGGCCGCTATGTCTACAAGGTGATTACGCAGAAGGGCGCCGAAGGCTGGGACGCTCTGACGGTCGGTTGGGAGCCGTGGCATGAGGCGCGGCCCATCATCCGCGCGCGCGTCATCGCGCCCGACTTCAGCGCGCACACGCTCGATCCGAAGATCATCACCGAGGCGCCCGCGCGCGCCGGCGACTACAAGATCTACAGCGACGGCAAGCGCCTGACAGCGCCGCTTCCGGCCATCGCGCCCGGCGTGGTGGTGGAAGAGGAATATGCTCTGAGCGAAACCGAGCCGCTCTTCGCAGAGGGACGCGTGGGACGGATCGAACTCGGCCAGGAGAGGGTGCCGGTGTCGCACAGCCGAGTCGTGTTCGACGTGCCGGCGGCTCTGCCGCTGCACACCGACCTGCTCCTACTGCCCGGCTTGAAACCTGTACGGAGCGAGTCTGCCGGGCGGGTCACTCTGACGTACGAGGTCGGCGCGCTCGAAGCCATCGAGCCGCGCGATCCTTTTCTTCCTCCCGACCTGATCCGCTTTCCGACAATCGCGTTCTCGACCGGCGCCTCGTGGCAACGGGTCGCAACGGAGTACGGGAAGATCGTCGACAGCCGAGCTGCGGCGGCGGCCGTACAGGCGACTGTGGCTCCGCTGATCGCGGGAAAGAAGTCGGCCGCCGAGAAGGAAGCGGCGATCCTGGATTATCTCGACCGCGAAGTGCGGTACACAGGCATCGAATTCGGCGAGGCAGCCCTGGTGCCGCACGATCCGGCCGAGACGCTCGCCAAGAAGTACGGCGACTGCAAAGACAAAGCCACGCTGCTGGTGGCCATGCTGCGCGCCGCGGGAATTCCCGCTAATGTCGCGCTCTTGAATGCCGAATCCCGAATCGACGATCCCGCCGACTTGCCCGGCATGGGCATGTTCGACCATGCGATCGTTTACGTGCCAGGGAAGAATCCGCTCTGGATCGACGCGACCGATCGTTACGCTCACCTGGGGCAACTGCCCATGGGCGACCAGGGACGGCTGGCGCTGATCGCGGACTCGCGCACGACCGCGCTGGTGAAGACGCCGGAATCGACGTCGAAGGACAACGGCCTGACGGAGAAGCGGGAATTCACGCTGACCGACAACGGCCCGGCGAACGTGGTGGAGACCACCGAGCCCAGGGGAATCTACGAGTCGGCCTACCGCTCCTACTACGCCGACAAGCCCGATAAGGATACACGCGACAGCCTGCGGGGTTACGTGAGCTCGGAGTATGTGTCGGATGATCTGACCAAAGTGGATCGCACTGATCCCGCCGATCTCTCCAAGCCCTTCGAGCTGACCATCGCCTGCGAGAAGGCCAAGCGCGGGTATACGGGACTGGAGAACGCACAGGCCGTCATCCGCGTCGACCGGCTCTTCCAGATGCTGCCCGACGATCTGAAGCGAAAGGATGACAGCGAGGAGAAGCAGAAAAAGACCGGCGTCGACAAGCCAAAGAAGCCACGCACGGCCGACTGGTGGCTGAACGCTCCGTTCAGCATCGAATGGAACTACCGCCTGATCCCGCCCGCCGGATTCATCGCCAAGGAATTGCCGAAGGACGCGTCGATCTCTCTCGGCCCCGCGCAACTTACCGAGAGCTTCACAACCGGCAAGGACGGCGTGGTTCTGGCGCATTTTGTTTTCGACACCGCGAAGCGGCGCTACACCGTGGCCGAAGCGACGGCGCTGCGCAATCAGGTGGCCGATCTTATCAACGGCCCGGCGATCCTGATCAACTTCGAGCCGCAGGCAGCGGCTCTACTGCGCGACGGCAAAGTGAAGGAGGCGCTGGCCAGCTATCGCGCGCTGATTGCCGCCAATCCCAATTCGGCCGTGCATCACCTTCAAGTGGCCAATGTCCTTCTTGAGGCGGGCATGGGCGAGGCGGCGCGCAGCGAGGCGCGCCTTGCGGTAAAGCTCGATCCCAACTCCGCGCTCGCCGAGCGTGTGCTGGCAGAAATCCTGAAGCACGATCTTGTAGGCCGCAATCTGCGCGCTGGAAGCGACATGGCCGGAGCTGCCGATGCCTATCGCGCGGCCATCAAGCTCGATCCCGACGATCACTCCGCGCAGGGCGACCTTGCCATCCTGCTCGAATACGATTCCGTGGGACGCCGCTACAGCGGCCAGGCACACATGAAAGAGGCTATCGCCGAATATCAAGAGCTGGGCCGGGACAAACTTGCCGATCTGGGTATCTCCGACAACTTGGCGTTCGCGCTTTTCTACGGCGGCGATTACGCCGGCGCGTACAAGGCCGCGCAGGCTCTGAATCCGGAACCCAAGGCGCTGCTGGCGGCCAGCATGGCGATGATCCAGGACAGCAAGGCGGGCCTCGCCGAAGCAAACAAACGATCGACCGACGACAACTCGCTCAAGGACACCGCCCGCACAGCGGGCGAGATGCTGATGAATATGAGGCAGTATCCGCAGGCGGCGGACTTCCTGCAGGCGGGTGCTGGTGGAGACGACGCAGCGCGCACGCTCGGCCTCGCCAACATGCTGCGCGGCGCGCGGCACCACGAGGACGTGAAGTTCGCCGATACGCCGGCGGATATGGCCAGGCGATTCGCTCTGGTTGCTTTCGATTTGAATCTGACCGAAGCGAGCTTCGACGCTCTGCTCAGCCGCAATGCGCTCAAGGTGATGAACGCCGAGGACGAGGATGAGCGCAAGGAAGCGACCGAAGCTCCAAGGAAGATGAACAGCGCCTTGGCGCGCGAAGACAGTTCGCTCGATGTAACCGAAGACATCATGCTGCAAATGATGGATCCCAAGGGCGAGGGCGACGATGCCACCGGTTACCGCGAAAAGATAGAGAACCTGAACGGCTCGACAACGACTGTCTTCGTCGTGAAGGAGAACGGACAGTACAAGCTGCTCGACACTCTGGACAAGCCCAACTCAATTGGCCTGGAGATGCTTGACCGCATTCAGGCCGGCGACCTGAAGGGAGCCAAGGTTCTTCTGGACTGGCTGCGCGAGGATCAGCACCTGGAAGGCGGCGACGATCCGCTGGGCGGGCCGGTCTTTCCGCGCTTCTGGACCAAGGGGCAGGCGGCGGATGCGCGCAAGATGAAGCTGGCCGCGGGAGCAATCCTTGTAGGCACCAAGCCGACCGTCGATCAGGGCGTTGCGGTTCTCGAGGAAGGTCTCAAAAGCGCGGCCAACGATCGCGAGCGCACCAACATTCAGATCGCGCTGGCCAACGGCTACCTGCTGCAGCAGGATTTCAAGAAGATGCTCGGCGTCGCATCGGAACTGGTCAAGCAAGTCCCCGAATCGAAAGAGGCCTTCGTCGACAACGCTTATGCGCTGATGGGCCTGGGCCGCTACGACGAAGCGATTGCCCTGGCCGACGAGCGTCTCAAGTTGCTCGAGAACGATACCGACGCCCTCAGTATGAAAGTGCAGATCGAGGCCGATCGCGGCAACTACCCGGCCGCCAGCGAATGGGCGAAGAAACTTGCCGATCTGGGCAATGCGGACGCCATGCTGCTCAACAACGTCGCGTGGGATGCGCTCTTCACAGGCAAGGTCAGCCAGGACGACGTCGACAAAGCCATCCGCGCCACGCAGATGCAGAAGGACGCGCCGAGCATCCTGCACACCTTGGCCTGCCTCTACGCTGAAGTGGGCAACACCAAGGACGCCCACGATGTGCTGCTGCGCGCCATGGACGACTGGGATCTCGACGAGCCGAACGACGAGGTGTGGTATGTACTCGGCCGCATCGCCGAGGACTTCGGCGAGCGCGATATCGCCATCGCCGACTACCGCAAGCTCCATAAGCCCAAACAGGTGCTGGCGATTCCGACTTCAACATGGCGCCTGGCGCAGATGCGGCTGAAGGCGATGGGGGCCGAGGAGGCGCCGGCGGCAAAGTAGTGCGCGGCGGTTGGTGAGCATGTAGCTGACGCCGGAGGGCTCGCGCATTTCGTCGTAGGCCTGGTCGAGCGGATAGTCTCCGTACAGCGGCTCCAACTCGACTGGATGGCCTGCGCTTATATATTGAATGCGATCTTTCCTTGCGGATTCAGGGCGCGTGCGGCGAACTTGCGGCAGGGGGGAAGGTGCGCCCGGTCCGAGCGATCCGAACTCCGGGCAAGCTCCGCCGCGATCCTGTTCTCCCGTTTCTAACATGGGGGACATGAAGGCCCCATCAGGAACGGCAGGAAGGTCTGAAGGGAAGCCGTTCGCGCGCGCGGCGCTCCCCGTCTCCGGTGCGGTACTCTGGATGATCAGGAGAATCCGGTCCACGATGCAACCGACTCAACACGTGGCTCTTGCCGTTTTTGCGGCGCATCTGATCTTTGTGCCGTATGCACTCTGCCAGCAGCCCGCCGCACAGGCTCCAGCCGAGGAATTCGTTCGCGCCCACTACACCAAGTACGAGTACCGCATTCCCATGCGCGACGGCGTACGGCTGTTCACCGCGATCTACGTGCCCAAGGCTGCGGCCTTTCCCGAAGATCCGGGGCCGTATCCGTTTCTGATGGAGCGCACGCCCTACAGCGTCGCGCCCTACGGCGAGGACCGCTATCCCGCGCATCTCGGGCCTTCGGACGAATTGGAGAAGTCCGGCTACATCTTTGTCTACCAGGACGTGCGCGGGCGGTGGATGAGCCAGGGCGCCTTCGCCGAGATGCGTCCGCACATCGACGAGAAGAAATCGCCGC
>JBEKUS010000034.1:0-35287 GCA_049514795.1 Occallatibacter sp.
CCTCGGTCCGCGCTCGGCGCTCGCCCTCTGCGGCTTCACCGCCGTCGTCGGCCAGATCGTCCTCATGCGCGAGCTGATCCAGGTCTTCAACGGCAACGAGATCTCCCTCGGCATCCTGCTCGGCGAGCTGACGGCGATGGAGGCCGATGCGGAGAAGGCCGAACCGGGGTGGGCTGCCGCCGCTGGCCAGGATTGAGGACGACCAACGAGGTCTCGAAGGACCGGATTTGTGGATCGGTGAGCGTGCCGAAGCGCCGGAAGTTGGAGCGGGCGGCGATGGCGACTGCAGGCCCTAGTTGAGCGGCTGGCCTGGAGGGGGTGGCGGACCGGGGGCAACGGCGACAACGGCATTGTGGATGGCACAGCAGGATCGGACACGGCTGCGAATGCGCAACCGGCCCCGAGAAAGGGCTGCCGCTACCGGACGCCGATTCGAATCAATAACAAGTCGCGCGACACTCCGAGAGTAAGACAGGGGCCCGAGGGCCCCTGTTCTGTTTCTTGCGGGGGCCGCGAGTTCGGGGCTGGCCGGGGGTTGTGTTTTCGCGCGCCCGGGAACATCATGCGTCCAACATCCATTGGGAGGAAGTGCCGTGAACGAGAAACGGTTGGATTTCGAGACTGATGCGATTTTCAGGGTCACTGAAGACGAGGTTCGTGCGGTCGAGACGGGAGATAAGGGGAAATATCTTTCGCTTTTGAGCCGGGACTCGGTGTTTATGCCGCAGAATGAAACGTCGAAGACCGGTGACGAGCTGAGGAAGTGGTTGTGCGCGTTTCTGGATCGTGTGGAGATCCACTATACCCGGTTTGCTCACGGTGAGACGATCGTTCGCGACGATGTAGCGATTCATGCGTACACGTGCGCGTGGTCGGCGACGCCGAAGACGGGCGGAAGCCCGAGACCGATTTCCTTCAAGGGAATGCACGTGCTGCGGCGCGAGCCGGATGGGGCGTGGAAGATCGCAATGAACATTTGGAATACGGATCCGGAGGCGGTGCGAGGGTGAACTGTGGTGCGGTAGTTGCCAAAGTGCGAGCTCGCACCGGGGGCACGGCGGCTATTCGGCGTGGAGGACGACGTCGAAGAGCAGGAGGCTCACGGTGGTGAAGATGATGTCGTAGCCGAGGAGGAGCTTGATCCAGAGGGAGGGATCGCTTTCGCCGGTGAGGATGGCGCCGGTGGCGAGCACCATGGCGAGCAGAGCGGGAATGAAGATGGGAAAGAGAATGAGCGGGAGGAGAAGTTCGCGGTTGCGGCTGCGGATGGAGAGCGCGGCGAAGAAGGTGCCGTTGGCGACCAGCGCCCAGGTGCCGAGGGGAAGAACCAGCAGAAGCTGCCATGCCTCGCCCTCGATGTGGAGGTTGTAGAAGACGAGGAAGACGGGGGCGAGAACGATCTGAACGATGGTGACGAAGAGGAAGTTGGCGAGGACCTTGGCGAGGAACATGTCGGCGCCAGGGGTGGGGGCCATGCGCTGCGCGTCGAGAACCTGATGGCGGATTTCGCGTGCCCAGGCCTGGTTGAGCGCGGAGACCGAGGCGAACATGGTGGCGACGCAGAGGACGCCGCCGGCGATGTCGCGCGAAAAGGCGCCGCGGGGATCGAAGGCCAGCGAGAAGAGGACGACGACGAGGAGCGCAAAGAAGAGCATGGAGTTGACGGCTTCCTTGGAGCGCCACTCGATGCGGAGGTCCTTGGCGAGATGGGTGAAGAGGGCGCGGGTCATTGGGAGCCCTCCGGATTGGATGGGTTCGCCGCCTTGGTGATGTCGGCGGTCTGGACGGGGGCGCCGAGGGCGGCGGCGGCGCGGAGGTAGTCGCCGGGAGTGAGGACCAGTTGCGTGCCGCGCGTTCCGGCGGAGACGCTGATGCGATCGAAGAGGATGGCGGTCTCGTCGACGAAGACGGGGTAGGGCTTTTTTGCGCCGAAAACGGTGACGCCGCCGCGGATGTAGCCGGTGAGGGGCTGCACGTCCTTGAGCGAAGCCATTTCGGCCTTGCGCCAGGAAGCGAGGCGGGCAAGTTTCTTGAAGTCGAGAGCGGCGTCGCCGGGGACGATGGCGAAGACGTATTCGCGTGCGCCGTCCGTGGTCAGGAGTGTTTTGAAGACCTGCTCGGGGGGCATGCCGATCTTGTTGGCGACGGCGATGGCGGTGAGGTCATCCGGATTATGGGGATCGACCTCGTATTCGAGGAGCTCGAAGGGGATGCCGAGAGACGAGAGGAAGCGTGCGCCGTTGGTCTTCATAGCGCCGGGCCTCCGCGATCCAGTGAAGCCACGCGGCCGGCGTGGAGGGTGATTACCCAGTCGGCGATGGGGTCCGCGAGCGAGCGCTGGTGGGTGGTGAGGACGATGGTGCGATCGGACTGGCGGAAGGCAGCGAGGAGCTCGACCATCTGGCGCGCGCTTTCGACATCCATGTTGGAGAAAGGTTCGTCAAGGAGGAGGAGCTCGGGGGCAGGCAGCAGGACGCGGGCGAGCGAGGTGCGCTGGCGCATGCCCTGGGAGTATTGGCCGAGGGGACGGTTCAACCCGGGATCGAGGCCGACCTGGCGGAGCGCTTCAGCGGGGGTGAGGCAGGGGCGGCCGGGATAGAGGCTGCGGAAGTAGCCGAGGTTCTCCTGGGCGGTGAGTTCGTCATAGAGCATGGGGGCGTGGCTCATGTAGCCGATGCGTGCGCGGACCTCATGGGGCTGGGAGGCGCCGAAAACGCGGACCGTACCGTGGGTGGGGCGAAGAAGGCCGGCGAGGATGCGGAGGAGAGTGGACTTGCCCGCGCCGTTCTCGCCGAGGAGGACATAGCAGCGGCCGGTCTCGAGCGAGAGCGAGACCTGCTTGAGCGCGGCGAAGCTGCCGAAAAGCCTGGACACCCGATCGAGCCGCGCGCAATGGGTTGTGTGGCCGGCTTCGGAGGCGTTGGCGTTCATACGATCAGTTTGCCGCGGTTTGCGATGTTGGGACGGGTGCGGCGGCCGCGCTGGAAGCAGTCGATGGCTTGGCGCCGGCCGGGGTGGACGGCGTTGCGCCGGGCTGCTGAGGCGCGTACTTGCTGGCGCACTTGGCCTGAAGCGCGGTGGCGTGGAAGACCCCATCGCGGCCGTAGGTGCCCGAGGCGAGAGCCTGCGAATCGTCCTTAAAGGTGTCGGGCGGCGGCTCGGAGCCCTTGTAGCTTACTTTAAGGAGGCGGCCGGAGGGGGCTTTGGGCGAATGGCTCTCGTACTCGTTGAGGACGAAGTCGACGTGGGTGCCGTTCTGCTGAATGGAGCCGGGCTGGACGAAACCCTCGACGCGGAGATTGCTGTGATAGGCCTTGTCGCCCATTCCGCCGAGCTCGGCGATGGTGACGTAGTAGCTCTTGCTGGTTCCGTAGCCGGAGAGCGCCAGCCACGCGATCGTGCCCAAGATCACGACGACTGCGATGCCGATTCGGAGGGTGTTTGGGGAAAGTTTCATGATGCTCCTTCATTCACGATACGAGGCGGGAAGGCGCGGGTCAATAAGACAGGGAATAGGGCGCAGAGGCTAGAGCAGTTCTCCCCTGGGTGTAGAGCATTCTGGGGTTAGGGATGCAGATTCTTTGACAACGTGCCGAAGGGACCTGGTCGCCTTGTATACATGTGAATGCAGACTGCTCTAAGTCGGGCTTTGAGCCAGTTGCCAGAAAAAGTCGACGCGGTCAACTTGCTTTTTAGCTGTTGCATCTGCTCTTGCCGCAGGAATTGGACAAGCTTTTTCGGCGCTGGTTGTTCCACATGCCGCAGCAGCGCCCAGAAATAACCCGAGCCGATGACGAGGCCGCGAATGAAGAATGGTTTCCTGGTCATTTGGTACGCCGATCGGAAGATTTCCCAGAGCGGGTGGAAGCCCAGGACATAATCCATCGCGCCGGTGTTGAAGTACGCATGTATCGGACCACACTGCGCAGTGCCCATCTGGCGGTGGTGCATGGCCACCATCCCTGCGAAGGCGCGCGTCTTCCATCCATTCATTCGCGCACTGAGCCCAGCGATGCAGTCGATCGAGCCATACTTGACTGGGCAATAGCCTCCAATTTTCTCGTAACACGCGCGCCGGAAGACCTGGCAGGCTCCCGGCACATGCTCGATCCTGCTGAACCTGAAGTCGGGAAGCTCCCCGGAACTCTCCACGCACGGCGTTCCCACGATGCCCAGCGTGGGATCGGAGGCCAGCTTTTCCAACAGATAGGCGAAGTGACCGCTCTCGATGGTGATGTCGGCATCCAGGTTGGCAATCACCTCATATGGCAAATGTTCCAGCCTCGCCTGAGCGGCAGCGAAGGCGTAAGCTTTCCCGGCAAAGTGGCGTTCCTTACGCTCCGGCATGCGCAACAGCTCGATCCAGTGGTACCGGGCGGCATAGCGGCTGACGATGCTGTCGGTGCCGTCGGTCGAGCCGTCGCTGACGATGATCCACCGCATGGGGAGTACAGACTGGACCACCACCGACTTGATGGTCGCCTCAATCAGGCGCTCTTCGTTGCGTGCGGGGGTCACCAGTACATAGGAGGGGAGTTTCTGCATCAGGGTTCCCCGGGATTCGGTACAGAAAACGAATCAGTCTCCCGGTTTGACGCCTCTTCCGCCGCGCTGCGCGGCATTGTGGAGTGTCCGAGTTCGAATCGGGATCGATTCATTTTATGTCGATTTGCCTGTCGTGCCCGGCGCAAAGGGCAAGTCGTCGCCCCAAGAAAGGGAATTTGGCATAAAGCTGTTTCAAAATAGACCCAGTCTGGGTTTTTGCGCGCTAACTCATTTGTCCTTCCGCTGTAGACCAGAGCGAATGCGCTCAAGGCGCTCTGGAACAGGCCGGAAAAGGCGCTATCGGAAGGAGAAATATCTTAAAGGACTGAGAGACATAGGCGTAGAGCGGCCGAGCGGGGAGGGCTGGACGAGGGACGGCTTTGGGGTGCGCCGAAACGGAAAGGTTGGCCGGGTGCTTCAGTTGCCGCGGCGAGGTCTTCCGTGGGTTGCGGGGCAAGCCGAATCGACCGCTTTGGCGGGCTGCAGGGAGGTCGCAAGCATCGGCACAAGGATGGCTGCGATCAGAACCAGTTCAATCACCAAGTCAACCATTGAAATCACCTCAAATGCCTTATCCGGGCGGTGACCGTGTGCCGGGCGTTCAGGAGGAGTACCGGCGAAAGGATCATCGCGACGAAGGCCAAACCCATCAAGAGATCGGTCATGATGGTTTCCCCAAATACACGCTGCCTTTTATCGTTTTGACCGTATCGGCAGCCTGCGAGTGGACAATATCCTGCCGGCGCACAAATGGGGAATCACTCATCCGTGGGATGGCATGGTCAATTTGGGGAAGGCGGGAAGGCGGTGCGAGGGCGGCAGAGCGACGGGACTTGCCGCGCTCGAGGGCGGGTGAGCCGGTCAGCGAGCGGCGCGGAGGGCGGCGGCGGTGCGGTCGAGAGCTTGCGCGAGGACCGCCAACTGCTGCTGGGCGAGAGCGGGGTTGCGGGCGTCGATGGCTTCGTTGACGCCGGGAAGGACGACGGCGGAGTAGCCGGTGAACTCGCCGGGGGCATAGATGGTGTGCCGGTACCAGGGGCGGTTGGGCAGGCCGGACTCGGTGAGCAGGGACGTCTCGGCTTGGCGCAGGGCGAGGTTGAGTTTGGCCAGGTTGCCGGAAGGGGCGGACTGGAGAGCGTAGGCTTGCTGGGCGGCAACCGCGAGGCGGGATGCGGCGGCTGAGGCAGGGGCGAAGTCGAGCGAGCCCAGACCGGCGTCGGCGGCCTTGTGCTTGGCGGCATCGAGATAAGCGGAGATTTCGCGGGCGTAGGCGACGTAGTCGTAGGGCAGCGCGTCGGCGTCGGCCATGCGGAGAGCCTCGAGGCCGAGAACGCGCGCCATCTCCTGCAGATAGAAGAAGTGCGGATCGGCGTTTCGGGTGTACCAGGCGAAGTCGTCGAAGGCGGAGTGATAGACGCCGTAGGGGCCACCCGAGCTGACATCCGTCGAGGGGACGCCGACGTGTTGCAAGAAGGGCGTGAAGTCGGAGCCGGAGCCGAGATCACCGACGTGCACATCCTCACCCTGGGTCGAGGACGCATTCGCGGTGTGAAGCTCGTTGTCTGGAGAAGGTTTGAGGCGCCACTGAAGATAGACCGAGCCCTGGACGGGGCTGGGAACCGAGCGGGCGATGTCGCGAAGGAATCCCTTGAGCGAAGGAACGGAGGCGGCCGAGAAATCGGGGCCAGAGACGGCGACGTCGACATTGAAGTAGGCGACGGCGTGATCGAGGACGCTGCCCTGCTGCTCGACCCATTCGGTGGAGCCGATGAGACCTTGCTCTTCGGCGTCCCAACTGCAGAAGAGGATGGTGCGCCTGGGGCGCCAGCCTTGGCGGATGAGCGCGCCGACGCCGTGAACGGCTTCGAGCATTGCGGCGGTGCCGCTGGAAGGATCGACCGCGCCATAGACCCAGGCGTCGCGATGATTGCCGACGATGACCCAGGCGTTGGGATCCTGCGAGCCGGTGACTTTGCCGATGACATCCCAGACGATGCGGCGCTTGACGTCCTGCCGGCAGACGAGGTGGACTCTCACTCCGCCGGGGCCGAGGTGATAGCGGAAGGGCAGGGCGCCCTGCCAGGCTTGTGGGGCGGCCGGCCCCTTCAGCGCCCGGAGGATCGGAGCCGCGTCGTGATAGCCGAGGGGAATCGAGATAATGCGGGGCTGATTGCCGCGGGGCCCCTCGACATCTTTGAGGCGCGCCGAGGCAGGCAGATCGAGCGTGGAGGCAACGCCGGGAGTTTCGGGATCGCCGGAGTACTTGAAGAGAAACTGAACCGAGCCGCGCTGGACGGCGGTGTCGGGCCGCCAGGGACCGGTCGGATAAGGATCGCCCTTGTGGAAGCCGTCGTCCTCGGGGTCTGAATAGAGGAGGATGCCGGCGGCGCCGCGCAGTTGGGCGAGGTAGACCTTGACGCCGCGGAAGTTGGTGCCATAGCGGCAAATTACGACCTTGCCGTGGAGGTCGATGTGCTGGCGGGCGAGCTCGTCGAAGTCCTCGAGGCGACCGTAGTTGGCATAAACGACCTCACCGGTAACGTCGCCGGAAGCAGAGGATCCGTTGAAGGGCATGACGACGCGCGGGTCGTCCTGCCCGCGGTCGCCTTCGACATGTTCGCGGCCGGGCCCGGCCATGAACAGATGACCGGCCTCGTCGTAGGCTTCGACGCGGACGGCTTTGGGCCGGTTGAGGAGCACGCGGTAGGAAACGATTTGCGTTTCGAGGCCGGCGGCACGGAATTTGCGCGCCACGTACTCGGCGGTTTTGTGGTCCTCAGGGGTCGCGGCAAGATGCGGCTCGGCTGTGAGGGTCTTGAGCTCCTCGCCGGCGAGCTTCGCATCGGGCACGGCGAGGAACCGCTGTTCGAGCCTGGCTTCAGCGCCAAAGTCGATGTAGCCAAAGCCGCCCTGCGGTCCAGACTGCGCCGCGAGCGGGCGGGAGGACGGGATCGCAGTGAGAACCGCGGCGGAAAGAAGAAACGCAACCGGCGAGCGCAAGCTCATGAAACGGGCCCCTTGAGCAAATACGATCAACGATCAGGCAACGGGCTGGGCGCAATGCGCGCAGCGCTTGGCGGCCAGCGGAATCTCGCTCAGGCACTCGGCGCAGGCTTTTGTCGTGGGAGCCGCGGGGGCCTCGGGCTTCTTGAAGCGCGTCTGGAGCGCGTTCATCGGAAGCACGATGGCGAAGTAGACAACGCCAGCCACGATCAGGAACGCGACGGTGGCGTTGAGGAAGTTACCAACCTTGATGAGACCGCCGCCGACATGCAGAACTACGCCGCTGAAATCCGGTTTGCCGATGGTGGCGGCGATGAGCGGGTTCAGCACGTCGCCGACAAGCGAGGCCACAATGGCGTTGAATGCCGTGCCGAGGATGACAGCGACTGCCAGATCCACGACGTTTCCGCGGAAGATAAACTCACGAAATCCCTTCAGCATCGATTTCTCCTGCAAATCTCAAGTTCGCCCCGCGCAGGGCGCAGGGAAAGCCGCCGGCCAGCCGCGGGGAATTGGCGATTGAGTGTGCACTCTGCCCATGCTACACGACCCCGTAACAGAATCCGCAGGGGGTGTGAGGTAGACTGCTGCTGCCCTCCCCGTGAGCTTTTTGCGAGGTATTGCGATGAAGATGGTTCGAATCGCAGCAATCGTAACGCTCTCGTTTCTCGCGCTGAGCGCATTCCTGGGCGCCATCCCCCTGATTCTCGATCCGACGGGGAGCACGATGAGGATGCCTTTGAGCTTTCTCCGCTACTCGCCGTTCCATTCTTTTCTGATTCCGGGAGTGATCTTGCTCGTATCCAACGGGCTGCTCGCCTTGGTCGTGCTTTGGATGGCTTTGCGGCGCATTCCGCGCTACGGCCTATGGACGGCGCTGCAGGGATGCGTGCTGATGGGCTGGCTCGTGGTGGAGTGCTGGATACTGCGGCTGGTTGTCTGGCCGCACTACCTTTACGGCGCGGCGGCGCTGGCGTTGATCGTCACGGGCATGGCTCTGCGGCACGAACCAGCGCCGGGGTCCGGGACCTAAGGCACTGCGAGCAGAACAACGATGGCGGCGAGGATCATGAGGTCGGAATAGAGCAGAATGAGGACGCCGGCGTGGTAGAGGCTCCAGCGACGCTGGAGGCAACGGAAAGTCTCCGCCGTGCCCCAGGCCGCGACGAGCAAGGCAAGGAACTGCCAGGGGGAGCCGTGGAGGTTCTCGATGCGCGGGAACCCAGCTAAGCGCAAACTGGCGGCGAAGGCACCAACCGAGAGCGCGACGGCGCGAACCAGCGACGGCCGCCGCAAGCGAAGGAGGGAAAGGAGAAGAGGCACAACCCTTCAATGTATCGCGGCGGGCGCGGCGAAAACGCTGCGCAACCGTTCGTGCAAGGTGATAGACTCTGTGAGCCCAGAGCCGGGATCCCCAATTCCCCACACCCGCCGGGCGAAAACAAGGAGGTCAACTATGCAATCAGGGAATCCCTCTGAGGTCCCGTTGAACCCGGGACTTGTGTTCGACATGCTGCAGGCGCACCAGCGGACGGCGGCGCTGAAGGCGGCGATCGATCTGGACGTGTTCCGCGCCGTGGGCGACGGGCCGGGTGACGTGACGTCGATCGCGCGGCACTGCAAGGCATCGGAGCGGGGCATCCGCATCCTGTGCGACTTCTTGACGATCAACGGCGTGCTGGCGAAGGAGGGCGGGCGCTACAAGCACACGCCGACGAGTTCCGCTTTTCTCGATCCGCGCTCGCCTGCGTGTCTGGCAACGGTGGCGCAGTTTCTGGGCAACGAAGCCGTCAGGGGACCATTCCATCAACTGGCGGAGGTGGTTCGCACAGGGCGCACGACGCTGGAAGGCGATGGCACGGTGGAGCCGGAGAATCCGGTATGGGTGCAGTTTGCGGAGACGATGGCACCGATGATGGCTCCGATGGCGGCGCCGCTGGGCGCAGTGGTGCTGGACGGGCACAACGGGCCGATGCGTGTTCTGGATATTGCCGCCGGGCACGGGTTGTTCGGGATCGAGATCGCGAAACAGAACCCGAAGGCGCACGTGACGGGACTGGACTGGGCGCCGGTGCTGCGCGTGGCTCTGAAGAATGCGGAGAGAGCCGGGGTGAAGGACCGGTACGACATGCTGCCGGGCAGCGCTTTCGAGGTGCACTTCGGCGGGCCGTACGACGCAGTGCTGCTGACGAACTTCCTGCACCACTTCGACAAGCCGACGTGCGTGGGACTGCTGAAGAAGGTGCGCGGGGCGCTCAAGCCGGGCGGAAGGGCGGCGACTCTGGAGTTCGTGCCGAACGAGGATCGCGTGTCGCCACCAATGCCGGCGGCGTTTGCGCTGACGATGCTGACGTCGACTCCGGCGGGGGATGCGTACACGCTGGGCGACCTGAGAGGGATGTACACGGAGGCGGGGTTCGGCGGCGTGACGGCGCATCCGATCCCCATGAGCCCGCACACGATTGTGATGGGGAGTGCGTAAGGGGGCGAGGGTGCTCGTAAGTCAAGGGCCAGCGCGGAGGAGCGCTGGCCTTTTGTTTTGTCACTTGGCGCCGCGGCGGGCGCGGACGGCGGCGGCGAGTTCGGCGAGGAGCGTGCGGGTTTCGGTCCAGTCGATGCAGGCGTCGGTGATGCTCTGGCCGTAGACGAGCGGCTGGCCGGGGACGAGCTTCTGCGCGCCGGCGACGAGGTTGCTCTCGATCATGGCGCCGATCAGGCTGCGGTTGCCCTGAGCGATCTGCGCGGCGACGTCGTGGCAGACGATGGACTGGCGCCGGTAATCCTTCTGGCTGTTGGCGTGGCTGCAGTCGACCATGATGCGCGGGGCGATGCCGGCGCGCTCCATGAGGGAGACGGCTTCGGCAACCGAGGGGGCGGTGTAGTTAACGGACTTGCGGCCGCCGCGCAGGATGATGTGGCAGTCGGGGTTGCCCGCGGTGACGAAGATGGCCGACTGGCCGTGATGGGTGTGGCCGAGGAAGGTGTGCGAGTAGGAGGCCGAGAGGACGGCGTCGACGGCCACCTGGACGTCGCCGGAGGTGGCGTTCTTGAAGCCGACCGGGCAGGAGACGCCGGAGACCAGCTGGCGGTGGACCTGGCTTTCGGTGGTGCGCGCGCCGATGGCGCCCCAACTGACGAGGCCGGCGATGTACTGCGGCGAAATCATGTCGAGGAATTCGGTTCCCGTGGGCACTCCCATTTCGGCGAGGTCGATGAGGAGATGGCGCGCGAGGCGGAGGCCGTCGTTGATTTTGAATGTCCCGTCGAGATCGGGGTCGTTGATGAGGCCCTTCCAGCCGATGGTGGTACGGGGCTTCTCAAAGTAGACGCGCATGACGAGGCAGAGATCGGCGGAGTGTTCGGCGATGGCGCTGCGGAGCAGGGCGGCATATTCGCGCGCGGCCTTGGGGTCGTGAATGGAGCAGGGACCGACAAGGACGAGCAGGCGATCGTCCTGGCCGTTGAGGATGGCGGAGATCTGCTGGCGGGTGTTGAAGATCGTATCGGACGCGGCCTCGGTGATGGGAAGCTCCTCCTCGAGGAAGACCGGCGGGAGGACCACCGTGGTCCATTGAATGCGGAGATCTTCGGTGCGGTGAAGCATGGGCAGTCTTCCATCAAGAAAGCGGGCCGGCGCGATGAACGGGTCCTACTACGAATCTAACAGCCGAAAAGAGGGGATGAGAACGGCCGGGGTTCGGGCGAGCGAGGGCAAGAAGGGACCACGGTCAGGAGGTCGGCGGCTCACCTTCGCAGACAGGTTCCGCGGCAGACGTATAGTGGCGAAGCACGCAGGCTCAGCGCATGACTTCGTATGCCGCGATCCCTCCGGCTGCGGCGCCCACACCGATCAGCACGGGCACCAAGAGACGGACATGATGCCTGGGTCCGGATCCCTGGCCGATGTATTCCTTGGCCTTCGACACGCGCGCCAGGTCGGCGTAGAGGTGCGTCTCGGTCTTGTTGCTGTCGGAATCGGTGAACTGGAAGGAGGCATCGGAAAGTGGGCCGAGGGCGCCGAAGGTTTTCGAGCCGTTGCGGAACTCGAAATCGAGAAAAGTTCCGGGGCGGAACCTGGCGAGGCGCTTTTCGACCTTGCGGGCGTGCTTGTCGAGCCGTACAGCAGACTGCGCCTGACAGGCGGGAACGGCCGCGATCAGCGACCAGGCGATGGCGATGGAAACGATGGATTTGCGCTGAAAGAATCGTGGGAATCGATTCATAGGGCCCCTCACAAACGAGAAAAGCATCGACCGCGGGTCGAACTTCACCGGCCTCCCCGCCTGCCCGGTCTTCGAGCCGATTTGGCGGCCGGGCTTGAGCGGTGGGGCCGGCTCGCGGATTCGCGACCGTCGACCGCGCTGTTCGGTTCCACAATAGCATCAAACCGGGACGATTCGTATTGCAGTCCCAACCTTTCGTGACGCGGAAAAGTAGGTTCAGGAGGGGTGCGAAGGCGGAACGGGGCAAAGGTTCCGGAGCGGGTCAGATCGGCCGCTTCGGGCCAGTCGCGTACCTCTTCCGTGTCTTGACAGCAACTTCTTCGACTGCATAACATCAAGGGGAAGGGGCGTGTCGACTTCTCCTTTCAAGTGTAAGAAAAATTGACACTTAATGAGAGGCGCCCCGAAGTCCTTCGCGCGGCGGGAGCCGTGTGCCGATGAGAAGGGCAGAGAGCAAGGACGATGCCCGATGTGCGCCTGAGCCCGCGTGAGCGGCTGGTGTTGACCGCGATCATCGACCTGTATATCGCGACCGGGGAGCCGGTGGCGTCGCAGGCGTTGGCGCGGTTGTTCGCCAATCGCGAAGGGCTGAGCTCGGCGACGCTGCGCAACGTGATGGCCGCGCTGGGCGAGGCGGGGCTGCTGGAGCAGCCGCACACCTCAGCAGGAAGGGTTCCGACGGCGTCGGCGTTCCGGTACTACGTGGAACAGATTGTGCAGGTTGGCAGAGCGGCGGGGACACTCGCTGCCGGCAGCGGGATGCCAGGAGTGGTGGAGTCGCCACTGAGCGAAGCCCGGCGCGGGCAAATCGAGGAAAGCTACTCCGGCGTGGCCAGCACGCACGAGTACCTGGAGCGGACGTCGCACGTGCTGGCGTTGATTTCGAGCGGTCTGGGCGTAGCTCTGGCGAGCTCGACCGCAGGGCAAGTGCTTGAACACATTCACTTTTCGCGCCTTTCGGCGGGCCGGGTGCTGGCGGTGCTGGTCACTCAGGCCGGCACGGTGCTGGATCGCGTGCTGGCGCTCGACCGCCAGATGACTCCACTGGAGCTGGAGACGGCGGGCAGCTACCTGAACGAGAACTTCCGGGGCTGGCCGATCGAGCGGATCCAGGCCGAGGTGTCGCGGCGCATGGAAGTGGAGCGCGAGGCCTACCGGCAGTTGCTGCAGTCGGTGGAGGAGCTGTGCAGCAAGGGCGCGCTTGCCGGCGACGAGACCGGTCCGACGATCTTCATGGAAGGGATGGCGAACCTGATCAGCGCGGAGCAGGATCGCGAACGGCTGCGGCAGATGCTGCTGGCGCTGGAGGCGAAACAGCGGCTTGTGGAGCTGCTGAATGCCTATGTGGACGGGCACCAGCAGGAGGTGCGCGTGGTGGTGGGGCTGGACGAGGCCTCACCGGCAATGCAGGACCTGGTGCTGATCGGCGCGCCGGCGCGGCTGGGCGGCGCGAATCTGGGCACGGTGGCGGTGATCGCTCCGACGCGGATTCAGTATCAGGAGATGATCCAGGCGGTGAGCTACATCGCTCGTCTTTCCGAGCGCATTCTCGACGTTCCGACCCCGCAAGGCCGGTGACGACGGGCGATGCGGAGACGACCTGAGGCTGCAGTGGAATGACGGCGTGTGCAGCCGAACGCAATGCGTTTCATCAAAACAGTAGAGGCTATCGAGAATTTCGGAGAGTGTGCTGAATCATGTTGAAACAGAAGACAGAGTTGACCGACGCAGCGGCGGCAGAGTACGCGCAGCAGGCGAAGATCGACGCTTCGGCGGAGTTGCCGGCGCCAGCCGCGGAGGAGGAACTTGCCGGCGAGACGGCGGAGGGTGGAGGCGCGAGTGAAGCGCCCGTCCTGACGGAAGTGGAGCAATTGAAAGCGGAGCGCGACCAACTGCTCGACCGGCTGGCGCGAATACAGGCGGAGTTCGAGAATGCGCGAAAGCGTGCAGAACGCGAGCGGGCCGACACCCGCGACTTCGTGACCGGGCAGGTGATCGAGCAGTTCCTGCCAGTGCTGGACAACTTCGAGCTGGCGCTCAAATCGACCGGGTCGGCGCACCAGTTGCGCTCGGGCGTGAGCCTGATCGTGAAGCAGATGGAGGAGATCCTCGGGAAGATGCAGGTGAGCGCGATTCCGGCGGTCGGCGAGGCCTTCGATCCGCGCGTGCACGAGGCGCTGGGCGCGGTGGAGCGTGACGACATTCCGGATCAGCACGTGGCGGAGGAGATTCGCCGAGGGTACAAGATGCGCGAGCGGCTGCTTCGGCCGGCGCTGGTGCGTGTGGCGCACAACAGCAAGCAGGTAAGCGAGTGAAAGAGGCTTCCATCTGCCAGTCCTGTTGAGGTAGTACGGACAGATAGACGGAACCGAGATCGCGTTCGGGAATCGAAGCGATACGGAGCACTCAACGAATAAGCTAGGAGCTAGAGGCTAGGAGCTAGAAGCTGGAGTGAGTAAAGCAGATTATTACGAGGTCCTGGGCGTATCGAGAGGCGCCAGCGATCAGGAAGTGAAGAGCGCGTATCGCAAGCAGGCGCTGAAGTACCATCCTGACCGGAATCCCGGAGATCACGCCGCCGAGGAGAGGTTCAAGGAGGCGAGCGAAGCCTATCAGGTGCTTAGCGACGCGGATAAGCGCGCGGCGTACGACCGGTACGGGCACGCCGGGCTCGGGGCGCAGGGGTTCGCGGGGAGCCCGTTTGGCGGGGCGGTGGACCTGAGCGACATCTTCGGGGACCTGTTTGGCGAGATGTTCTCGATGGGCGGGATGCCGCGCGGTGGGTCGCGAGGACCGAGGCAGCAGCGCGGGGACGATTTGCGTTTCGATCTGACGATCGACTTCGGGGACGCGATCTTCGGCAAGGAAACCGAAGTGAAGATTCGCCGGCTGGAGGCATGCGGAACCTGCCACGGGCGGGGAAGCGTGTCGGGGCGCGGACCGAGTGTTTGCAGCCACTGCCAGGGACGGGGACAGATCCGTTACCAGCAGGGATTCTTTTCGGTGGCGCGTACCTGCGTGGCCTGCGGCGGTACGGGGACTGTGATCGGGGACCCATGTTCGACCTGCCGTGGCGAGGGACGTGCGCCCGCGGAAATAAAGCTGAATGTGAAGGTACCGCCGGGGGTGGAAGAAGGCACGCGTATCCGCTATGCGGGTGAGGGCGACGCGGGACGGCTGGGCGGGCTGAAGGGCGATCTGTATGTGATTCTCTCGATCCGGCCGCATGACTTTTTCGAGCGCCAGGGGCACGACCTGCACTGCGTGATCCCCATCAGCTTTCCGCAGGCGGCGATGGGCGCCGAGTTCGAGATTCCGGGGATCGACGGGCCGATCGCGGTGAAGATTCCCGAGGGGACGCAGAGCGGGAAGGAGCTGCGCATCCGGGGGCGCGGCGTTCCCTTCCTGAACGAGAAAGGCAGCGGCGACCTGATCGTGAAGGTGGTTGTGCAGATTCCGCGGAAGCTGAACCGCGCGCAGCGGGAGCTGGTGGCGAAGCTGGCCGAGACGATGGCAGTGGAGAACAGGCCGACGTCACCGGGGCTGATGGAGAAGATGAAGGATTTGTTCAGCTAGGGCGGGGAGGCAGCCCAGGCTCCTGGCGGCATAACGAGCGCGAGGGATGCGGCAGGAGTGGATTGGTGGAGCTGGTCGGGATCGAACCGGCGACCTCCTCGTTGCGAACGAGGCGCTCTCCCAGCTGAGCTACAGCCCCACGAAGACTCTCTTATCTTACCAGCCTTCTTCGACTTCCGAAAGAGACGTAGGCGCATGCTCGCCGGCCGTAATGACCATTTTGAGGAATGACCCTCGTCATCGGTCTGCCGATGAATTGCATTGGCCCGGAGCGTCGCGCGCAGGCCATGATCGACATTGCGTTCACGGCAGTACTTGAGTTCCTTTTTTGAGCAGTCGCATGGGTGCGCCGTCCCGACGATCGCGCGCGGTGCTGGTTTGCCGGCTGATTGTTTCTTCTCGGCTCCTACGTTGCCTCCCTGTGTCAACTTCATGTGGATGGCTGACAGAAGCTGGCCCTGGCCTCAGTCTCGGCCGACGTGGTGGCGATCACGGGGATCTTCTTCATCGTCTCGGCCGCGGTTCTGGTCCGGGGCTGTCGATTTGCGGTCGCGGTCTGGTTTGCCATTGTGATGACCGCGTTGAGGGATCTGGCGCCGGCCGAGGAGCTGACGGGATTCCTGGCCGAGCACTTCAAGGCGCCGGGGCTGATTGCCCAGATGCATCCGGCGTTCGGTGCGGCGCGGACGACGGAGTTCCCTCGCTCGGAGTTTGAGGAGTCGCATGAAAGCGGATCCGTCCTCGAAGAGCAGCGGTGAGCTGGACCGCAGCGAAGGTGCTGGGACACCGGCCGTGTTTCGGCAATTACGCCGAGCGTCTGTAACGATGCGGCGCTGACGCACGGTCCAGCTGCGTTCAGACACCCGGCTGCCCTTTATTCGTGCCTTCCGGTGTGTCATACCCTCCCGCAGCAAGACGAGCGGATCGACGGTTAGGGGACGGAAGGCGCAGCCGAGCGAGGCGCGCAGCACCCCGCGTTTGCCGGCGTCGAGTGCGGAACGAATGCCCTGCACGCGCAGGCGCTTGCTGACTACTTAGGAGGCCATGCGGAAGACGCCGGTGACGGCGAGCATGGCGCCCGGCAGTCCCGCACGGGCCAATGAGAGTCGAACCCCCTCGCCGTCGTTTGGACAGGTCTTAGATAACCAAGCGGCTGAAGCCGTGGCTTCGTGTCGCAGCATTTCATAATACGCAATGGCGGAGGAAATCCGTCTTGCCTTAAAGTGAAAGGATTAGCTGCGGAGGGTTTTCAATTGAGAAATGCCAGGAGGTTTTCGGCTGTTGCTGCGGTGGCTGCTTTCGTGTGCGCAGTTGCGGCGTTTGGACAAGCGGGGACAGGTCAACAGGATTCGCTAGGCATTCTTGAGAACCAATCCGACGTCGGGAGTGTGAATCCTGCCGGCTCGGCATCGTTCGACGCGGCGAGCGGCGTGTATTCGATTGCTTCGTCGGGCGCGAATTTGTGGGGGACAGCGGACGGGTTTCACTTGGTTTGGAAGAAGCTGTCGGGCGATGTGTCGCTCACCGCGGATATCCAATTGGCGGAAGCGTCGGCGGCGTCGAACCCGCACCGGAAAGCGCTCGTGATCTTCCGACAGACGCTGGATCCGGACGCGATGTATGCCGACGTGGCGGTGCACGGCTCCGGCGAGACGGCGCTGCAGTACCGGCGCGCCAAGGGCGACACGACGCAGGAAATCGGATTCAACCTGGGCGCTCCCAAGACCGTGCGGCTGGAAAAACGCGGCGACACGATTACGCTGTTCGTGAGCATGAAGGGCGAATCGCTGCACCAAGCGGGCGCGTCGATCAAACTGCACTTTGCGGAACCGTTCTACGCGGGGCTGGGAGTCTGCGCGCATCAAGAAGGCGCAACGGAGAAGGCGAGGTTTTCGCATGTCGAGCTGAAACGACTGGCCGCTCCGCAAACTCCCGCGCCGATGGCTCTTTACAGCACGCTCAAGACGATCGCGATCGACAACAACGCACGCATTGCGTACGTGATCCTGACGGGCAAGGGACAAGAGGAGGCGCCGAACTGGAGTCGAGACGGGAAGTCTCTCATCTTCAATCGCGACGGACGCCTGTGGATCGTGTCGGTCTCCGGCGGCGAGGCACGCGCGATCGATATCGGTGACGCAACGGACTGCACGGGGAGCCATGGGCTTTCGCCTGACGGTAGATGGCTGGCGATGACGTGCACAACGCCGGAGCATCAGGGGCGGCGGGTTTACATTGTTCCTTCGGCCGGAGGGACGCCGCGCATGGTGACGGCGAATCCAAACTCGTATTTCCATAGCTGGTCGCCGGACGGCAAGACGATCCTGTTTACCCGGCCCACGAATGGGAGCCTGAATATTCTTGCGATTGCCGCGGAGGGCGGCGAAGAGATGGCGCTGACCACGGGGACGGGGACGAGCGACGATCCTGACTTTTCGGCGGATGGGCGGTACATCTATTTCAATTCCGATCGTGCAGGCGGGATGCAGATCTTCCGCATGCGTTCGGATGGATCGCATCCGGAGCAGATGACGTTCGACGAGAGGCGCAACTGGACGCCGCATCCTTCACCGGACGGGAGGTCGGTGCTGATTCTTTCGTATGGGAACGATGTGACCGGGCACCCGGCAAACAAAGACGTGACGCTGCGCATTCTGGATGTGGGGACAGGAACGGTGCGCGACCTGGTGGAGATCGTGGGCGGGGCCGGTACGGACAACGTGCCCAACTGGGCGCCCGATGGCGCGCACTTCGCGTTCGTCAGCTACCAGATGCTGCCGGCGGAGGACAACGGATCAAGCGAGTAGGCGGGGTGACCTAAACGGACAATTTTTCGAGGGCCGCGCCTCGGTGGTGCACGGCCCCATCGGAAACGTGCTAGAGCTGGTTCATGTTGGCCAGGAATTCGGCGTTGTTGCGGACTTTTTCGAGGCGGCTGATCAGCAGCTCCATGGCCTCGACGGGCGACAGCGGATTCAGCACGCGGCGCAGGATGAAGACGCGCTGCAAGTCTTCCTTGGGAATGAGCAGCTCTTCCTTGCGGGTACCGGAGCGCTGGATGTCGATGGCCGGGAAGACGCGCTTGTCGACCAGCTTGCGGTCGAGGATGATTTCCATGTTGCCGGTGCCCTTGAACTCCTCGAAGATGACTTCGTCCATGCGGGAGCCGGTGTCGACCAGGGCGGTGGCGATGATGGTGAGCGAGCCGCCTTCCTCGATGTTGCGGGCGGCGCCGAAGAAGCGCTTGGGCCGCTGCAGGGCGTTGGAGTCGACGCCGCCGGACAGCACCTTGCCCGAGGGCGGAACGATGGTGTTGTAGGCGCGGGCGAGGCGGGTGATGGAGTCGAGGAGAATGACGACGTCGCGCTTGTGCTCGACGAGGCGCTTGGCCTTCTCGATGACCATCTCGGCCACCTGCACGTGGCGGGCGGCGGGCTCGTCGAAGGTGGAGCTGATGACCTCGCCCTTGACCGAGCGCTGCATATCGGTGACTTCCTCGGGACGCTCGTCGATGAGCAGGACGATGAGGACGACCTCGGGGTGGTTGGAGGTGACGGAGTTGGCGATGGACTGCAGCAGCATGGTCTTGCCGGTGCGGGGCGGAGCGACGATGAGTCCGCGCTGGCCCTTGCCGACGGGCGTCAGGAGATCCATGACGCGGCCGCTGATGCCCTCGCGCTCGGTCTCCATCTTGATGCGCTCCTGCGGATAGAGAGGCGTGAGGTTGTCGAAGAGGATCTTGTTGCGAGTCTCCTCGGGAGACTCGAAGTTGATGGCTTCGATCTTGACCAGGGCGAAATACTTCTCGCCCTCGTGGGGCGGGCGGACGTTACCGCTGATGGAGTCGCCGGTCTTGAGATCGAACTTGCGGATCTGCGAGGGCGAGACGTAGATGTCGTCGGGGCCGGGCAGATAGTTGTAGTCGGGGGAGCGGAGGAAGCCGTAGCCGTCGGGGAGGATCTCTAGGACCCCCTCGGCGAAGATGTGGCCTTCCTTCTCGCTTTGCGCCTGAAGGATCTTGAAGATCAAGTCCTGCTTGCGAAGGCCGCTGGTTCCCTGGATTTCGAGGGAACGGGCAATGCGGGTCAGCTCGGTGATGTTCTTTTCTTTGAGTTCTGCAATGGTCATGTTCACCTGCACGAGGGCGGAATTTGAGGGGTGGGGGACGCGGAGGGGGAAGTGCTCCAGAGGAAGAACCGGATGGATAACCGAGCTTCAGCCGGCGCAAACCAGCATTGAACCGACTCCGAGACTCATCTGGAAACGTTGTGCGCCGGGAAAGACCTGACCTTTTCGTCGGGAAGCTCGGGTTGAAACCACTAAACTAGGTGACCGCACGAAGCGGCGAGAGACGCCGTTATGCCGCCCGGCGCCTTTCGACCGGTTGGGCCGCGGGCGTCTCTTGAGAAACCTCGGCTTCAGGATGAGCCGACTGAAAACGGCTCAGTACGTCGTTTGTGGTGTCCTGCAGCCGTGTATTCGGCTTGTGAAGCTTACGGGTTGCCTTGCTAGCCAGTTGACAGAGCTGGTAGCGATTGGACACCTGAGAAAGTGCCCGAAAAACAAGGTCGGAACGCATTGTGTATCTCCTTCTTCAGATGCATGCACTGGACGATCCGGTGGACGCCGCCAGCGCAGCAAAGGGGAGCCAATACAATCGGGGGCTGCCCCAAATTGATGCTTCCATCCCTTAGACGCGCAATGCTGATCCAAAGCTCAAAAAACTTAGAGGCGTTGCACGTTTTGAAATGGCCGCCATCCGTCACGGGGTCTGCAGTTTGCGTCTGGCAAGCCCGGGTTCGTCTGCAACGCTTCCAAGTGCTCGAAAAAACGCACCCATCGCATCAACGGAGCCCTTGCTCAAAGTCGAATGCTGGAAGTGGCATGTGGGCACACCCGGCCGCAATGCGCAACCTGCCCTCAGTGGATGGCTATGTTGAGGGTAAATCCTACCAATTGGCCGGTCAATAGTTATTTCGGGGGATCAGAAGAGGTTCTCCCCGCTTTTCCAGGCTCGTCCCGGGCCGGGAATTTGTCGGGAGAGAGTCGAGGTAACCTTTTTGTTTTCATTCGCTATTTTGGACGAACGAGCGGGGGCGGCGATTTCACGAGGGACGGCTGCGCCAGAGGGGGTTTCGGGAACGGGAAAAGCGAACCTCAGACGTCACTTGGACCGGGATGGATCGGGCCAGGGGCGGCGATCGGGATCGGTCAGGAGGGTGTGCCCGTTCTCGCCCGTCGCCGACGGTGGGAGGCCCTTGGCCGCCGGGCGATGCGCGGCAGCGATGACATCGAGGCGGAAGATGCCGACCAGGACCATGCCGACAAGCGGGGCGGCAAGGAGGAAGGTCTCCCATCCGGATTGAAGCGCGATATCGTGCACGAGTCTCTCCGCTTCCTCGCGGGCGTGAGATGTATCGTATCCCGAATATCGGTACGGCGGGGCGGGAGGCACGCGAATTCGGAACCCGAGGTAACCGGATTGTTGGCGAGAGAGTGACTGGGCGGCGGCGGGAGCGGCGCGTTCACGGCCGGAGGAACGGACCGAGATGAATCCGGGCGCCGTTGATCAGCTCTCAACTCCAGGCGTTCGGAAGAACGTCGCCCGAACCAGAAACGGCGCCCTTGTGCGAGTTATGTGACGTTCCGCAGGAGCCGGCATGCCCTTTCTTCAATTCCGGCGATCTCAGTGAATAGGCGGGAGGCCGCGAGAATCTTCTCGTCGACGGCCTTCATCTTCCCGGCATCTTTGAAGAGGAGCGCGATCTGAGTGAACTTTGTGCCGGATTCGTGGAAGAGCCTGGCGGCAGACTCTAGCGTTTTCGTCGCAAGCAGAGGCGCGGCCTGTTCGAGGAAGCGCGCGTACATGGGCCGGAAGCAGCCGCCGCCGGTGCCGCCGATTTCGATCATGACGAAGAGGTTGAAGAGGTTCATTCGCAGGTCGTGCCCGGACTTGAAGAGCTTGGGCCATTGCGGAAGGACTTTGGCGGCGTGGCGCAGACCGGCGATACCGAAGTTCTTGATGGGCGGATGGATGTGCGCCTCGACGGTTTGTGCGATGGATGCGGCGATCTGTTTGCGGCCGGGCTCGCGGAAGCCGGAGAAATCGAAGGCGAAGCGGACGTTCTTCGGCGGGAAGGGTTTGAAGGTGGAGCTGCGGGCTCTGGCGAGCTGATCGAGCGTTATCGTCCCGTAGACGCCTTTCTTCACACCGGACATCTTCGGATCGATGTCCGAGGCAAGCAGGGTTCTTTGGCCGTCGTAGCCGCAGACGACGAAGGCGTGGCCGCCGAAGTGGTAGTCCTTGGGCAGATTGAACCAGGGCAGGTAGGCCATGTCGCCGCCCAGCATGACGGGGCGCCGCTGCGCGAGTTCGCTCAACAGCTCGGCCTCGGCCTTCTTGGCGCTTGAGGTGCAGATTCCGCGGATGGCGACACCGGTGCGCGCGCCAAGGTCGGTGTAGAAGTTCTTGTCATTGCTGCGTCCGCCGACGAAGACGAAGACGCCGCCGCCCATCTTCATCTGCCAGTAAATGAACCCCATGCCCGCGCCGAGGCCGAGCAGCATCTCTTCGGAGAGCGGATGGCCGGCGTGGCGATAGATCTTGGCCAGCGATGCAGTGATGCAGTGGCAGCCGTCGAGGGCGGGACAGTTTGGGAACGGATTGATGGCGGAGGCGGATTGCGTGGCTTTCATTGGGGCTCTCTCTTTCGTGCGGTCGGTGAGATGGAGGCATTTTAGAGCAGATTCAGAGTTCTTGTCCTACAGCGGACAGCGTGCAGGGTGGCGCTTTCTTCCACCCCAGCGACGAAGACCTTTTGCTGGGGATCCCGGTTTGAGGAAAGAGCCACTCGGCAATATCTATTCCTCTTACGGCAACTCTGAATCTGCTGTAGCCGGTGCGGAGGTTGGGTCAATGGCTGGCGGTTGAAAACATCAATTGCACCGGGCGGGGAGCAACGATCAGGCCCAGTAGCTGCGGTCGAGAGTGCGGTACTGGATGGCTTCGGCGAGGTGGCCCACGGAGAGGTGCTCGGCGCCTTCGAGGTCGGCGATGGTGCGGGCGACCTTGAGGATGCGGTCGTGGGCGCGGGCGGTGAGACCCTGCTGCTGCATGGCGCGCTCGAGGAGGCGCTCGGCGTCGGCGCTCAACTCGCAGTAGGAGCGGATCTGGCGCGTGTTCATCTGCGTATTGGCGTAGATCTTTTCACTGTGCTTCCTGAAGCGCTGGCGCTGGCGCTCGCGGGCTGCCATGACGCGGTTGCGAATCTCTGCGGAGCCTTCGGCCGCCGCGCCGCCGCGAAGCTCCTTGTACTGGACGGCGGGGACCTCGATGTGGATGTCGATGCGGTCGAGCAGGGGACCGGAGATCTTGGCGACGTAGCGTTGAATTATGGGCGGGGTGCACATGCATTCGCGCGACTTGTCGTTGAAGTACCCGCAGGGGCAGGGATTCATGGCTGCGGCCAGCATGAAGCGCGCGGGAAAGCTGAGCGACATCGAGGCGCGGGCAATGGTGACGCTGTGATCCTCGAGCGGCTGGCGCAAGACTTCGAGAACGTTGCGGGGAAACTCGGGGAGTTCGTCGAGGAAGAGCAGGCCGTTGTGGGCGAGCGAGACCTCGCCGGGGCGCGGGATGATGCCGCCGCCGATGAGACCGGCGTCGGAGATGGTGTGGTGGGGCGAGCGGAAGGGCCGCTGCGTAACCAGGCCGGAACCGGGTTCGAGGACGCCGGCGACAGAGTGAATCTTGGTGGTCTCGAGGGCCTCTTCGAAGGTGAGCGGGGCCAGGATCGAAGGCAGGCGCTTGGCGAGCATGGTTTTGCCGGAGCCGGGCGGGCCGATCATGAGGATGTTGTGGCTGCCGGCGGCGGCCACCTCGAGGGCGCGCTTGGCGGTCTGCTGGCCGCGGACATCGGAGAAGTCGATGGTGAACTGCTCGAGCTTGCCGAGAAGCTCCTCGGTGACGATGCGGAACGGCTCTCGCTGGATCTGGCCGACGACGGAAGTGTTGAGAAGATCGAGGACGTCGAGAAGCGAGGAGACGGGGTAGACGTTGACGCCTTCGACGACGGCAGCCTCGGCGGCATTGGCGGCGGGGAGGATGAGGTTGGGAATGCCCTTCTCGCGGGCCAGAATGGCGATGGGCAACATGCCTGGGATGGGGCGGACGCTGCCGTCGAGGCCGAGCTCGCCGACGAGGAGGAATCGGCTGAGGTCGTTGGAGCGCAGGGCTCCGTAGGCGCCCAGGATGCCGACCGCGATGGGCAGATCGAAGCCGGAGCCTTCTTTCTTGAGATCGGCGGGGGCGAGGTTGATGGTGATGAAGGTGGGCGGGATCAGGTAGCCGGAGTTCTTGATGGCGGCGCGGACGCGGTCGCGGCTTTCGCGGACGGCGGCGTCGGGCAGGCCAACGGTGTGGAAGTGATCTTCTGCTGCGACCACTCCGCTGTAGTCGACCTCGACGTCGATGAGGTTGGCGTCGATGCCGTAGACGGCCGCACTGAGCGCCTTGAAGAGCATGGCAGCGGTGTGAAGCAAACACCGCAGAAACCGGGGGGAGTCGATCAGACAGGAATTGCGGAGAACCCGCTCTTTCTCAGTTCTCTACTGTGTTGTTGCGTTTCCTTAGGACACATCATACACAAAATGAACCGGTTTCACATTCCACCTTTGTAGGACCGCTCTAAGTGCGGTCGACGGGGAATGCGCCGACCGATTCGCCGGACGGGACATTCTGACCGGCCAGGATAATGGCGTGGCTGGCGATGCGCGCCCCGGCGCCGATCACCGTGGGAACGAGGGAGACATTGTCGTAGTTCGCCGGATCGTGCGCATGAGAGTAGATGCGCGCGAAGGAGCCGATGACGGCGTTGTCGCCGATGGAGATGCCGCCGCGGTCGTTGAGCAGGGCGCGCTGGCGGATGGTGACACAATCGCCGATCGAGAGGTTGTAGCCGAAGGTGAGGTCGACGCCGTGAAAGATCTTGACCCCCGAGCCGACGTGCTCGAAGATATGGCGCGCCAACATGCAGCGAAAGCGCAATCCCAGCCAGTGATTGAGGCCCAACGGCGAACGGTCGAACATCTGCCAGAACCAGAGTAGAGGTTTCCGGCGGGCGAAGCGGTCGCGATCGACCTCGGCAAAGTGCTCGGCTTCGAGAGTGACGTTCTGGGGGTCGAGAGACAGGCAGGCCACGTTGCCGGGCAGTTCGGAAGTCAGCGTGAGATTGAGCTTGTCGCCGTGGGGCCGGCCGAGAAAGATCTGACAGAGCTGGTCGCGAACGATTTCGGCGCGGCGCTCGGGAGAGCTGTGGCGCAGAAACTCCTCATCGAGAAAACGAATCCAGCGGCGGTAGATCTCTTCGGCCTCGGGCGCCGGATGGGGAACGGGAACCTCGGGGTTGGCCATATGCCTTCGACGATAGAACAGGGAGTAGCCAATAGGGAATAGGCAATAGGCAGGGAACAAGGGAACGAGGGAAAAAGGGAACAAGAAAACAAGGACTTTCGGAGGTTGTGCGATCGGAGACCGGCGCCTGCCGATCTCCGGCCGATTTGAGCTGCGAACTACGAACTGTGAACTGTTGTCTTACTTCTTCTTAATCGCGCGGCGGGCGGCGATGGCGTGCATTTCCCTGCCCCAATGCGAGCGATTGATGCCGATCTGCATGGCGAGCATCATGAGGTTACCGGTGAGCCAGTAGAGGGCGAGGCCGGAGGGATAGTGCCAGAGCATGAAGCCGAAGAAGACCGGCATCATGAAGGCCATCATGCGGCGCTGCGCGGGGTCCATGCCGGGCGAAGGCGTGATGTACTGCGTGAAGAACATGGTGACGATGACGCAGATGGGCAGGATGTAGATCGGATCGGGCTGGGAGAGGTCGGGCAGCCAGTACCAGTGGGACTGGCGCAGCTCGACAGCGTTCTGCAGTACGCGGAAGTAGGCGAAGAAAAACGGCATCTGCAGGAGCATGGGCAGACAACTGCCGTACATGTTCACGCCCTCGGTCTTGTAGAGCGCCATCATTTCGGCGTTCATCTCGTTGCGCTTGGGGTCGTTCATCTTGAGATTCGCATAGCGTTTCTTGATGGCGTCGACCTTGGGCTGGATGCGCATCATCTTGAGCGACGACTTGGTCATCATGAGGCGCGTGGGCAGGAGGGCCAGATTGAAGACGACGGTGAAGAGGATGATGGCCCAGCCCCAGTTGGAGATTCCCATTCGCACCATGTAGCGCAGAACGATGAAAATCGGCTTGGCGATGACGCCGAGCCAGGAGCCGAACTGGATGAGCGATTCGAGCGAGGGACCGTCGGGCTTTCCGCCGGGGCCGGTGGCATGAATGACGGTGAGCACGTCAGTGGCTTTGGGGCCGGCGAAAAGGCGCAAGCGGGTGAAGCCGCTGGTGTCGCCAACCGCTAGGCCGAGCACGTCGGCCGGAGTCTTCTTGCTGCTCGGGTCGGAGGGGTTCGATGGCAGATCGACAGTGTTGTGCAGCGTGACTACGGTGGTGCGGTCGGGCGCGTCGGGCAGGAAAGCCGAGGCGAAGTAGAGATCCATGACAGCCGCGTAGTCGTAGGAGCCGTCGAGGGTATTGTTGCCGCTGACTTTGGCAGCGGCCTGTGTGCCTTGCTTACCGCCCATCGACCAGGCGAAGTAGGAGGGCGTGCGCGCCTGCGACGGCATCATTCCCGCCTGCTGGAACTCCTCCATGTCGCCCAGTCCGGCAGGCCAGCAGACCAGGGCGCGGAGCGGCGTGCCGTTGCGTTTGACCTGGACCTCGACGGTGACGACGTAACTCGAATCGAAGCGGATGGTCTTGACGACGTCGAGTCCGTTCGCGGCGTAGTGATAGGCGATGGCTGCCGGAGCCGCGACCAGGCCCGTCGCGGAGGGCTGCGCGCCCGAGACATTGATTTGGTAGAGGGCCTGATTGACTTGCGAGGTGAGGGCCGGCTCATAGGTGAAGAGCGAAAGAGGAAGGCCGAAGCGCTCCGCAGCCTGGGACTGAACGAGATCGAGCGGCTTGCCGGCCGAGTCGAGGTATTTCTTGAGGAACCAATGCTGGACCTGCGCGCCGCGATTGGTGAGGACGATCTTGAAGAACTCGTTCTCGACCGTGGTATCGGTTTCGATCGCGGAGGTGATCTGCGGCGTCGCTGCGGCCGGCTTTGCGGACGGCGCGGCAGAAGACGCCGAGCCCTGCGCGGGCTGCGCGGCAGGGGAAGCGGACTGCGATTGCGATGGCGCGGGCGCCTGCTCTTCCGGCTTGGGTTTGGCAAAGAAGTACTGGTAGCCAAGAAAGACGGCGAGCACGAGCAGCATGAAGGCCATGGTGGAGCGCATGTCGCCCCCGCCTCCGCCGCCGGAGCCCTGGGACTGCAAATTGGGATTGCGAATTTCGGGCAAAGGGAACTTCCTATCGTTTCCGGCGGCCCACCCCAAGGGTAGCCGCTCTTCTTATGGTAACGGTTCGTGGGAAGAAACGGTTCCCGCGGTGTGGCCGTTTGCGCCGGCATGGGACGAGGCAACTGGCCGGCCAGGAGCAAGAGGAACCGGATCGAACCCTCCGGGCGAGAAGGGATGGCAGCGCAGCAGTCTCCACGCAGCGAGCGCCGAGCCGCGCAGCGGACCGTGGATTGCGATCGCTGCCGCCGCGTACTCCGAACAGGTTGGATCGAACTTGCATCCTCCCGGGCTGATCGCGTGCAGGACGGGCGAGAGCCATCGCTTGTAGAAGGCGAGCAACGCAAGCAGGAAGCGCGTCATGGCGCGGACCTCGGGGCCGGCTGCCCCGCGGGCGCCGATGGCGAGATGACGCGCGCCGCCTCGGACCTGGCTTGCCGGAGAATTCGCACAACCTCTGCCTCAAGTTGCGGGAAATCAATGTCCAGCACCTGGCGGCGCGGATGGAAGACGAGGTCGAAATCCTCAGGCAGAAGGTCGACGTGGCGGCGCAGAACCTCGCGCATGCGGCGTTTGATGCGGTTGCGCTCGTGGGCTTTTCCGATCACCTTGCCGACGGTCAGGCCGACGCGCGCGGCGGAACCAGCCCCCGGACGAACGCGATCCTCAGCCTGCGGCGCCAGGAACCAGCTCATGCTCGCGGACTGGCGTTTGCGCCCATTCGCATAGGCGTGAACGTAATCCGCGTGTTTGCGCAAGCGCGATTCGGCCAGCGATTGGCGCTGGACGGGGTTGAAAAGCGCGTTCATGAGAAAGACTCGATCCGGGGCGGCGCGCGCCGGGTTCCGGTTCCATCCGGGCGATGGAGAGGCTAATCGCGATGCGCGGCGCTCACGGACACGCGCTTGCGCCCAGCGGCGCGGCGGCGGCTGAGCACGGCTGCGCCGGCCTTGGACTTCATGCGCGCCCGGAATCCGTGCGTTTTGGCACGGTGGCGGCGGTTGGGTTGAAAAGTACGCTTGGGCATCGTGACCCGCTCCTGTTTCTTGAAGAAAGCCTTTGTTTTTGCTGCAGTTTCGAGTATACCGTAGGGTGCGTTGAGAATCCAGCACGAGAGATCGGTTCACGATGTGGCAGAGCGAATGCGGTTTCAGAGTATTCTGAACGTGCACCGCGGAGAGCGATGAAGACTGCGGCGTACTGCATTCCAAAGATCATATTGAGGATGTTCGGCGGTGAGTTTCACTATTTTTGGTGCAACTCATAAAGACCGAAAAAACTTGTATGAATAAGGGATTGCATTGGCGCAGAGATGTGCTACTATCGGGACCGTTCCCGAAATTTCGTGAGAAGTTTCGAACGTTCTGCGTTAAGGATTATTCAAGTGCCCCGACGTTGAATCCTGCGGGGCAGACCAGCGGTAGACAGGTAGCAGGCCGTCGAAAGAATTGACGCAAAGGCCGATGCTTTGCGCTGGCGACGATCTGTTGCCTGAAAAAGCCGAAATTCATCCGCTCTGCAGCAGACAGGCGGCATCAGCAAGGACTGTACGATGGCATTCGCGACTACGCCGACTTCGGCACTCAACCCCTGGCTCCAGATTCTGGCCGCGCTAGAGAAGAAGGTTATCCGGCAATCATTCGAAACCTGGCTCAAGCCCACACGATTCAGTCATGTAGCGGGGCGGAAGCTTTATGTGCGCGTGCCTTCGTCGGAATTCCAGCACATTGGCGACAAGTATGGCGACCTGATCCAGGAAGCCATCGACCTGTATTCGCTCGAGTTTGACGATGTTTGCTTTGTGACCGCCGAGGAGGATCCCTCGATTCCGCCGCAGCGCAGGGACGGGGGATTCGGGCCCGTGGCTTCGCATGCACCGACGGCGCCGCCGGCGAACACGTTGCGTCCGCCCGAGCAGGGGCGGTTCGATTGGTCGACGGCCGCGCAGCTCAATCCGAAGTACACGTTCGACGCGTTCGTGATCGGCAACGGCAACCAGTTTGCGCGGGCCGCGGCGCTGGCTGTGGCCGAGCGTCCTTCGCGCGCCTACAATCCGCTGTTCCTGTACGGCGGCGTGGGGATGGGCAAGACGCACCTGATGCACGCGATCGGGCACGAGGTGAAGCGGAGGCAGCCGGCCGCGAATATCTGCTATGTCTCGGCGGAGAAGTTCACCAACGAGATGATCAACTCGATCCGCAACGATCGCATGACCAGTTTCCGCGACCGATTCCGCACGGTGGACGTGCTGCTGATCGACGACATCCAGTTCATCTCGCAGAAGGAGCGCACGCAGGAGGAGTTCTTCCATACGTTCAACGCTCTGCACGAGAACATGAAACAGGTGGTGATCGCGTCGGACCGCCCGCCGAAGGAGTTGACGGAGATCGAGGAGCGGCTGCGGTCGCGATTCGAGTGGGGGCTGATCGCCGACATCCAGCCGCCGGATCTTGAGACCAAGGTGGCCATCCTGCTGAAGAAGGCCGAGAACGAGCAGGTGCAGTTGCCCACCGACGTTGCGCTGTTCATCGCGTCGAATGTACGGACCAACGTGCGCGAACTGGAAGGCGCGCTGGTGCGGCTGATCGCGTGGTGCCAGTTGAACCACCTGGAGATCACGCTGGCCGCCGCGCAGCAATGCCTGAAGCAGTTCATCGACATGCAGGTGCGCAAGATCACCATCGAAGCGATTCAGCGGGCCGTGGCCGAGCAGTTTGGCATGCGCGTGGCGGACCTGAAGCAGAAGAACAACTCACGCAACGTGGTGGTGCCGCGGCAGATCGCCATGTACCTGGCCAAGCAGATGACCGAGGCCAGCCTGCCGGAGATCGGACGACAGTTTGGGAACAAGCACCACACGACGGTGATGCACTCGATCGGCAAGATCGACGAGCTGCGGCGCACCGACAAAGACCTGCATCAGACCCTGGCCAAACTGCAGGACGTGCTGAACGCGTAAGAAAACGGTCAGCAGGCCGTGAAGAACGAACAGCCGCCGGAGAGTATCCGGCGGCTGTTTTGCGTGAGGAGCTTATCCGAAAGGGAAGGGTACACGCTCCGGAACTTGATCTTCTTACTTTGTGGCAGGGCCTTGCCTCAAGCCATCCGGCCGGATCTGCGTCCCATACGCCAATGGGAATTACTATTTGAGCGTGCCCGGTGACCCAGCGGACTCCGGCGTCAATCTTCGGCCCGAATGAGCTGGGGACACAGCGCACAAGCTCGCATGGATCGAGGGACACACCAAGTCCATGGAATAGCGTCTTCTTGGAGGCTCGGGCCTTAAGGTTCCCGTATTGAGTTTTGGCGCCACGACGTTTGGCGGCGGCCAGGAGTTTTTCGATGCATGGGGCGCAACGGCAGACGTTGCCGAAGCGCGGCGCAACGAGGAGCAGTTGCGCCAGAATCTGGGTGCGGTGGGCTGGAACCTGACCAAAGAGCAGGTTGCCAGGCTAGACAAAGCGAGCGCCGTCACGCTCACTTACCCCTACTGGCACCAGCACCTTTTCACGGAGCGGAACGCGTTTCCGGTGTAAAGGCCGGAAACAGGGGCTGGGGAAGACACACTAACGGTGCGCGATGCGTGTCTTCAGCGATGTCTGACGATGGCGGCGAACGACATAGTGGCCGATGAGCCACCCGGTGGCGCTGCCGACGAGCACGTCGGAGGGGAAGTGCCGCTGACCCATGATGCGAGTAAGGCTAACGCCAGCGGCGCCGGCGTAGAGGGCAAACTGGGTCCGGCGCGATGAGGATTCGGCGGCCAGAGCGGACGCGGCGGACCAGGCGATGAGGCTGTGCGAGGAGGGGAAGGACGAGTCGGGGCCGGCGCTCGCCTGGAAGAACCGGCCGCGGGCTTCGTCTACATTGGGCCGCTCCCGCCAGAAGATCAGCTTGATGCTCTGTTCTACGACCGCACCATCCAACATGGCCTCGGTGGTGAGGATTCCGGCTTCTCGCGCGTGGGCGTCGTTGCGGAGGCGGCCGACTCCATAGACCGCGATGGGGGAGGCGAGCCAGAGGCCGATCAGGGCGTTCGAGGCGTCGATGCTGGCCTGGTTGAAATCGGGATTCCGCGAGACCAGTTGAGTCATGGCACGATGGTCGGTGGCGAAGGCAGCGCCGGCGGCGGCTGCGAGAGGCGCCAGCCACTCGAGGTCGCGCGGATGCAGGCGGGCGGGGCTTGTCCAGATAACCTCCTGATCCTGTAGTAGGTTACGTGGAATGCTACGAATCGTTACGTCGCCTGATGGAGGTGTCGGGGCGGGACTGGCGACCTGAGGTTGAGGTGCATCGGGGAGCAGCGCAGGTGTGACCGGAGGCGATGGCGCCGGGGTCTGGCCCGCAACGGCGGCGGAAGAGCCGACGGCAAGCGCGGCGAGGAGCAGGAGGCACACTGCCCACTGGAGCGAGTTCGGTGGTCCGGCAAGGGGCGTGGGTGTTTGCATTGGCCGCGTGGATACGAACCGGCAGAGCCGGGCTCTTCCCATCCGACTACTGCAGAGAAGTAAATGTCAACCAAATTAATGAAAGATGACAAGTTATCGTCTGTTGCCCGGACGGATCAAAGCGCCTGCGGAGGCTCGTTGAGGTAGATTTCGACATACTCAACGTAGTTTTGGGCATACTCGCGGATCAGGGCGCGATCCTTGTCGCTGAGTTCCCG
Organism: Occallatibacter sp.; assembly: GCA_049514795.1. Lineage (GTDB taxonomy): Bacteria > Acidobacteriota > Terriglobia > Terriglobales > Acidobacteriaceae > Telmatobacter. The sequence continues at coordinate 31,424 of JBEKUS010000034.1, forward strand.
GCGGAGCTTGGCGGGGACACCTGCCCAGAGGGTGCGCGGAGGGACTTGGGTGCGCTCGGGGACGACGGAACCGGCGGCGATGATGGACCCCTCGCCGACGCGGGCGTTATTCAGCACCCGGGCCCCCATGCCGATGACGCACATGTCTTCGACCACGCAGCCGTGGACGGAGGCGTTGTGGCCGATGGTGACCCAGTCGCCCACGATGACCGGATAGAGGTTGCGCTGGCCGTGGAGGACGGCGCAGTCCTGGACATTGGAGCAGGCGCCGACCCGGATGGAGTTGACGTCGCCACGGAGGACGGCGTTCATCCATACCGAGGAACGTTCGCCGAGAACGACGTCACCGAGGATCTGGGCGGAGGGGTCAATGTAACAACTCGGCGGGATTTGGGGCGAATGGCCCCGATAGCTTCGAAGCATAGGGAACTCCAGGACAAACTCCATATAGGAGTCTAACCGGTTGGGATGTAGGGCGCCGAGTATCGGCCCCACGGGTCCAGCTGGTGGAATCTGCCCGAGGGGGGCCGGGCAAAGCGATTATGATTGGCCGCCGGTTGGAACTCGGGTATGATACTAGGAGCCTTACAGGCGGGTTTGGAGGTGGAGGACCGTTGGCGGAGGTTCGCGTCCAAGAAGGCGAACCGCTGGAAAACGCGCTACGCCGGTTCAAGCGGAAGGTTCAGCAGGAGGACATCATCAAGGAAGTGAAGCGTCACTCCTACTACCTGAAGCCCGGCGAGAAGCGCCGCGTCAAGGCAGCCTTGGCGCGCAAGCGGAACCGCAAGAAGGCTCGCAAAGAGCAGGACTGATTTCCTAACCCGCCGCGAGAAGCGCTGTTCCAGCGGCTTTCGTTGTACGAAGACGGAAGCCGCCAAACACCCCAAAGAGGATGGGAAGGGCAAACGCGTCGGCGCAATTGAATGTAGCGTTTCTCTGGTTTCTGACGATCGAATCCGTAGCAGCCCTTTGGCTCGTGCCCAACGAGAAAGCCATTTGGCACATGCCGGAACCCCGCGGAAACTGGAGATTCGCGAGATCGCTCAGCACGCGATGGGCGTGCGGGGTGTCAGGTTGTCCGGAATTCCGGGCAAAAGTTCGAATGCCGCTCTATTTTTAGTGCGGACCGGGCCCTTGTAGTGCAAGACGAACGAAGACAGGGAACCGGGGCCGGCAAGTTCCTGTAGAGCCATGGCCGATTTCGGTGGGAGTCCCTGTGAGGGAAGCCGGCCATGGAATTCACCGATCGAGTCCTCAAGTGCGTTGACTGCGGCGCGGAGTTCGTATTTACTGCTGGCGAGCAGGTCTTCTTCCACGATAAACAGTTCAAGAACGATCCCAAACACTGCAAACAGTGCAAGGCGAAACGTACCCGGGGAACGCAACGAGTGCGCCCCGAGACACGCACAACCTGTTCGGAGTGCGGTGCGGAGACGACTGTTCCCTTCAAGCCGACCCAAGGCAGGCCGGTTTTGTGCCGGTCGTGCTTCCAGCAACAGCAGGTGAAGCCACAGCCTGCGCCGGAGCCTACCGTAGCGCAGGGCTAAAGAGCAGATCTCCCCGGAACTTGGAGGGGAACCCCGCGCTACGGACCAGCGTGGCCAGTTGCGCCCAATGGCGCTGACTGTGGAATAACGCGTGCGCCGCGACCTTTCGCCGGGATGCGGTTCTGTCTTCCGGAGGCACCCAATCGAAATCAAGAAAATAGGGATCGCTCCAGGTGTTTTCCGGGGCGGCGAGAAGTCTGCGATAGATTGCCATCGCCTGGCTGTGCAGGTCGAAAAGCGCATCGAGAGGCCCAGCGGGAATCTTCTCCCGGGGCGTTTCCGGCTCTGCAGCGAGGCGCTGGGCCCAGCGCAGCTCCGCGCCCCAGATGTGTCGGACAAACTCCTGTACCTTGGCGGCTCCGCCAATGTCGCAGGGTAGCTGGAGCAGCGCCGGATGGGTATCGAAGTTGGCCTTCCAGTAGACGGACGCCTGATCGTTCCAGGCAAGCAATTCTTCCAATGTGATTCCTGTACTCATCCTGACCTCCTTGTGATTGGCTATGAGCCCGGCCGAGGCGCCCAAGATCTAACTAGCCGATCCGAGGGCCCGATGGCCGATGTCGCGGCGATAATACATTCCTTCGAAGGCAATCTCCGCCATGGCTTGATAGGCGCGGGCCAGCGCCTCGCGGAGAGAGTCCGCAACGGCGGTGACGCCGAGTACGCGGCCGCCTGCCGTGAGCATTTGCCCGCCCATTTGCGCCGTGCCGGCATGGAAGACCTGCACGCCCGGGACCTGAGCCGCAGCAGCAAGTCCGCCGATGGGGAAGCCGGTTTTGTAGCTGCCGGGATAGCCGCCGGAGCTGGCCACAACGCAAGCTGAGGCACCGGGGGTCCAGCGGAGCCTAGTGTCGGCAAGGCGGCCGTCGATGCAGGCCTCGAGCGCATTGACGAGATCGCTTTCGAGACGTACCAGAATGGCTTGCGTTTCGGGATCGCCGAAGCGGGCGTTGAATTCAAGCACCTGCGGGCCGCGGGCGGTCATCATGAGCCCGCAGTAGAGCACGCCGGTAAAGGGCGTCTCCTCTTCCGCCATGCCCTGCACGGTAGGCTCGGCAATGTGGCGCAAAATCCAGTCGGACATGGCGGGGTCAAGAAGCGAATCGGTGGAGTAGACGCCCATACCGCCGGTGTTGGGGCCGGTATCGCCCTCGCCCACGCGCTTGTGATCCTGCGAGGGGACGAGCGAGGTTACGTGTTTCCCGTCGCTGAGGCAGAGGAAGCTGATCTCGTCGCCCTCGATGAACTCTTCGATGACGACCTGCTGCTCGGAGAAGCCGAGGAGCGCGCCGGTGAACAGGCCCCGCGCGGCCTCGGCGGCGATGTTGCGCGAATCGCAGATGATGACGCCCTTGCCCGCGGCCAGGCCGTCGGCCTTGACCACAATGGGCGGATGAAAGATCTCGAGGGCTTTCTCCACTTCGGCCGCGGTGGCGCAGACAGCGTAGTTGGGCGTGGGAATGTTGTGGCGCTGCAGGAAGCGCTTGGCGAATCCCTTGCTGGTTTCGAGCATTGCGGCGGCGCGCGTGGGACCAAAGACGCGCAGGCCGCGCTCGCGAAGCGCATCGACGATGCCGAGCGAGAGCGGCAACTCGGGGCCGACGATGGTCAGGTCCGGGCGCTCCGATTCGGTCAGGCGAACCGTCGCGGCAAGGTCTTTGATGTCGACGGGAACGTTGCGGGCAATTTGGGCCATGCCGCCATTGCCGGGCGCGCAAACGATCTGAGTGACGCGCGGGCTGCGAGCGACGGCCCAGGCTAGCGCATGCTCGCGGCCTCCCGAACCAAGGATGAGGACTTTCATGAGTGCGTGTTTCTCCTCCGGACTTCTCCGGAACCAGAAACAATGGTCGGCAACGGAGGTGGGGGAAGTCAAACGGGGGCGGAGCGCTGTCGCGAATGCAGGTTCAGTTTGCCCGGACGAATTCTTGCAAGTTCGCGTTGGGTTCGGCGTTCTATCGAGTAGATAATGGGAGGGCATGAGTTCGATGGGGAATATTCTGAGCGGGGTTGCAGACCTTGTTTGGCCTGCGTTGGCGCTGGAGCAGCGCATGTTGAGTGTTGTGCCAATTGTGGTGGGGCTCATTGTGGAGTGGCTGGCGCTGTGGCTTGGTGGCTTTGGGCTGAAGTGGAAGAAAGCGGCGCTGGTGGACGTGGTGATGAACGCGGCGTCCGCGTTGATCGGAATTTTTCTCATTCCGGCGCTGGGAATGGGATGGGAGTACGGCCCCGCGCAGTGGATTGAGAAGTTCATCCCGATTGGAATGACCTTTCAGATCGACTGGCTGGCTGCGTTTGGCTTGGCTGTGTGCGTCAC
>JBEKUS010000035.1:0-35121 GCA_049514795.1 Occallatibacter sp.
GACATATCGCCCTGGAGCACGTTGATGAACTGGGGCAGTTCGTCGAGGCTGGTGCGCCGCAGAATCCCTCCCACTCGTGTGATCCTGCGATCGTCGGTGAGCTTGTAAACGCGCTGTCCGTTGCCGTTTCCGTCTTCCCGACCCTGGCCGCGGGCGATCAGCCGGGTAACGAATTCGCGGTGAACATTGGAATCGTTGTTCACGTACATCGAGCGGAACTTGAGAAACGTGAAAGTGCGTCCGTAGCGGCCGACCCGTTGCTGCCGGTAGAAAACCGGCCCCTTCGAGGACAACTTGACCGCGAGAGCGATGACCAGGAACAAAGGAGCGCACAAAATCAGGAGCGTGGCGCTCCCGGTAATATCAATGATCCGCTTCATCAGCAGGACCGACTTCCGCCTCTTGTCGCGGCTAATCAAATCCGGATATAGCGCGGCGTTGCTTGGCGATCCCGGTTTTCCGTGATCCCAATCGTCGGGGAAAAGATGGAACGTGATCTTCACCTGGTTGAACTGTTCCGGAGTCAGCTCCTCCCTGAGAGTCGTTGTCACTTTCGACAGGAACGTGTCCAACATTGCGCGCTTGTCGGTCACGAGGAGGCCGGTGAACATGGCGCCGACTATCTCCCGGTTCTTGTACCAGCCGATCAGGTCCGTATCCCGGCTGGATGAAAGCAGGGCCGAGACGACCCTGTCGAGCGTCGCGCCGTTGTTCTTCTGACCACCTTCATCATCAGCTTCCAACAGCATGAGGAGGAATGGCGCTTTCGAACGCTCCGTTCGCTTACGTTCGATGGCGATCATCTGCCGGAAAGTTTGCTCGTCCAGAGCGGTGCGATCCACAGAAGGGGTGAACTCCAACAGCGGATCAGCAGAGTTTTGTGCTTTAGGCTGATGTGTCGGGGTCACAATATACTCCTCTCGCGCCGCTCACAGGTGCATTTGCCGCGATCAGGTTGTCTGTAAGGTGCCATGTACATCCTAGTTTTCTGTCGTTTCGATAGCGAAACTCGAAGTTGCCAAGGAATCGGTATCGTTAGCGATCGTTCGTCTGCGCCGTTCATGCCGGTTCGTTGCGGAGACCGTGAAAGAGCGCTGGATCATTGTTTCTATCGACAAAGTTGCAGTGTGTCAGGACGGGATCGACGAGCGGTAGTAGTAGCCGCTGTAGGTCGAGGCCATCGTTCCGTTCATTAAGACGCCGAGCAGCTTCTGCGGGTCGATTGCATCCATACCCTTCTGCAATTGTTGCTTCTCGGTCGTTCCCTGACGAGTAACCAATAGGATTCCATCCGCGAGTCTCATCCAGACGCTCGTGTCCGCCAGGGGCAGGGCCGGAGGCGAATCGATGACGATCCAATCAAACTGCGCGGCGAGCTTATCCATAATAACCGGGAGCTGTTGCGACTGGAGGAGTTCGAGTGGGTTCCGTGAAGTGCTGCCAGCAGGCAGAATCCAAAGACCCGCTCCTTCGAGCCGGTAAACGCTGGTCTCCAGCCCATTCTCTTCCTTGATGGATTCGGAGATGCCCCTGGTCTTCGTAAGCCCAAACATCTGCGTCAAAGAGGGACGCCGCAAATCACCCTCCACCAGCAAGATCCGTTCCTCGGGCGTATAGGCAAGTGCGCAAGCTAGGTTAGCCGCGATCGTGCTCTTGCCTTCCCTCGGGATGGTGCTGGTAATCAGAATGGTCTTGAGCAGGTGTGTCCGCCGGAGATCCCGCAAGCGTACCCCGAGGAGGCGCACCGCTTCGGCGGTCGGATGCTCCCGATCGGTGAGACACACCAAACGGCTTTGCGACGGAAGCGAAACGGGCAACGACGGGTACCGGCTCAGGATAGCCGCGCGCTCCGCTTCCGGCAGAGTTTGCGCAGCGCCGGCCGCGGGCGCTTCGTTTCTGCCCAAGATGGCTTCCAGTCCGGGGATCTCAAGAGGCTCCACCGTTTTGGCCGCCCGGTTTGCTTCTGGCGGCGTCAGCGTATTCCATTTCGATGTGATGCGCTTCTCGGCGCTGCGCAGCAGCTCCGGCCCCTGGGCCAGCGTTCCCGAGTCGGTATCGGTCCGCTCGCTTTCCGATCTTTGCAAAGCGTCAAAAATTCGGCTCATGGTCCCTCAACTTCGTGGTGATCACATCCCGCGTTCGGCCTAGGAAGCTTCTTGCATGGGCTCGAAGGCCTCGAGACGGAATTCGTTCGCAACATCCTCGATAATTCGCGCCGTCACGGTCGGCGACTGGCGCGCATAGGCACCAATCAACGCATTTTCGCAAATCGTGTTGACAAGGCGCGGATAGCCGCGCGAGTAGGAAAACACGGCGGCGATCCCTTGCGCAGAGAAGATCGGAGGCGCGGCTGAGTCCGCACCCGCGATCCGCAGGCGCTGCTCGATGTACTCCTGGGTTTGTTTCGCGTTCAAGGCGCCAAGCTGCGTGCGCAGTGCGATTCGCTGCTTCAGTTGCCTCAGCTCCACGGAGTCAAGTTTCTTGTCCAGTTCCTGTTGGCCCGCCAGGATGATCTGCAGCAGCTTGTCTTCCGCCGTCTCCAGGTTCGAAAGGAGACGAACCTCCTCTAGAGTGTCGGGCGACAGGTCGTGCGCCTCGTCCACGATGAGAACGGTGGTCATTTGCCTCGATCCGCGCGCGACGAGGAACTTGCTCAGATCGAGCAGCAGTTCGCATTTGTTCTTTCCCGAGGCGGGCAGGCCGAAGTCGGAGAGCACGTACTGCAGAAAATCCGTGGGCCCGAGCCTGCTGTTGAACAGGTAGGCATAGGCAACATCCTTGCTGTTTTCCAGGAGGCGGAGCAGGCAGCGAAGAAGCAGGGTTTTCCCCGTTCCGACTTCGCCGGTGACAACGACGAAGCCCTTGTGCCGTCGGACTCCGTAGTAAAGCGCAGCGAGCGCCTCATTGTGCCGCGGTGTGGGCACAAAGCAATGGGGATCCGGCGTGAGATCGAACGGGTTACGTTTTAGATGAAAATACGCTTTGTACATCGTGAGCGGGCGCCTAGTTGTGAAGGTAGCTGACAGCTGAACCGACGAAGATTATGAAGAGGGTAGCGGCTGATGCAGCCCACCGCAATGACGACTTCTTCTTTGCCAACTGCTCGTCCAGTGAACTGACAACTTCAGGAATCTCGGAGATCACCGGAATCGGCAGAAGAGCTTTGATTTCCTTTTCTGTGTACAAACGATCGTCGAGAAACTCAAACGTGCCTGCAACGATCAATCCGAGCACTAGACCGATCGCAAGACCAATACCACAAAACTGGAGGCGATTCGGGAAATCGGGCTTTGTCGGCAGGCTCGGGGGATCCAGCATGGTGAACCGCTCGCCTTGCTGCATCTGCTCCATGCTCGTGGCCATCTCAGACTGGTTTTTCTTCTTCAGCAGATCGTCGTAGTTAGCCTTCGACTGCTCATAGCCCCGGGTCAGGTCCGCGAGTTCCTGTTCGGTTGCCGGGGTCATGTTCAGCCGGCCCTGGTACTCGTTGATCCTGGCTTTCAGGTTCTCAATCGAACTCTCGCGGTTTGAGATTTCCAGTTGGTTCGCCTCCAACTGCCCCTGCAACTGCCGCGCCGCGGCACTCGAGTTTGCATCCGTGCCGCCCGAAGTCTCGGCTCGTCTTTGGGCCGCAAGCAGGCTCGCTCTCGTCGCTTCCAGTCTCGAAATCTCGGACTTCACGTGCTGAACGTCGGGATAGCGATCGGTGTACCTGGCTGAGAGTTCGGTGAGTTGCGCCCTCAGGCTCTCAAGCTGCTGATCGACTGTTGCCAGATCCGTCGCGCCCGCCTGCCCGGCTTGACCGCCGCTGACCGGACGGCTCTTGGTCTGGGCTGCGCGTTCTTCGGAAAGCATTGCCTGGAGGTAAACCCGCTGCTGCCGAGCGGTATTCAGGCCGTCCTGTTCGTTTTGCAGTTGCGACTGGAGGCCGGCGAGGATTTGCAGATTGCTCGCTTCCTGAGTCGGCAGAGCCCCTTGATGCCGCCCTTCGAACTCCCGCACCTTGGCTTCCTGCTCGGACAGGTTCTCGCGCGCTTCTTCGAGCTGCTTCTCGATGAAGCTTGTCGTTCCCTCAGATTCCTGCTGGCGCACCTTCAGGTTCTCGTTAATGAACAGGTTCGTTAGCTCGCCGGTCACCTGCTGGGCAACGTGCGGGTCTCTCGCGGAGTAGGAGATTTTGAAGGCCGAAATGTCCTGGCGCTGCGGATCGCGCACCAGCTCGACGACGATGTCCTTGCGCATCCGATCGACTTTTTCATCCGCGGTCGCAGGAGTCTGGGTCCCGCTGTACAGGTGCAGCCGATCGATGATCATGAGCAGCCGGGTCCGGCTCAGGATCTGCGTGGACATGCTCTGCAACCGGGACTGCAGGTCGTCGTTGATGTTCGGGACGACGTAGTTCTGCGGCATCGTAGGTTGCTCAACCAGAATCGTCGTGGTTGATTTATAGCGCGACGGCAGAATCCAGCTTGCCAGCCAGACCGCGAGCCAGCCAACCAGCAGCGGGATCATGAAGTGAAGGTGCCGGCGGCGAACGATGCCCGTAAGGCGTTGGAGATCCAGCGGCTCCGACTGATGATCTTCGTGAATTTCCGGCATCGTTATCTCCCCAGCGGTTTCTTGAACTGATAGGTCAACGTAAAGAACTCCTGATTGCTGTCGGGGTCGGCTGTAATCACTGCGACGCCGGCATATTCCTGGTGAAGGCGCTCATACCCGCCTCCGACATTGAAATGCTCGCCCATCGCGTGGGTAATCGAAACCTGCCCGGAGACAGTGTGCCCTCCGCCAAACGAGCCGACGATCTGCGGCGTCAAGTTGTTTATGTTCGAAAAGGCACCCCCCACATTTCCGATCCATGACTTTGTGAGGTTCCAGCCCGCGGTCCCGCTGACGCTATTCGTATTGTAAGCGCCAAGCAGGCCGCCTCCCGTAGAAACAGTCCGCAAGTAGCTGGCGGCAAAACTGCCATGGGTGCCCTGCCATCCAACGCTGGCGATTGCCAAGGGCGCCCATGAATTCGTGGCGGGTGTTGGGCTCTGCGCAACGTCCAAGCGCTCGGCTCCACCGCCCAGAGAGAACGAGAAGGCACGGCTGAAATAGTAGGTATAGTAGGGCAGGAATGCGTGCGTCTGGGTTTCGACTTGGCGGCCCGTTGGCGTCGCGTTTAACTGCCCATACTGGTAAACGACGCCCAAGTATTGGGAGCGAGACAGCCGCCGATTATAGAAGGCGAAAGCCCCCTCGGAATGCGAATTGTAGAGGCCCGCGGAACTTGTGCCATTCTGAAAGTCGACGACAGCTGCTGTTCCCCCGGCGCCCACCATATCGTTTCTTCGGAATTGGTAGCTCAGACCGCCGCTAAAGTTGTCTGTGAGCTGGTCCGCAAAAGGCGCAATGACGGTGGTGATTGGAATCTGCGTCGAGCCGGAGATACCCACTTGCGTGAAAATGGTCGACTGGTCAAACACATTCGACGTCTTGACAAAGTAGTTCTGCAGGGTGAGGGTGGCTCGCGAACTCATGCGGTACTGATAGGTCACAACGGAATTGTGATCTACCGCATCGAGCGTGCTTGTGTCCTTATAGAAGATGAAGCTCGGGCTATAGTTGATCCTCGCCTCCTGCCGCGGAGTCATGCTTTGGAGATCTAATGCCGGAAGGATCGAATAGGTGAAATCATTGACTGGCTTTGCGGTGATCGACGGGAGGATGTTTTCGACATAAGCTCCGTGCACGGCCAATGCTGCAGTGAAGGTGCTAGATGCCGCCTCCACAGCGGTTTGGTTTGGGTACGGGATTCCACTGACCGGCGGCGGAATCATCATTCGCTCGTCGTCGAGAGAGTTCCCGGTTTCCCCCGTCGCGGTCGGCTCAACCTGAGACCACACGGGGATACGGGCAACGCAAAGAAGCAGAATTAAGATTCGTGCTGACATAGTTTGATCCGCCTTCAAGGCACCACGATTGTGTCACCCGGCCTGAGCACGATGTTCACCGCCGTGTCCTTGCCTTTGATGAAGTCCTGGTAGTTGAAATTGATCCGCGACTGCTCGCCCCCCGGACTCTGGCGCAGAACGTAGATTGATTTCCTTTTCGCGAAGTCTTTGAACCCGCCTGCGATGGCGACGGCGTCTACAATCGTCTCGCCCGTCGAGAGCGAGTAGGATCCCGGCTTGGCTACCTCGCCGAGAATATTGAACTTCTGACTGTTGATCTTCTCAACGATCACCGTCACATGTGGATCGGTGATGAAGTTCTTGAGCTTTGAGGAGATCTCCTGCTCGAGTTGCAACGGCGTCCGGCCGGCTGCGTCCACTTCCCCTATCAGGGGCAGGGAGATCTTTCCATCGGACCGCACGGGGATTTCTTTGGAGAGGTCGGGCTCCTTCCAGACACTGACCCCGAGGACGTCATCGTCCCCGATGACGTAGCTATCGTCGGCGTGCGCGACCTTTGACGAGGCATCAGGCTGGGCAGGTGAAGCGGGGGTCTGGGCCGCTGGAGTTGTGCTCCCCGGCGGGGTCGATCCTGCAACCTGCCCCCTCAAGCCTCCGCAAAGCAGGAACACCGAAAGAACGCAGGCACTGAATGCAAATTTGGCGTAGATCTTCATTACGGCTCTCCTCAACCGGCATGACCTGGCCGATCTTGACGACGTACCGCGATTCACATCGAAAGTCCTATAAAGCTGCGGTCCCGGGGATAATGGTGAAGCCGGAAACCGTCCGTCGATCCCTGGTGAATCGACAGGGTCGAACAAATCAAAAGCAGCGACTCCTAGCACGGGGCCATCCGCGGCGAGCTGGGACTGAGTAGTTGACTCTGACGGCCGTAAGGCGGCGAAGAAAGAGGCGCCGGATCGAAACCGGCGGTGCCGCTCGGCTCGACATCCGAAGCCTGAACTTCCACCGCCACGGATTGCGCAAGCATGTCCACGGAAAGAACCAGACGAAACACGTTTTTCTTGCGAGTGAGGATTCCTTCAAGTCCTTCCAGCGCACCCCGAGTGACACGAACCCGCGCGCCGCATTTCAGGTAAGGATGCGGCTCCACGCGAGACGGGGTCACGACCGCCTTCTGGATCGCTTCCATCTCCTCATCCGGGATGAGTGCTACGTGATCACCACGATAGAGAATCATGTGCACCCCAGGGGTCGTCAGGACTTGCAGTCTGCGGTCGAGGCCGCCGCGCACGAAGAGGTAGCACGGGAACAAGGGCAGGGAAAGGACCTTTCTTCTGTCCTTCCATCGGCGAGTCGATTCATAGAGCGGGAGAAACACCTCGAAGCCCTTTGTCGCAAGCATCTCCGCCACGACCTTTTCGTGCTGGTGGCGGGTGTAAAGCGCCCACCAGGCCGTGGGATTATCGATTCTGGCGTCGGGGCTCACTGGTGTCGGCATTCTCCCTCTCCACTTCCCCCTCGATCCGTATTCTCGAATACGCCAGAGAGGGTATAGCTTCGCCCTGTGGGTCACATCCCACGGAGGTTCCAACTTCTTTCTTTCCCCACTCCAACCTCGACATCACCGAATCAGTCGAGGTGAATCACACTCGTTAAACGGAACCCAAAAGTCGTGTTTTCATCATCCTGGAGCTGCACTCCAAGTGACAATGCCCAAATTGTGCTAGCCACATCGACCCCGGTAACACTTTCTGGCCACCGCAGGTAATGGCCCTTGAAAATCCCTCTGCTTTGGCCGGTTTCAGCGATGTTGGCTGTTCAGGTAACTCCTGGTGCAATTACCGGCGTAATTCGCCAGAGAGCGCCCTCGTAACGAGCTACAGCCTCGTTGTTTCCTGTCCCATTCTCCCAAGGTCAAGCCGAACGGATTCTCGATGCGACGTTTCATGTACCAAACCTTGCAGCAACACGGATCTTCAGCACGTTTGCGCCAGCCCAATCATCAATTCGCAAGTGGAGGTCCCCGGTGAGCTCTACGTCTCTGCGGCAGCCCCACATCACGCAATCGGTAAAGCAACGAACGATAGCTGATGTTCAGTTCTTGCGCCGCCCTTCGACGGTTCCAGCGATTGGCCTGAAGCGCCTTTAGAATCAGCGCGTTCGTGGCCGACGAAGCCGCCTGGCGGGAGACGTCCTTCAAAGAGCCTCGCCGAGGTTGCCAGCCGGTGAAGCCATGGGTCATTTCCACCTGGCGCCTCAGCTCCGCGCCTAGAGCTTCGTCATCGCCCAAAATGATGGCTCGTGCGATCCAGTTTTCGAGTTCCCGCAGGTTCCCAGGCCAGCTCCATTGCTTTAGCAGGTGCAACGTTGCCGGATTCAACCGGGGCGCGGTCCTTCCGAATTGCCGGGCAAGTTTCTCGAGAAAGTACTCGCAGAGCTGCGGGATGTCGTTCTTTCGGTCGCGCAACGCCGGCAAACGCAAGGACACCATATCGATGCGGTAGAAAAGGTCCTCGCGAAAGGCCCCCGATTGCACCGCCTGCAGCAAGTCGATGTTCGTTGCGCATACGACGCGAACACGTGCGGTCCGTTCCTGGCTGCCTCCGATTCTTGTGTAGGTGCCGTCCTGGAGCAGGCGCAGCAGCTTGCCCTGCAGTTCCCTGCTCATGTCACCGATTTCATCGAGAAACAGCGTGCCGCCGTCGGCAATCTCGACCAATCCTGCCTGGGCTTCCATCGCGCCAGTGAACGGTCCCTTTTCGTAGCCGAAGAGCTCGCTTTCGACCAGACTGGCGGGGATTGCGGCGCAGTTCAGCTTCACGAAGGGCGCATTGCAGCGATCCGAGCGCGTATGGAGAAACTGAGCCACAACCTCTTTGCCCGTTCCGCTGTCCCCCTGAATCAATACCGGCAGACCACCGGAAAGGACACAGTCGATCCTGCTCCGCATATCGCACATTGCGGCGCTGCAGCCGAAAATGACTGCTTCGTCCGGCAGATCCGCCGGATCGATTCGAAAGCTCTGGGTTAGGTCAGTGGCCATAAACTGCGGAAAAACTGTGGAACTCTGTAGGTTAAATGCACGTGGTCATCCACAAGGTCAATTTGATCATGAATCTTCAATAAACACGTCGCTTGTTGATTCTAAACATGGTTAATGCCAGATCCGGTTTCGCCGCCTCCTGGATTGTACCGCGCATGTGCAAGGTTTTGCATACTTCGAACCAGTTGTTTGCAGAGTCCTCCGGCTCATCGTCGAAGGCATGAGTCGCCTCAGCCCTCAGCCCAATCGCCCGGGGTTCATGCCTTGTTGTGAGTGTAATCGCCGCTTCGAAGCGCCGGGGCCTGCCGCTATACCGCCTGGTGATGCGTAGAGCGGGTTTCTTCGGGGAATGACGCCTGGACGTCGGCGGCCGGCCAGGGTTTGAGGCGATGCTGCTGGATTTTATAGAGCAACGAGCGATAGCTGATGTTGAGGTACTGTGCGGCACGGCGCCGATTCCAGCCATAGTTTTCCAGCGCACTCTGGATCATCTGGGCCTCCGCGCGCGCTTTCACGTCGCGAACAATGGATCGGATCCCCACGCACTGAGACCGGGTCTCGCTCGGCCGGTCTGGCGAATCCGCCGCCCCTGATGCAGCCAACTTGGCTTCCAGTTCCCGTGTGGCCGAGTCCGCGTCGCGCATGATGATGGTTCGGGTCACGAAATTGCGGAGTTCCCTGACGTTTCCCCGCCAGTCATAAAGCAGTACCACATCCATCAATCGGGACGGAAAGCCGTTCGCAAATCCGTTGATCATCTCCGCCGGCGACCGGCGAATGAACTCGTCGATCAGATAGGGGATTTCTTCGCGCCGCTCGCGCAGCGGCGGGACCTTGATCGTGAACACGCTGAGGCGGTAATACAGATCCTCGCGGAAAGTCCTGTTGAGCAGCGCGTCCTCGATCTGCACATTCGTGGCGGCCAGAACCCGCACGTCGACCTTTGTGGTCTGCTGGGCGCCGAGGCGGGCGAACTGGCCATCCTGGAGCACGTGGAGGAGCTTGGCCTGCATCTGCACACCGATTTCGCCGATCTCGTCGAGAAGCAACGTGCCGCGATTCGCCTGTTCGAACTTGCCCGGCCTGTCGTTGATGGCCCCCGTGAAAGCGCCTTGCCGATGGCCGAACAACTCGCTTTCAAGCAACTCGGCCGGCAGGGCCGCGCAGTTCACTTTCAGGAACTTCTCTCTCGATCGGCGCGAGTTCTTGTGAATCAGTTGCGCGACGATTTCTTTGCCCGTCCCGCTTTCGCCCAGGACCAGCACATTGACGTCGATGTCCGCCAGCAGTTTGACCTGGCGGTGGATCTCAGACATCGCAGGCGACGCCGCCAGGAAGAAGTTGTTGCCGCCGAGCTCCTCAACGTACGGGAGGGCGGGCATATCCTCGAGAACGCTTTGCAGGACCGCGGAATCGCACGGCCCAGCAACAACATCCGGCAAGCTTCCGCAAACCGCGACACGGTCCATGGGGACGTCTCGCCCGGCGGGGGCTGACGGGGCAATCACCGATTCCAGGTCTTCGCGCGTCACCGGCGCGGTGAGGATGCGCTTGATGCCCAGTTCGGACGCCTCCCGGTAAAGATCCTGCTCGCCGACCTTCGCAATCAGGCAAATGCTGCCGGCGGGAGTGAACTGCAGCAGTTCACGACAAGATGCGGTCCCGGTTGCGCTATCCGATGGAGTTTCGCAGATCAAGAGGTCCGGCCGAAGACCGTTACTCACAAGTGTGTGGGTCTGGGCGCGCCCTGCCGCTTCGATGACTCTGTGGCCGGCGCCTTCAAGGACCATGGTGACCAGCGAGCGGGTTTTCGTATTTTGAATCTCGGTCAAAACAAGGAGGAGGGGTTTCACCAAGGCCTCTTTCTGGAGATGCGATGCCGCCATGGGACTCTTGCCAGCCTGGAACTCAGATCGCCCGCGTCTTGCTGGAATTGCATGTTGCTACTGGCATCCACGAGACGCGATGGACACCAGGTCCCGAAAGCGGAAAACACGACTCTTGCCGGCAGTCAATAGGAATTCCGTTCAGCAAGAATCGGCAAATGGATCGAGAAACGAGCCCTTTGTCCGGCTTCTAAAGTGACCGTTTGATGGATTTTCGTTTATCGTAGCGTCCTACAAAGCGAATACAGGACGTTCGTCCGTTGCCTAACGAGCCAACCCCCGCGGGAAGCGTGGGCCCTGAGAACTTCCAGGAGCGTTGAGCAAGGCCCCCCAAAAAGCGGTGCGAACCGACGACGCTCACGATCGAACAGTTTTCTGTTGCTTCTCGACAATAGGAAAGAACAAGGGGGGTGTCAATGGCACGATGGTCATGAGTCACGCGCCCCAGTAACACGCGCTCGTAACCACCGGGATTGTCCCATTCGATAATCGACCCTGTTCGTTGGATTTGCAGGTTTTTCTCGATCTGTCCGTCCTTTGACCTGAATCCCCCCGCAATCGCAATGAGGGACCGCCGGAGGACGTCGCCAAGGCGACGTGACCCGCGCGTAAGACGGTCATCCTATCGACCCATACGCTCGACTCGATGGCATCTCGCTGCGTAGTGCCGCTGAATCAGTGCATTCTTCGGCGCGCAGGTTCCCCGGCAACCGGAACGGTGCGACCGGCACGCGGAAGAGCTCGCGTTGGCACGGCGCGCATCGGGCGCGCAAGCACTGGATGAAACTGTGCCTTCGCTTGTTTCGTCGTATTCTTTATGCAGGGCCGATCCGATGAAGACTTTCACTCTCGACGAAGCGCAATCGCTGCTCCCGGTGCTCGAGTCGCTACTCAAGCGCGCCATGGAAGGCAAGCGTTCCGCCCAGTCGGTTGAGTCCGGCCTCAACGGGCTTGTGCAACGCATTTTTTTCTCCGGCGGACTGAAGGTGGATGCTGCCGACGTTGCGAAGCAGTGCGCTGAAATGGAAGTCCATCTCAAGCAAGTCCGGGAGAGTGTCGCTGAAATCGATGCCATCGGCGTCCAGGTGAAGGATCTCGAGTCCGGTCTGCTCGATTTCCCCTGCCGCCTCGACGATCAGGTTGTGCTGCTCTGCTGGCGGGTGGGCGAACCGGCCATCGAGTATTGGCACACTCTCGAAGCCAGTGTTCAGGGCCGCCAGCCTGTCGACGACCGCTTCCGGCGCCGCGCCGCCTCTGGCGGCCGCCCCAACTAGCTTTCATTGGCGGTTCGTTTCGCCTGTGTCGCAGGAACGGACACGGCCTTATCATTCCACTTATGTGCGGACGATTCGCGCGTCGGTCCACCCGAGAGGTTCTCGCCGACTGGTTTGGCGTGGATCTCGAGGAACTGCCTCCATTCGCCCCCAGCTACAACGTGGCGCCGCAGAGCGTACAGCCGGTCGTTCGCCTGGGCCGCGATACCGGGGAGCGCGAGTTTGCGTTGCTGCGCTGGGGCCTGGTGCCGTTCTGGGCCAAGGATGCGAAGATCGGTTATTCGACCATTAATGCCCGGGCAGAAGAGGCCGCCTCGAAGCCAGCATTCCGCGAAGCTCTGCGCAAGCGACGCTGCCTGGTGCCGGCGGATGCCTTCTACGAATGGACACGCTCCGACCCGAAGAACAAGCAGCCATTTGCTTTTGCTCTTCGCAGCGGGGAGCCCTACGCGTTCGCGGGAATCTGGGAACGATGGACGCCGAAGAAAGGCGAAGCGCTGGAGTCCTTCTCGATCCTCACAACCGACGCCAACGAGGTTCTCGAACCCATCCACAATCGCATGCCCGTGATCCTGGAGCCGAAGGACTACAAGCGCTGGATGGAACCGGCCGCGCTTGAGCGGCTGCCCGTAGACCTGTTGCGGCCCTTCCCCGCGGAACAGATGATCGCCTGGGCGGTGAGCAGCCGCGTCGGGAACACTCGCAACAACGATCCCGAGCTTCTGGAGCCCCGCCAGGAATCGCAAGGAAGTGTTCTCGCATAATGGTTTCCTGAGCCGAGCGAATCGTCTCGCGCCGCGTCTTTATCGATAGCTGCTCCTTTGGGGGCAGCGCGTATTGGACTCAGCTGACAGGACAAAACGCGCGATCAGGCGGTAGGCTTTGAACTGAAGCCAGTTTCGGATCGCTCCAGAGTCGATTGAACCCGGAATGGCTGATTGCGGGGAGTCGCGATGAGAAACGGAAGCCGGATCGTCATTGGGTTGGCCTTCGCCGCATTCCTCGCCGGATGCAAGGGCTTCTGGGATCTTCCCTCGTCGACGACCACCACGACGAAAACGACACTCTCCAGCGGCGTCTTCTACGTCCTGAACCAAACCACGGAGACGATCGCCGCTTATTACATTTCCTCGGGTAGCCTCGAGGAAGTGTCCGGCAGTCCCTACTCGCTGTCGGCTGTTCCTTACTCGATGGCGATTTCGCCAAACGGCGGTTTTCTTTATGTCGGCACCGCGAGCGGCGTCTACCTTTACACCATTGGATCGAGCGGCGCTTTGACGATCGGAAACGGCGGGGCGGTTATCTCCTCCGACATTGCCGCCGCCCTGCAGGTGAGCGGTTCGTGGCTGATCGACGCTTACAACCCTTCCACCGGAGAGGTCGAGGTGAACGCCTACTCAGTCTCTTCTTCCACCGGGAAATACGCCGGCACAACGGAAAGCCAAGTCTTCGCCGTCGCGAATGCCGCCGTCGAGCAGATGGTCCTATCTCCCCAGGATGACTATCTTTTTGTCGCTCTCGGGACCGGCGGAACCATCGCCGTTCCTTTCTCCACTTCAAACAGCAGTCCCCTGAGTTCTACGGGCAAGACCATTGCAGTCGCCAACAGCGGCGGTTCCGCATTGTCGGTCGCCGTCGACCCGAGCGAGCGCCTTCTTTATATCGGCGAGACGCTGGCCAACTCCTCCGCGAACTCCGGTGGGTTGCGTGTCATCAATTACAGCTCCCTTAGCGGCACCCTCACACAAGCATCCGGCTCGCCCATTGCCAGCGGCGGACTCGCTCCCCATGCAATTCTGCCCCTCGCGTCGGGCTCCTACGTCTACGTCGCCAACGGCGCTGGCAACACTTCCACCGGCAAGATTGAGAGCTTCACCATCTCCGCGTCGAATTCCGCGTACACCGTCGCTGCGGGAAGCGCCATCACTGCCGGTATCCAGCCGATGGGGCTGGCCGAGGACAACAAAGACAACTTCGTGCTCGCCGTCTCCTCGGGCGGATCGACCTCCAGTGGCAATCCCGACCTCGAGGCTTACACCATGAGCTCGGGCACCCTCACCGCCGCCATCACCTCGACCACGGGCACCGACCCTGTGGGCGCCGTCGCCGTCGTCGCGTTACCTTGAAGGCCACTCGCGCTTCCACATTCGTGAGCGCTCGCGTTTCTCGCGTCGCTCATCTTCGCGAATTTGCGTTGATTCTTCCGGTTCGGAGCGGCGCATCTTGCCTATCTCCCGCGAACGGCGCAGTGCTATTCTCAAGGCAAGCCCGGCCATCTGTGTTCACTTCTTTTCCAACCTCTTTCCTCTCCCATCCGAGGCGCTTTCGGACTGCCGTCAAGCTGCCCCTCGCAGTTGTGTGCTGTCTCGTGCTCCTGGCCGGATGCAGCCGGTTCCGGCATCAGAAACACGAGATGGTTTACGTTTCGATCCGGTCGACGTACCTCCACGACCGGGTGGCCCCGGTTTCGAACCGGGTGTGCCAGGTGACGAACGGACAGGCACTCGAGGTGCTGGAGCACGGCAAGCGGTTTCTCAGGGTACAGACCGACAAGAAGGAGATCGGCTGGATCGAAGAGCGCGCGGTGATCGACGCCAAGACCTTCAACGGATTTGTGCAGCTCGCCCAGCAACACAAGGACGATCCGGTGGCGGTGACGGCCACGCTGCGCGACGACCTTGCCATGCATCTGCGCCCGGGCCGGGAGGCGGAACGCTTCTATTTGCTGGCAGGTAACACGAATGTCCAACTGCTGGCTCGGGCATCGGCGCCAAAGAAGCCCAGCGAGGCCTATGGACCGCTGCCGAATGCCGGTGCAGCAAAACCCGCAGGGAGCGGCAAGAGCGCGCAGGGGGCCGCGAAGCCGGGTGCGCGCGGTCAGCCGTCGACCGAAGAGAGCGTGCCGCCGGAGATGGAAGACTGGTGGCTGGCGCGCGATGCGCAGGGCCGCGTGGGCTGGCTGCTCGGCAGCCGGCTGGATGTCGATGTTCCTCAGGCGGTTGCCCAGTACGGCGAGGAACAACGCTTCATCGGCTGCTGGACGCTGACCAAGGTGAGTGACCCGGGCGCAGATACGCCGGATCACCAGGTTGCCGAATACCTCACGGTGCTGGCGCCAACCAAGTCAGGCATGCCGTTCGACTTTGACGACGTGCGGGTGTTCACGTGGAGTGCACGGCGCCACCGCTACGAAACGGCATTCCGGCTGCATCCCATTCGGGGGTATCTGCCGGTGCGGCTCTCCCGGCAGAACGCCGCGGCCGGGAGCGTGCCCGCTTTCAGCTTTCAACTGGCGGGGAGCAACGACGTAACGACAGACCCGGCAACCGGCATTACGAGGCCCGTGGTTCCGCGGACGATTAACTACGAGATGATCGACACGCGGGTTCAGCGCATCGGGCCGGACCTGGCGCCGATCCCGACGACGCATGAGCCGGGAGCAAAGAAGCCAGCCAAACTGGCGAAGAAGGGCACGAAGCGATAGAAGGCGAGCCTTTTGGGGGGCGTGAGGGGAGGTGGGAGCGAGTTTCGCTCGTTGGCAACCCCTGCCCCCTCCCCCTACCGTTTTCTCGGTTAAGTGGTTTATTTTCATAGACTTGCACCAACGATCACCTCAACTAACCCGCTGATCCTAAAGGAGTTATCGCGTAAGATCCTCTATCCAAACGGGTTAGGAGCCGGCGATCAGGGTCAGAGAACCGGGAATAAGGGCTCTCGAAGGGCCTTTTCTTGCTGCTGGATTTACTGTGCGCCAAGAGTCAGAAATTATCTGCAACGTTGGCGGAGTTTTTCTTTATCCTGAATCGAGACAGAGAAACATCCCTTATCCCCGAAAGCATCGATAGCGGCATTTTCATTCCTACAACTCCGGGACGCACGTCCGTCCGGAGACAAACGGAGGTCCCGATGATCACCAGGCGGAACGTTCTGGGGCTGCTGGGCACGCTGCCCGCGGCAGGATACCTGACTACGAACCGTGGAGCATGGGCAGAGGCGGCCACCGAGCGGCTGCCCAAACGGCTGCTGGGACGGACAGGCAAGTGGGTGACGCCGCTGGCGCTCGGCGGGCAGGCGTCGCTGCAGTGGACGGCGCCCGGGATCGACGCGCCGGAAATCGTTGTGCGCGCCGTGCAACTGGGCGTGAATTATCTGGACTCGGCGAACCTCTATGGGCCGAGCCAGATGAACTACGGCGAGGCGTTCCGGCGGCTGCACCTGGCGCCGGGGGTCGCGGATTACAACCCGGCGCTGCGCGAGAGCCTGTACGTCGCGAGCAAGACGCGGGAGCGGTTCGCATTGGGGCCGTCGAGCCCCGCGGCGCAGACGCCCGGCGCGACGGCGGTGAGCGACATCAAGCGCACGCTGACGCAGATGTTCGGCGACGGCAAGGGGTACATCCCCGAGGGCGCGTACCTGGATGCGATCCAGATGCACGCCTTGGGCTCGATGGAGGAGGTCGATCAGCTCTACCTCGGCATGGCGGAGCGCGGCGGGAAGATGCCGGCGCAGATTGGCGCGTTTGCAGCTCTGCTCGACTTTCGCGACGGCACGAACTACACCGGGCTGAATCCAGAGAACAGGCAGTACGTGCGGCACATCGGGATTACCGGTCACCTGAGCTCGGCGGTTCTGATGGAGATGCTGCGGCGCGACACGGGCAACAACCTGGACACTCTGCTCGTGGCGCTGAACGCAAACGACAAGCTCTACACCTCGCACGAGTACAACGTGCTGCAACTGGCGGTTGGGCGCGGCATGGGCGTGATCGCGATGAAGCTCTTCGGCGACGGTAGCTTCTACGGCAAGGAGCCGCACTTCTCGCGGACAACGGCGGACGTGATCTACACAGTGGGTAAGGCGGAGAAGGCCAACTACCAGGACCTGGTGCGGTACTCGCTGTCGATTCCGGGCGTGAGCTGCGCGGTGACGGGCATCGGACACATCGACCGCGAGAAGCCGGAGAACGACCAGCTTGTGGCGAACCTGGCTGCGGCCACGCAGGACCCGGCCTCACTGGCGGAACGGCGGCGCATTGAGCGCGCGGTGGCCGGAATCTACGGCGCGACGACCAACTATTTCCAGCTTTCGCAAACGGCGCTGGTGCAGCCGTCGGTCGTGAAAGTCGAGAAGGTGGACGGCAGCGGCCAGGTTGTGGTGCGGTGGAATACTGCGATCGCGGCGGCCAAGCCGATTGCGAGCTACGAGATTCGCAGCGGGGACAAAGTGCTGCTGTCGGTGCCGTACCGGCCGCAGTTGACGCCGGAACTGCTGTGGGCGAGTGTGCCGGCGGCTGCTGTGGGTAGCGGGACGGTGACGGTGATAGCGAAAGAAGCGATGAGTTAGCGAGTCGGCGACTCAGCGTTCGAATCGGCGATATGCGACCCCAGATCTCAGAATCGAGACCTGGGCACTCTCCCTTCGTTGCGCGAGAAAGACGGAAACCTAGAGAACAACGACCGCGGAGCCTTCCGCGGTTTCGTGCTTCACGGCGTCGAGTGCGCGGTTCGCTTCGTCGAGCGGGAAGCTCTGGACCGTCGGGTGGAAATCGAGGTCGCGGGCGAGGGTGAGGAAGTCGCGTGCGTCCTGGCGCGTCATGTTGGCCACGCTGCGGATCTGGCGCTCGCCCCAGAGCAGGCGGTCGTAGTCGAAGCCGGGCATCCGGTCGAGGTGGATGGCGTTGATGGCGACGACGCCGCCCTTTCTGAGAGAAGAGAGCGCGTCGACGACGACCTTGCCGGCCGGCGCGAAGGTGATGGCGCGGTCGAGCGGGACAGGCGGCCGGGCGTCCTCATCGCCGACCCACGTTGCGCCGAGCGCCTCCGCGGCTTTTCGGTGCCGCTCGCCGCGGGTGACGACGTAGACCTCGCAATTCCACGAATGAAGAATGCGAATGGCGAGTGAGGCGGAGCTGCCGAATCCATAGAGGCCCACGCGGTCGCCGCGCTCCACGCCCGCCACGCGCAGACTGCGGAAGCCGATGACTCCGGCGCAGAGCAGCGGCGCGGCGGCGATGGCGTCGAGGCCGACGGGCAGCGGGTTGGCGAAATCGGCGCGGACCTGTGCGAACTCCGCATAGCCGCCGTTGACCGAGTAGCCGGTGAAGACGGGACGGTCGCAGAGGTTCTCCATCCCGTGACGGCAGAACCAGCAGTCGCCATCGACGCCGCCGATCCAGGAGACGCCCACGCGCGTGCCAGCGGGGAGCGCGGTTGTCGCGCCCTCGACGACTTCGCCGACGATTTGATGGCCGGGGACGATGCGCGGGTAAAGCGGCGGAAGGTCGCGCTCGACGATGTGCAGGTCGGTGCGGCAGACTCCGCAGGCGAGGACCCGGAGGAGGACCTCGCCGGGCTGGAGCTCGGGGCGCGGGATGTCCTCGATGGAGAGCCAGGCACCGGGAGTTGCCGAAGTGGAGTCGAAGACGGCTGCGCGCATCGTGAGCCTCCGAGCACAAGGGTAGCGCAAGGAAAGCAAGTCAGCGAGTCAGCAAGCCGCCCTCCGGTCCTTTCCGCTGAAGAACATGGAAAGGATGGGGCGACCGCGGGGCTAGCGGGGTTAGCGGAGCTAGGCCTGCTGGGCGCGGCGGCGGAGTTCGAGCTCGACCACGCGGAGCATCTCGGATTCGGGAGCGGGCTTGCCGGTCCAGATCTCGAACTGGCGGGCGCCCTGCTGAACGAACATCTCGAGGCCGCCGATGGTGGCGATGCCGCGCGCCTTGGCGAGTGCGAGGAGCGGGGTTTCGAGCGGCGTGTAGACCATGTCGAAGACAAGCGATGCGTTGAGCTCGTTCTCCTTGACGGGAAGCTGCTGCTTGATGCCGGTCATGCCGCAGGGCGTGGTGTTGACGATGGCGTCGAAGCGCTGCTTTGCGAGCAGGCTCTGGCGGAGGACGTGGGCTTTGGCCTTGCGCGCCAGGGCGACGGCTTTCTCGTGTGTACGGTTGACGATATAGACTTCGGCGCCCTGCTCGACGAGGCCGAAGACGGCGGCACGGGCCGCGCCGCCCGCGCCGAGGACGAGAATGCGCGCGCCCTGCAGGCGGATGCGGCGCTCGAGCGGACGGACCACGCCCGCCACGTCGGTGTTGAAGCCGTAGAGCTTGCCGTCGGCGCCGGTGCGCAGGGTATTGCACGCGCCGATGCGGGCGGTGAGCGGGTCCATGTTGGCCAGGTGCGGCAGGACCTCCTGCTTGAGCGGCATGGTGACGGCGACGCCGTCGAGAGGCAGGTCGCGGATGACGGAGAGCAGGTCGCCGAGTGCACGCACCTTAAGGGGAAGCATGACGGCGTTGACGTTCTCGCGGCGAAAGGCCGTCATGTGCATGGGCGGCGAGAGGGAGTGGGCGATGGGGTTGCCGGCCACGCCGAAGATGCGGGTCGCCTGGTCGATCTGGTCGATGCGGTAAAGGTCGAGGAGGGTGCGCGCGGAGACCTGGCCGGGGGCGGTTTCGATGCCATCGGCGGCCGAGGCGAAGGTGAAGGCGGCGCCGGCGCGCGGGCTGAGGACGCGGCTGATGAGGCCTTCCTCGCCCATGGCGATGCCGACCACGTGCGACGCCAGCGACTGGTTCTCGATCATCCGCAGGACGGAGAGGTTGTCGGCGAGGTTGCGGGCCGTGGTGACGACTTTGACGAAGTCGGGCTCGAAGGCGGCGATGCGCTGGGCGGTCCGGTTGAGGCCATCGGGGCGGCGGGTGCGGGCGAAGTCGTGGGAACTGATGAGGAGTGCGGCGCCGGCGGCACGGAGGGCGGAGCGGAACTTGGCCAACTGGGGACGGGTACACTGACCGGCCGACTCGATCTCGACGTCGACAATGTGGCAGCCGGTCTCGGCGGCCTTGAGGAGGAGTTCGAGCTCGGAGTTCAGGGAACCCGAGAACTTGCCGCCATTGGCCTTGCGGCGGCAGGTGGCGATGGCGGTGACCTCGCGGTGACGAGTCAGGAAGGCTTTTAGATCGGGGAAGACAGCAGCGGGCTTCGAGAGGAAGTCGAGACGAAACTCGATGAAAACAGAGTCTTTAAGTGCGGCTTCGACACGGGAAAAGAGCTCGGACTGGGTTGCGGCCTGGACGGCAATGCACAGTTTGCCCACGCGCAGGCGCGGAGCAACCGGGGCCTGCGCGGGCAGCGAGTCAACCGTGCTGGAGACCGCGAGAGGCATTTCCTTCAACTGACGCATCTTAAAGGGGTTTTGATGTGAATGCAACACAGAAGATGCATTACGAAGGAGTTTCGATCCAAGAGAATTCCCCCTCCGGGCAGGTTGGAGCGACGATCAGCCGGGTGAGGAGCGGGTTGCGACGAGTTACGGAGGCAACAGAGAGGCTAGAGGCGGCGGTCAATCCTCGACAAAATAGTCCCCACGAGACACCGGTTTCCCGGCAGAGACGCCTGCAAGGCGAGGCCGGCGGTTTGGCCGTGGCAACTTCGAAGCCGATCCTGATCGCGCGGGAACGGGGCGGGAGAACGCTGTCTGTCCCGCCGGAAAAGGTACCGGCCCCCTTGATGATAGGGGCCAGAATGCCGATAGGCCCAACTGGGATTGTTGGAGGTGGCGCCGGCAAAGAGCACTGCGATGAGAGAGACGTGGGTGCTAACGCTGGTCATGGGGTTAGCAGGGTGGGGCCCTGGCGCTCTGGCGTCGCAAGGCGCCCCCCTTGCCACAACGGCAGCGGTGCGCGCATTGAGCCACGAGCAGGCCGCACGCCATTTGCCGGTGGACATCCAGGCCACGGTGACCTTCTACCGAGGAGTGGAGAATATGCTCTTCGTTCAGGAAGGGGACACCGGCTTATATGTGTACGTAACGACCGGCCTGCGGCTGCAGACGGGAGACCTGATCCGTGTGCGCGGTACGACGTCGGACAGCTTTAATCCCATCGTTTCCTCCAACGACATCACCCTGCTGAAACACGAGAAGCTGCCCGATCCAGTCCGGGTGTCGTGGCCATCTTTGATCAGTGCCGACTACGACTGCCGCTGGGTCACAGTGCAGGGGATGATCGCGGTGGCAGAGAGGGGCATCTCCTCGGGTCAAGCCATGACGCACCTGGTGCTGGGCATGGATGGGGGAAGAGCCGAGATCCTGCTGGACGGAGGCGACCCGGCGCAGTTCGCAGGTCTGCTGGATGCGGAGGTCGAGATCACCGCCGTGGCGGGAGAGATGTTGGACGGCAAAATGCAGCAGACCGGAGCGCGGTTGAATGTGTCGTCGTTCGCGAACATACGAGTTCTCAAGCGGTCGCCGGTGGATCCGTGGTCGATCCCGTTGACGCCGATGGACAAGGTCCTGCGCGGATACAGGGTCCTTGAATACACGCCGCGCGTGCGGGTGGAAGGCACGCTGACCTACTACCAAGAGAACGTGATGGCTGTGTTGCAGGACGGAGACACAAGCATCCGCGTGTTCACGTCGCAGTGGGACCCGCTCAACCTGGGCGACCGCGTTGAAGCAATCGGCGTTCCGTTCGTCAAAGACGGATTGCGTACGCTGGATTTGGGTCAGATCCGTCCGAAAGGAACCGGGGCGCCGGCGACGCCGCGGCTTGTGACATGGGATGACCTGGCCTCGGGAAGGTACTCGTTCAACCTGGTCTCGGTCGAGGGTACGGTTGTGTCGGAGATGCAGGAGCAGGCACAGGATGTCTACGTCATCTCTGCAGGCAATCACCTGTTCTCCGCGTCGCTGCAACGTCCTTCCTCCCTGGCGGTGGGACAACCGCAGATTCGGCCTCCCATGCGCACGATTCCGCTGGGAAGCAAGGTTCGCGTGACCGGCGTGGTGTCGCTGGAAACCGGCAACCCGTACAACGGCCCCATTGCCTTCAGCATCCTCATCCGCTACGAGGATGACATTGCCACGATAATCAGTCCGCCGTGGTGGAACGTGCGCCACTCGACCGAGTTGGTGGGACTTCTGGCCCTGGTGGTTCTTGGCATGATCGTCTGGGCGTGGCTGTTTGAGCGCGGCACGCGGCGCAAGATCGCTGGCATGGCCTACCTGGAACAGCGCCGCTCGGCAATCCTGGAACAGATCAACGGTGGGCAGGCGCTGGCCGAGATTCTGAATCGGATTACGGAGTTGGGTTCGGCATCGCTCAGTGGCGCGCCGTGCTGGTGCCAGGTGGCGGATGGCGCAAGACTTGGCAATCACCCGCCCAACCTGGACAAGGACATGCTCCGTGTGGTCGAACACCCCATCTCCTCGCGCACGGGGGCATCGCTGGGCACTGTCTTTGCGGCTTTCGACGCGCGCACCGAGCCGCGGCAAGCCGAAGCCACTGTGCTGGGCACGGTGGCAGGACTGGCCAAGCTGGCGATCGAGACCTCGCGTCTCTATTCCGACCTGGTGCATCGATCTGAGTTCGATCTGCTGACCGATGTGCAGAACCGCTTCTCGCTGGAAAAACTGCTGGATGAGGAAATCGGGGCCGCAAATCAGTCGGCGCGCATCTTCGGCTTGCTGTACGTGGACCTCGACCAGTTCAAGCAAGTGAACGACCTATATGGCCATCAGGTGGGCGACCTGTACCTGCAGGAAGTCGTGCGGCGCTTGAAGCAGCAGTTGCGGCCTGACGACATTCTGGCGCGCCTGGGCGGAGATGAATTCGCGGTGCTAACGCCGCATGTGCGCAAGCGCACGGAAGTGGAAGAAATCGCGCACCGGCTGGAACGCTGCTTTGCCGAGCCGTTCCACTTGCAGAGCTACATCCTGACCGGATCAGCCAGCGTTGGCATTGCCATCTTTCCCGAGGACGGCGCCACTCGGGACAGCCTGCTGACCGCCGCCGATGCCTCGATGTACAAAAACAAGCACGCGCGGCAGGGAATCTGAGAGTACAGCCGCGCGCCTTACATCGAGAGCCGGCCGGGGGCAGGGCATTCCTCGCTCGACACGCGCATCAATCGGCAGGATTACCTCAAGGGCGCGATCTTCGAGGCGAGGATGACGCCGCTGGCGCTCAAGCCGGAGGAGTTTCTTTCGATGCCGCCAGTGGCCGGGGGGCCGGCGGCAAAATGACGCACACGGGCGGCGCCAGTGCCATTCTCGCTTGATCAGGCGAACCCAGCAGGTGTAGAGTTGCGGGTTCGTTCGATGCGATGTGCGGAAAGGACGTGCCATGCGTAAGTGGGGCATCGTCATCAGCGTGTTCTATGCCACGATCGTTCTTGGGCTTCTCATTCCTTTTGGATCGCGCCTCTTGCTTGGGAATCCTCTCTTTTCCAGTGACTTCTTTAAGGGCGCGAAAGAGTTCTACTCATCTTGGCTGGTGTGGATTCCGATCTGCGCCGCCCTGTCCGGCCAGGCGATCCTGCTTTTCCTATCGGTCGACACTTCCTTTAAGCGGCTGAAGCCAAGGGCTCATATCGCAATCACTTGCCTCGCGGCGGCAATGCTGTTCGCCCTTCTTGCATTTGCCGTTGTCTGCTGTGTCGGCGCCGCTGTCAGCGGCGACAAATTTGGGGATCGGTACCTTGACACCGAAATGAAAGCGATCTGTCTTTGGGTGGCATTGTGGGTGGTGTGGGGAATTGTTTTCTACCTTTACCTCAGGAATTCGACGGAGGCGGTTACGCGCGCTGTTTCGTGGTTGCTAAAAGGCAGCGCACTGGAGCTGCTGATCGCCGTTCCTTGCCACGTTTGGGTGCGGAGGCGAGAGGAATGTTGCGCCCCGGTCTTCACGAGCTTCGGTATCCTCACAGGGATCGCGGTGATGTTGCTGTCGTTCGGGCCAAGCGTTCTGCTGTTGTATAAGAAGCGGCTGGACGGGTACGCGGCACGCGCATCGGAATAGAGATTAGAGCGGGAGCCATTCGAAGGTTGCGCGACGAGTGTGCCTCGACGAGGCCTTGATACTCTAGAGCTTTGGAGGATTCCCCAACGATGGAAACAGGGAATGCAGACGGCGCTGGCGCCGGAGTTGCGCTGCACGCGTGGGTGGCGGGCGGCGCCGCTTCGGCGGAAGCGCTGACCGCGTGGGTAGGCGTGCGGCTGGCCGCTCACGAGAAGGCGCTGGCGGTGCTGAAGGCAGTGGAGGGCAAACGCACTCCGGAGAATTCGCTCAAACTCTACGATGCGGCGGTCGAGGAACTGTACCTGGCCGGAGCGCAGGCGGGGCTGCTGAATTCCGTTGCCGCCGACAAGGCCGTGCGCGACCAGGCGCAGATGGAGGCGCAACGCGTGGCGATGGCGGGGAGCGCGCTGAGCCTGAACCGCGAGGTGTACGACGCGCTGGTGGCGATCGACCTCGACGGCGCGAGCCCGGCGACGAGGCACTACGTAGCGCGGACGCTCCTGAGCTATCGCCTGGCCGGCGTGGACAAGGACCAGGCCACGCGAGAACGCTTGCAGGCGCTGCAGGATAAAGCCACGGGAATCTCGCTTGAGTTCAGCCGCAACATTCAGGAGGGCGCGAAGACGATCGAGGCGGCGCCGGAGGAGCTGGAGGGCCTGCCCGCGGACTACATCGCGCGGCACCCGGCCGGGAAGGGCGGGGACGGCAAGGAGCGCGTGACGCTGACGACCGATCCGCCGGACATGATGCCGGTGATGACCTTCGCGGCGAGCGCCGCGCTGCGCGAGCGGATGTTTCTGGCCTACAACACGCGGGCATACCCACAAAACCGGCAGCTTCTGCTCGACCTGCTCGCCGTCCGGCAGGAGATCGCGGATGTGCTGGGCTTCCGCAGTTGGGCCGATCTCGCGACCGCGGACCAGATGATGGGTTCGGCAGCGAAGGTACGGACGTTCCTGACGAAGCTGAGCGAGGCCAGCCGCGAGGGCGCGCGGCTCGAGCATGAGCAGGTTGTCGAGTTCGCGCGCGGGCGGCAGCCGGGACTCGTCGAGATCGACATCACGAGCCGCGGGTACTGGTACGAGCAATTCCGGCGGGCGAAGTTCGACTTCGACTCGCAGTCGGTGCGGCCATACTTTCCCTATGCGCGGGTGGAGGCCGGCGTGCTGGAGACGGCGGCGAAGCTGTTCAAGGTGGAGTTCCGGCCGTCGAATGCGCCGGCGTGGCACGAGACGGTGTCGGTCTTCGAGGTCTTCGAGGACGGGCGCGTGGTGGGACGATTCTATCTCGACATGCATCCGCGCGAGGGGAAGAGCAAGTGGTTCTCCGCCGCGCCGGTGGTGACGGGCGTGCGCGGAGGCGCGCTGCCCGAGGCGGCGCTGATCTGCAACTTCTCCGGCGGCGACGGCAGCAGCGATCCCGGCCTCTTGCAATACTCGGACGTCGTCACGTACTTCCATGAGTTCGGGCACCTGATGCACGCGATCCTGGGCGGGCACACGGAGTGGGCGGGGCTGTCGGGCTTTGCGACCGAAGGCGACTTTATCGAGGTGCCGTCGCAGATGCTCGAGGAGTTCTTCCGCGACGAGAAGCTGCTGCAGGCGTTCGCGAAGCACTACGAAACGGGAGAGGTGCTGCCGGCGGAGCTGATCCGGACGATGAAGCGGGCGGGCGCGTTCGGGCGGGCGGACTGGGTTCGTTCGCAGCTCTACTACACCACGATCTCGCTCGACCTGCACGATCAGGATCCGAAGGGGCTCGATCCGGACGCGGTGACGCGCGACCTGTACGCCGAGTTCCAGCCGTGGACGTGGCTCGAAGGCAACCGCATGTACGCCAGCTTCGGGCACCTGACCGGCTACTCGTCGAACTACTACACGTATATGTTCGACAAGGTGATTGCCCTGGATTTCTTCGCGCAGTTCGATCCCGCCGATCTGCTGGGCTGCGAGGCAGGCGCGCGGTACCGCAAGATGGTGCTGGAGCAGGGCGGGTCGAAGCCGGGGCGTGCGATGGTTCGGGAGTTTTTGGGCCGGGACGAGGAGTTTGAGGCGTTTTCGAAGTGGCTGAACGAGGAGTTTGAAGAGCAGTTTCTAGCTGCTAGCTCCTAGCTTCCAGCTTGTTCCTTTTGTGCTTACTGTGAATTGCTCACGATGAAGGCATCAGACTTCAAGCGGATTGCGTTGAGCCTGGAGGGCGCAGAAGAGGGCTCGCACATGGGCGCGGTGGATTTTCGCGTCGGAGGTCGGATCTTTGCGACGCTGGCCTCGGTGAAGGAAGGCTACGGCAATCTGTTTCTCACGCCGGAGGTGCAGGCGGAGTTTCTCGCCGAGCGGCCGGATCTGTTCTTACCAATTCACGGCGGGTGGGGGCGGATGGGTATGACCCATATCCGTCTCGCGAAGGCGGACGAGGACTCGCTGCGTGGCGCTTTGCACACGGCCTGGAAGCTGCGGATGGAGAAGAACCGGAAGCCCGGCGGAAAACGTCGGGCCTCGGCCAGATAAGAGAATCGTACGAATCATGATGGCTTTGCCGCCTGAAATCCCGCCAGAATCTGCGTCATCAGGTCGTTGACCGTGCCGGGAGAGCTGGGCAGCAGGATCGTCGCCGACTTGCCCGACACTCCCACTTCGCGCAGCGTGTCGAAGTACTGCGTCATCAGGACCATCGCCATCACGTCCTGCGCGGTTGAGCCTTCCACCGCCCCCTTGAACGCTTCGACCGAACTTTGCAGACCCTTGATGATTGCCTGCCGCTGGCGGGCGACGCCGTCGCCCTGGAGAGCCTTGGACTCGGCTTCGGCCTCGGCCTGCTTGACCTTGAGGATCTTGTCGGCCTCGCCGCGGGCCTGGGCCGCGATCTGCTCGCGCTGCGCGGCGTTGATGTCGTTCATGGCGGCCTTCACCTTGGCGTCGGGCACGATGTCGGTGACCAGGGCGCGGAGGATGTTGTAGCCGAAAGTGTCCATGACTTCGTCGAGGTCCTTCTTGACGGCGGCGGAGATCTGCTGCTGCTGCTCGAACGCCTCGTCGAGGGTGAGCGTGGGCACGTGGCCGAGGATGGAGTTGAAGACGTAGCTCTCGATCTGGCGCTGCGGGTCGCTCAGCTTGTAGTAGGCGTCGAAGACCTTCGCCTCGACGACCTGGTACTGCACCGAGACCGGAATGGTGACGAAGACGTTGTCCTTGGTCTTGGTTTCGACATTGACCACGGCCTGGCGGACCTGGAGGTCGACGAAGCGCACGGTTTCGCAGTAAGGGACAAGAAACTGCAGGCCGGGGCGCGCGATGCGGTTGAACTTGCCGAAGCGCTCGACCACGCCGGCCGAGTAGGTGCGCACCGTGTACATGGTCTTCAGGACGGTGACGAGCAGGAAGATGGCGACGACGCCGACAACGATGAGGATCAATACGAGAGGGGCAGAGCTGTCCATGATGAGCCTTTCATGCTCCGGCGCGGGAGCGGAGGTTTGGGCTTAGAGTTTGCCCGCTTTTTCGGGACGGAGGAATGATACCGCAGGTGTGCGAATGCAGCATTGCGATGGTGGAAGGCCCGGAATGGAATGTCGCGGCAGTGCGGAGGCGGGGTTGGAGGTGAGTGTTTGCACCCCGCGGGCTGCTATGGCCTACTGATCATCTTCGGTCGTGCCGCCTTTGCCTTTCGGCCCGGAGGTGAAGTGGCGTAGCACGAACTCCTGCGTGACGGTGCTGGCGGTGCGCTCGATGGTGCTGATCCAGATGTTCTGCAGAAAGACCATGCCGGTGCGGTCCTTGCGCGGGAAATAGAGGTTGGAGAAGGCGGCCGAGATGACGTCGCCGCCAACGGTGGAGTAGTTCGGCTGGGTGCGACCGTTGTCACCCCGGCAGACGAAGGGGCCGGCAAGGGCGTGCAGGAGGCGCGCCCGCTTGGTGCCCGTGCCCATGTAGAAGTAACGCGGGTCCTGATGCAGGAGAGCGGGCAGAACCGCGCCGCCGAAGAAAATGTCGGTGAATCCGTCCGCCGCGACCGAGCCCACACGTTCGCCGTAGCCTTTGGCGCCAAGGCCGTAGTTGGGCAGCCTCGCTCCCTGGTTGATTCCTGCCATAAACATCACGCCCGCGATCGTGATGGGATCGGCGGAGACTTTGAGCGCCAACTTGAACTTCAATTTGGCAGTGAGCGGCGGCGCCGAGGGATCGTAGGCGACGTAGAAGTTGGGGACGAGACCGAAGACGCGCTGCTGCTCGGCGATCTGGACCTGCTCCAAGGCCAGCTCGTCCGGTGAGGCATAGACGGTGACCGACGATTGCTCGCCTTTAAGCTGCATGCGAATGCCCGGCACGATTTGAAACTGGCCGGGGGAAAGCACGACGGGGGGCGATTGCCAGTCACTAAACCCCTTGGCCTTGATGATGAGGCGATACGGAATGCCCGGCTTGAGACTCTTGAACGAGAAGAAGCCCTCGCCGTTGGCCGTGGCCTGGCTGGTTGCGCCCGGGTCGGGGCCCACGAGCATGACCGTCGCTCCGGGCACCAGTTCATCCTGGGCGTCGGTTACGGTTCCGCTGATCGAGCCTGATTGGGGCTCAGGAGCCGAGATGTTGGGTCCGGGCGTGGCTGACAGGCTCGCGGGCCGCGAGACGGCCTGGGGCTCCAGTGACGATGTTTGCTGAGTCACGCCGGCGGCGGATGGGTCCGGAGCGGAGGGCAGAGCCGAGCCGGCCTGCTGCGCAGGCAAAGAAACTCCGGAAACCGCCACCAGAACGCCTGCGGCGAGAAGGACTGGGAGCCGAGAGATGTAGAGACTCGAGCGCATCCGCTGGTACAAACGACAGCCTCGGGCGCAGACAGCCGATCTATCAACTGCCGCAGGTAGTCCAGAAACGGGCAGACCGAACATGGGAGAACGCCTTCGCTTGCTGTCTTTCTTGACTCGGCATCAGCCACGACGACAAGTCCACTCAAGAACTATCGTCCCTTGGGAGGCCGATCTTTAGCTGTTTCTATCGTTTGCCGGGTCCTTTGCGCCCGAATCGGGCAACCGCCCGGCAGCATAAAGACACAAATATGTTCCATTAGACGCCAATCGAGGCTCTTGGGACGCGAAATTCGCCGCTTCTGACCCGAAGGTTGCAGCTAGGGCTCTGGACCATGCGTCCCGCGAAATGCAGATAAGACACTGAAAAATATGGTTATGCCTCAAAGTCGATGAACCCGCGCTGGGGATCGGTGGAGACGAGCTTGACGGTAACCCGGTCGCCGACATCCAGGCCCTTGCCGCCGCGGACCAGCATTCCGTCGACGTGCGGATCGAGCGTGCGCACGAAGGTTCCGTAGTTGTTCACGCCGGTGACGATCGCCTGATAGGTTTGGCCGATGTGGGGGTGCAGGACGACGGCCGCAATGCGCTTCTGCATCTCGCGCTCGACCTTGCGCGCCGCGTCCTCCATCAGGGTGCAGCGCAAGGCGATGGCACTGAGCGCATCTTCGGAGTAGGGAGGGGCGGACTGGGCGAGCCAAGCCTTTAGCAGCCGCTGCGTGACCATGTCGGGAAAGCGGCGGTTGGGCGCGGTGGAGTGGGTGTAGTCCTGTACGGCGAGGCCGAAGTGGCCCGGTGAAGGCTCGTTGGGCTTGACCAGAACGTACTCTCCCGGGCCCATGAGCTTGACTACGGCCAGGGAGAGATCCGGAAAGTGGTCGGGGTCCTTCTGCTTCTCAGCGACCAGGAAGTCGTTGAGAGCCTTGGAGTCGGGGTCGGCGGGCAGCGTCGCGCCCTTCTCTGCGGCGAGCTGCACGATGCGGTCCCAGCGCTTGGGCGTGCGCACGATGCGGCGGATGGAGGCCACGCCGGCGTCCTCGAAGGTACGCGCGATTACGCCGTTCGCGGCGACCATGAATTCCTCAATGAGCGAGGTGGCGCGGCTCTTCTCGAGACGCGCGATATCGACGATTTGATCGGCCAGCATGATCGGGCGGGTCTCGATGGTCTCCAGATCGAGCGCACCGTGCTGGAATCGGCTACCTTCCATGCGCTGCGCCGCCGTATCCTGCAGCTCGAGCTGGTGCTTGAACAAGATGTCACCCGCCACCTTGGGCGGCGGATCGGCCTTGCCCTCAAGCCATGCGCCGACGCTCGGATAGGCGAGTTGCGCGCGGTTGCGGACGAGCGCGCGATAGACCTTGCCATCGGAGACGGTTCCGTCCGTGGCGACAGCGAATTCGATGACCAAGGCGGCGCGGTCCACGTTCTCGTTCAGCGAGGTGATGCCCTCGGAGAGATCTGTAGGCAGCATGGGGAAGATGGTGACGCCGGTGTAGACCGAGGTCGTTTCAAATTGCGCGTGCTTGTCGATCACGCTGCCCCGCTTCACGCGCGCGTCCACGTCGGCTACGCCAACCAGGACACGAATGCGGCCGTCGGGGAGCTGCTCGGCCCATTCGATCTGATCCAGGTCTTTCGAGGTGTCGTTGTCGATCGACGACCAAGGCAGATCGCGAAGGTCGGGAAGACCAACGCCGGCAGCAGCAGAGGGCTGTGCGACGATCTCGGCCAACTCGCTTTCGGTTCCGGCGGGAAAATCGGGCTGGAATCCGTGCTCGATCATCGCGGCGTGCGCCGCGGCAACTAGATTGAAATCAACCGGATGATTGGCATGCATGAGACGTGGTTCTCCTACGGGTTCTCCGGACCGCTTTCCGCGCGGGAAATGCCAGCGTAACACGAGGGGGCGGGCGTGGGGGTCGGCTACGAGTGTCGCCCGCGCCCTTGCGGCGGCTGGGGTGTCTCGGCAGAAGGAGCGGAAAGAGAGGACGAAGCAGAGCTGGCCAGCGAACCTTGCCTCATCCTTTCCGCCGGCGGCGCGGAAAGAAGGATGAGACGGCCGGGCGCTCACTGGATGCCGAGATCGGAGAGAACCTTCGGTTTGGCCTCCTCGACTGCCAGAAGGTTGTGGCAGGCGGAGCAGTCCTGCGTAATGCTGGTGCTGTCCTTGGCGGCATGGTCGCCGTCGTGGCAGCGGAAACAGCCCGGGTATTCCTGGTGACCGATATGGTTAGGGTGCGTGCCCCAGGTGACCTTCATGAAGGGAAACACGTTCTGGTCGTAGAGGGTGACCAGCTCCTGGCCCGCTTGTTTAACCAAATCGCCTTTTTGAGCGAGCACGTCTGGACTCTGCGTCCGGTAGAAGGCTTCAAGCTGCTGCGGAATCTCGACGGCGGCTTCTTCCTGGCTGGTGTAGTCGCCCTTCAACAGCTCCAGGCCCTCCTTGTGAATCCAGGGCAGCGAGGAACTGATCCTGCCGTCGGCCATGGCGCTGTTGATGGCTTCCCCGGCGGTGACGAAGGTGTGGGCGGCGCGATTGTGGCAGTCGATGCAGTCCATAACGCGGCGGTCGCCCTGGGGCTGCGCGCCGTTGAGCGCCGAAGCGATATAGGCCGTCTTTGAGCCGTCGGGGTTGGTCCTTTCCACCCAGGGGATCGTGGTGCGCGTGGAATCGGTGGTGATGTATTCGATGTGGCCCAGGTGCACGCCATGGATGCCCGTGCGGTGCGAGAGCGAATCCACGCCGCCCAGGTGCAGGATGAGCACCGTCTGCGATTCCGTATTCGCTTCGTCGTCGGCGAACGACGACTTGACCAGCAGTTTGTCGCCGTCAAAGCGGGTCGGTGTGTGGCAACCTTCGCAGGTGTAACGCGCCGGGCGCAGGCTGGTGACCGGCGAGGGAATCGGCGTGGGATAGTTGGGAACGATCTTGGGCGCGAGCCCTGCCATGGGATGGAACGTGACCTCGATGAGCTGCTTGGTGCCGTTCACCTTGGCGCTGAAGTAGGCTTGCGCGCCGGTGCCGATGTGGCACTCCACGCACGCCACATGCGAGTGATCGGAGATCTTGTATGCCGTGAACTCGGGCGTCATCACGTGG
Source organism: Occallatibacter sp. (assembly GCA_049514795.1). Taxonomy (GTDB): domain Bacteria; phylum Acidobacteriota; class Terriglobia; order Terriglobales; family Acidobacteriaceae; genus Telmatobacter. The sequence continues at coordinate 31,808 of JBEKUS010000035.1, forward strand.
CACGAGCGGCCGCAGAATTGCGGCGAATCCATGTACTCCGCGCCGTGATAGCTGGCCGTCGCCACCACGAGGAAGTTGACGATGGTGGCCACCAGCACGATATCGAGGCCGTGGCGGAAGACCCGGTCGTTGAGATCGATCCGCGGAAACTCGGCGGGAATCTGGCCGGCCTTCCGCAGCTTCCTGCGGCGCAGAAATACACCGACCGGGATCAGCGCCAGGCCCAGCAGGAACATGAACGGCAGGATGAGGAAGAAGATGATGCCGAGATAAGGATTGTCGCTCAGGTGGCCGGAGAGCTCAGCCAGCCAGTAGCTGATCATGGTGACGCCGGAGCCGGTCGTGATGGCGCCGCCGGTCAGGCTGATGGGGTTATTGCCGAAGAACAGCGCCGGACGAAGCCAGCTTTGGCGGAATCTCTCGAATGACGACACGTTCCCTTCGCCTCCGTCGATGGTCAGGCCCGCCCCGCCGCCCCGGCGACGGAGACCTGTCGCTGGGACCCCGGGAAAGCGGGCCTGCCTTCAAATTCTTCGGCCGGTTCTCAAGCCTACTTCAGAGTCTTGAAATACGCGGCGACTTCCTTCACCTGTGCGTCGGTCAGCCCGGCCACGGCATGCATTTTGCCCTTGCCGTTCTTGATGGCCGCCGAGATCTGATCGACGGTAAGGCTCTTCATGGCGGGGTCGGAGACAGGCTTGATGCCCATCGACTTGGACATGGCAGGGTTCGGGATACCGGCAGCGCCGTGGCACATGGCGCATTTTGACTTGTAGAGCGCCGCGCCGTCGTCGGCGAAGCTGACTGCACCGGCCATCAACACCACCGCGGCCAGCACGACTTGGGAACGAATCATTCTCATGGATAACTCCTTGGGGTTCGTGGGCAGGCTAGCGCGCGCTATCGAGCACCTGCCGGGTGTTTGTTGTCGATGCCCGCGGCGGCCATAGCTTTCAGCCGGGGGCGCCGTAGTGGAAATGGTAGCAGGAACCACCGGACGCAAACCGGCGCGATCGGAGGCCTGAAGACCGGCGACCGCGCCGAAGTGTTCTTGCCCAACCCTTTGTTCTAGCTCCGCAATTCCCCGCCCTTACTTGGCCAGGGACCGGAAGTACTCCACCGAGGCCTTGATTTCGGCGTCGGTGATCTTGCCTTTGAAGGCCGGCATCTTGCTGCCCTTGCCGTTGGCGGTGAAAGCGATCATCTGCGCCTCACTTTCCGCCTTTACCGACGGATCGTTGGCCGGCTTTACGCCCATCGCTTTGGCAATCCCCGGATTGGGCACGCCCTGCGCGCCATGGCAGCTTTGGCACCTGGCCTTGTACACCGCTTCTCCGGAGGACTGGGCAAAGCTCACCGTGCCGGCCATGAGAACTACGGCGGCCAGCGCAAAAGTCGAACGACTCATCCTGTTCATCGCACTACTCCCCAATTGCTTTCCCGGCCAGTCTGCGCGTGGCAATGAGTGCCGCGTACGGCTTTTTCCAGGACCCGTACCCCGCGCTCTTCCGCCGGACCGGCAACATTTCAGCCGGGTTCCGCGCTGCCTGTCAAAAGCGGGGTGCGCCGAGGAGACGTCTGCTCCCGGTCCACCCCCTCGAAAAATCTACCATCCCCTCCCCTTAGAACTCGTAGTGTACTCCAAGGGTGACGTTGTTCGCGTGGAAGACGCGGGGCGCTGTTGCTCCCGCGGCGCCTTCGGTCAGACCCGTCGGTTGGGGCAGAGAGGCGCAAGGACTGATCGTGGCCGTGGCAGACGTTGCGTAGCTGCACAGTGGGGCGCCCGAAGGCCCGCCCTCGCCGTAGCCGAAGTAGTTGTACTCAGCCTTCCAGGTCAGTCCCGGATGCATGGTGTAGGCCACATTCAGGAACGGAGTCTGGTACTTCGAAACCATCGAGCCGTTCACGTCGCGGGCATCGTTGAAGAAGCGACTGCCGCCCACGTCGCTGATGGTGTAGCCGGCGCTGGTGCGCACCTTTACGACCGGGTTGTACGAGACGCTGACAGTTCCGAACTGCGTCGGCGCATCCATGAAATCCCTGGCAAACCACGTCGCGTTGCCGACACAAAGGTTGGGCGCACCGGAGTTCGTGACGGTGGCGGCGCCGGGAACGGCGGGTGTAGTGGCCGAGGCGACTGCGGCGCCGCTGCTATAGCAGATGTTGGTTGCCGCGTACACGTCGCTGTAGGAGTAATTGAAGTTCACGCTATAGTGCTCATTTGGCGCCAGCGCTACGCCCACACTTCCAATCCGGTTGTGATCGACGTGGTTGATCGGGCCGTTGTAATTCGCATCGCCCGCTGCCACGGCATCCTGGTTGTTGTTCGTGTTATTGTGCCGCTCGCGGTCGCTGAACGATCCGGAGATTGTCGTCCAGGAGTTCGGCCGGTAAATGGTGTGCACCCGGTAGGTCCTGAACTGCCGCTGGCCCACTGCAGTGAAGGCGTTATCGGCATAGCCGATTTCGACCGTGCCGTTCAGATCCCAGTTCTTGGCGGGACGCAGCGCGGCATTGAAGACTCCAGCATTCTCATGTATGGTGACGGTTCCGTTCACGGGGTCACCCGGCGCGATCGGGATCGGGCCCTGGTGAGGAACGCCCTGGCCGATGTTGCGGTCACTGTAGCGGTAGGTGAGGGCAAACCGCGCACGCGACGAAAGATCCCAGCTCGTTGTCAGATTGTTGATCAGGTACTCCTGGCCATAGTAGTTGTAGACCAGCGTGCCGTTGATCCCGTGAGGCAGTGAGACCGTTCCTGCAACGAGCGTTCCGGAGTAGTTGATGGTGCCGTTGCCCGCGCCTGATGGATCGGCGAGCGCGGTTTGCGGCGGAATGATCGAATTGCTCGGCTCGTGAGTGCTGGAGTAGGTGGCCTGGTCGGCGATGCTGACCGTCGGAGAAACCTGCCAGACGATGCCGAAATCGGAGCCGATCACCGAATGCTGAGCCGTTGCGTGGCCGCCCGTCCAGATGACGGAGCGATTTGCAGTACCGTTGGCGGCCAGGGTAGTCAGGCCCTGCGCGCTCTCGTAGTATTGCGGCAGGTCGGAGGAGCCGCGAGTGTAGTGAACGTTTCCGTTCATCGAGATGTTCTTCAGAGCTGTGCTCTGGAAGCGAATCGTCCCGGTCGGCGTCCAGACCCGGGTGGGCTGCGTCCGCATGTAGCTCGTGACCGCAGCGCAAGCCGGATTGATGATCGGCAAACCGCCCGGTTTGTTCGCGGGCGAGATGATGGTGTAGTTGGTTGCGCTGGAGTACCCGCTCCCCATGCTGGCCGTGTTGCAGGCGGCGCTCACAGAGATGCCATACGG
>JBEKUS010000036.1:0-33744 GCA_049514795.1 Occallatibacter sp.
ACGCGTGCGCGGCAGACGAGGATCCTTCAATTCCGCAAAATGCGTCAGGGGAGTCTCCATCTCCCCATCTCAATCTTTTCGCACACCGCCGCATATAGCCGCTATGGTGCGTTTGCCCTGCGGTCGCCCCTCCCTTTCGCGCGGCGCCGTTGCGCGAGGGACGGGATCGCCCCAACCCCGCCCGTTGCCCCATCCTTCGCGCAGTTCTTCGCGCGAAGGGTGGGATCGTCCTAACTCCGCCAACTCCGCTTGCTCCGCGGCTTTTCGCCCCCGATTTACACAGGCTGCCCGCAGCACCATTCGCGCGATACTGTCTCCATGTCCACAACGACCGAACAAGGCCTTGACGTCCTCTATTCGCGCCAGCAGATCGCCGATCGCATTGCCCAGATGGGCGCCGAGATCACCCGCGACCTGAACGGCGAAAAGCTCGTCATGGTCGGCGTGCTGAAGGGCGCTGCGTTCTTTCTCGTCGACCTGTCGCGCACCATCCAGGCCGACGCCACCTTCGACTTCGTGGCCGTCTCCAGCTATGGCGCCGGCCAGCGCTCCTCCGGCGCAGTCAAGGTCATCAAGGACCTCGACCACCCCATCGAGGGCAAGAACGTCCTGATCGTCGAGGACATCCTCGATACCGGCCTCACGCTCTCCTATCTGCGCAAGCTCTTCCTCCAGCAGCACCCCAAGACCCTGCGCATCGCCACCCTGCTCGACAAGCCCTCCCGGCGCATCGAGAAGATCGAGGCCGACTATGTGGGCTTTTCCATCCCCAACCTTTTCGTCATCGGCTACGGGATGGACTACGCCGAGCGGTACCGGAACTTGCCCGACATCTGCATCATGTCGCCCGGCCATCCGGAGTGATTCATAAAGAATCCGTTTAATTCTGTCCGTTCATGTTACTGTCCGGTGCAATCTTGCGTCCATCCACTTGGTCCCTGCTCCAGTGACACCGTATACTCATCTTCCGGAGATGGCGAAGCGCCTGCCTAAAACGGGCCCCGCGCAAAGCAAGGAGCATTCCCCCATGGCTGCGACAATCCCTATTCAGGATCCCGACCTGGAGTTCGACAACGGGACCTTTGATTCGGCCGCATTTACCGCCGAAGCCCTCAAGAGCTGGCAATCGCTGGCCTCCATCATCGACCACTCCCTCGTCAAGCCGGATGCTACGAGCCAGCAGGTCGAGAACCTCTGCGCCGAGGCAGACCGCTATCGCTTTGCCTGCGTCATGGTCAACCCCATCTGGGCCTCCACGGCCGTTAGTCTCCTCGCCGGCACGGGCATTCCGGTCGGCGTCACCCTCGGCTTCCCTTTTGGCGCCTCGCTGGTCTCCACCCTGCGCCAGGAGACTGTCGCCCTCATCCGCCTCGGCGTCCGCGAACTCGGAATGGTTCTGCCCATCGGCCAGCTCAAGAGCGGGAATCACCACGCCGTTCAGCTCGCCATTCACACGGTCGTTCGCCTGGCCCATCTGCATGGCATCACCCTTAAGGTGAATCTCGAGACCTGCCTGCTCACCATGGAAGAAAAGCTGCGCGGCTCCGAGATCGCCATCCAGGCTGGAGCGGACTTCATCAACACCGCCACCGGATTCGCCTCGGGCGGCGCCACTCCGGCCGACGTCGCCCTTATGCGCGGAGTGGTCGGCGCGCGCTGCGGCGTCAAGGCATCCGGACGCATTCGCACCGTCGCCCAGGTGCGCGCTCTTCTGGAAGCCGGCGCCAACCGCATCGGCTGCTCTGCCTCCGTCGCCATCGTCCGCGAACTCGGCGCCGACTGAAGCAGCTTCTAGCTGCTAGCTTCTAACCGTTAGCTCTTGGCTTCAGTCGATCGAGGCCGACGGCGTCGCTCAAAAAGAACTCTGACCGGACAATGGTCAGCAAGACCGTCAAAGACAAGATTCCCCGCGCATTCTGCTGCTTCTTTCATCGCAGGCGGTCGTTGAGCCACAGATGGAAGCTAGGAGCTAGAAGCCAGAGGCCGCTCCCTGCGTTATCATTCCCTTCGACCCCCTATGCCCTCTACTCCTCCATCTCCGCCAGCCCACGACTTCGAAGGCGACTATCGTCCCGTCGATCCTGGCACGTCTCCGGCCTTTCTCGATCCCGTCAACGCCCGCATTGAGCCGGCCGACGTCGCCTACTTGATGCGCCTCACCGACGCGCTCAACACCACGCTCGACCTGCAAACCCTGCTCGCCCGCACCTCCGAGCTCGTCCGCGCCATCATTCCCTATCGCATCTTTGCCATTCTTCTTCTCAACGACCGCACGCACGAACTGCGCATGAGGTTCCAGATCGGCCACACGCCGCAGATCGAGCGCACCCGCGTCCCGCTCGGCAAGGGCGTCGTCGGCCAGGTCGCCCTCACCCGCCAGCCCATCCTCCTCAACGATGTCTCCACCGCGGACTATTACATCGACGCCAACCCCGATGTGCGTTCCGAGCTGGCCGTGCCGCTCATCGCAAAAAACCGTCTCATCGGCGTGATGGATCTCGAAAGCGAGCAGCCCGGCTTCTTCCGTCCCGAGCAGCTTCACGTGCTCACCATGACGGCCTCACGCATCGCCCAGGCCATCGAGAACGCACGCCTCTACGCCCGAGTCTCCCGCCAGGCGCAGACCCTGGAAGTCCTCAACGAAATCGCCGTCGAGCTGGCCTCCATCCTCGATCTCAATCCCCTCCTCGAGCGCATCGGCCAGCTTCTGCGCCGCCTCATCGACTACCAGTTGTTCTCCATCATGCTGCTCGACGAGAAGGGCGAGACCCTCATCACGCGTTACGCCTGGCGCTTTGGCTACTCCCACGCGCCCATGCGCCGCATCCCGATCAGTACCGGGCTGGTCGGCGCCGCGGTCAGCGAGTGGCGCGCCATCAATGTTTCCGATGTCACCCAGGATCCGCGCTACCTGCCGATGAACCCCGAGACCCGCTCCGAGCTCATCGTCCCGCTCTTCTACAAGGGCCGCATCATCGGCGTGCTCGATCTGGAGCACACCCGTCCCGGCTTCTTCAACGAAGAGCACCAGCGCACGTTGAGCACCCTCGCCTCGCAGGTCGCCATCGCCATCGAGAATGCCCGCCTTTATCAGGCTGTGCATCGCCAGGAGCGCCAACTCGAGAAAGACATCGCCATGGCGCGCGAGGTGCAGCTCCGCCTCCTGCCGACCGAGGCGCCCTCGCATCCTCACTTAGAAATGGCAGTCCGTTTCCTGCCCGCGCGCACCATCGGCGGCGACCTCTACGACTTCCTCGACTACGGCCCCAACCGTACCGCCATCGTCCTCGGCGACGTCAGCGGCAAAGCCGCGCCCGCCGCCCTCTTCGCCGCGCTTGTCAGCGGCATCATGCACGCTGCCGCCGCCCACCAACCCGAGCCGGCCAAAATGCTCGGCCTGCTCAACGACGCCATCCAGGAGCGCAGGCTCGATTCGCAGTACGTCACTATGCTCTTCACGCTCTGGAACGACGAGAACCAAACCCTCCAGGTGGCCAATTCCGGCGCCTGCCAGCCCGTCTTCTGCCGCGGAGGCCAGTCCGTCCCCGTCAAAGCCGAAGGCTTCCCGCTGGGCATGTTCCCTGATGTCACCTACGAGGAATTCAGCGTCGCCACGCAGCCCGGCGACCTCATCGTCTTCATCTCCGACGGCATTCTCGACGCGGAAAACGAAAAAGAGGAGATGTACGGCCAGGAGCGCCTCGCCTCGCTCCTCTGCGGCAGCCGCGAACTGCCCTCCGCGGAAATCGCCGACGCCATCCTCGCCGATGTCAGCCGCTTCCAGGGCAGCCACGACCGCTTCGACGACGAGACCATCATTGTCCTTCGCGTTCGCTGAGGAGCCGCAAAACCCTCTCGACAACCCACCCAGCTCCCCGCCGGCATCGCGCAAGCACCGCCTCCCACCAGCCGGTTTTACGGGACCAATCCTAAATCCGCGCTACTTCCGGTTTGGCGACGATACACCCGGAACTCAGAACGGGCCACAGCGCTGCTCGCCCGGGAGGTGCTTGAGTTGGAAATTCTCCCGGCCTCCTACACTTGATCGGTGTGGGCAACGGGAGATCGATTCGGGTAAGCAACGGGATCCAATCACCCTTGAGTTCCTGTGCTGAATCCCCACAGCATTGTCTGGAAACTCCCTTTTGTTTTTCCTTCTTTGTCCCAAAGATACCCGAAAATGTGACACGTCCTTCTTCCAGGCGTTGAGACGTTCTTTGCCACTATTCTCAATCTGGAGTCAAGGACGTGTCGGCGGCTTGCGCCCTATTACCGGGCCGCCACCGCTGATGCCGGCGCACTCTTCGGACAAGACAGATACCCTGTCACCGTATTCCTGGCGCTTACGTTGTTGACCACAATCTCAAACAACAGGGGCTCTCTGCCGCTGTAGAACTGAAGCGGCTCGTTCAGGCTCTTGTCCTTCTTCTCGTATGTCTTGTCGTCGGAATAGACGACGAGGGTGTACTTGCTCTTGCTCGAGTCGACTCTCTTCAGCACCAAGCTCACTGTCCCCACCTGCTGCCTGAGCCCCCTCACCAGCGTGAACTGGTAGTAGTTCCGGTCGCCTTTGTGCTTCAGAATCTCCAACTCGTCGTTATTACGCGCAATCAGGATGCTGTGGCCGTTCAGATCCCCTTTCATCGACGTCAACCGGTTGTTGGTCTCGGCCAAGTCGCTCTGCGTTCTGGCCACATCGGCTTTCACACCGCCAACATCCGTCTTCACGTCGGTCACGGCGGTGGAAACTGCGGCCACCTGCCCCTCCGTCTGCTGCTGCTCGGTTGCCAGCCGTGCTGTCGTCTGCTCTCCGCGAGCCTCGCGGACCTGCAGCGCTGTCGAGCGCGTATCCAGTTGCTTCTGCGTCACGCCTAGCGAGGTCTTCAACTGGTCCGTGGCCACATTCAGCCGCGCATTGGTATCCTGCAGTGCTGCTGCCAGCTTGGCGTTCTGTGCTGCCGAATCCGTCACAGCCTGCTGCTGAGCCGCCACTTTGTTGCTCAGCGTGTAGCTCCAGATAATCCCGCCCACGCCCAAAAGCAACGCTACTGCGATCACCGCCATCAGTGCGCCGGAATACGTTCTAGGAGTCCCCTCAACCATTTCGTCTGCCATGTGTTTCCTTCCTTCCCTCTGACCCACCGTACGGCAACCCATTGCCCATGTCTGCTCTGAATAGCTCACAGAGAGACATTCGCCGCCATCTGCCTCGATGAGACGCCAGATGTGCACAGGCAGATGTTCTCTAACCGCAACTGCTCTTTTCTAAATCCAGGCCGCGACGATCTTGGTTCGTTGGACGTATCGCACTCGAGACGTACCAGGCCCGGAGAAGGTAGATCCCGCGCCTCCTCGAAGATGTGGTCCAGGACAGGACTCGGAATGGCGCAGTCCGCCGCGGCCAACAAGTCGAAGGCCTGCCCCGGGGAAGGATCGCAATAGCGATCCGAATCGAACGGGGATCTGCGCTTGCATCTCATCGAACTCTGGATTCAGCACACGCGTTTCTGCCCCATCCCTGTGCTGTTCGCTTTTCGCCTTTGCGGTCCAGGCGTGTCCCGCGCAATAATTCGCACGGACCTCAAGAGACACATCATGATTCCCAAAACCATCATCGAGCCCTTCCGTATCAAAAGCGTCGAGCCCATTCGCTGGACCACCCGCGCCCAGCGCGAGCAGCTTCTCAAGGCCGCCCACTACAATCTTTTTCTCCTGCCCGCCGACGACGTGCTCATCGACCTGCTCACCGACTCCGGCACCGGCGCCATGTCCACCCATCAGTGGGCCGCCATCATGGAGGGCGACGAAAGCTACGCCGGCAGCCGCAGCTTCATTCGCTTCCGCGATTCCATCCGCGGCATCTTCGGCTACAAGCACGTGATCCCTACGCACCAGGGCCGCGCCGCCGAGCGCATCCTCTTCGGCGTCACCTGCAAGAAGGGCGACGTCGTCCCCAACAACACGCACTTCGACACCACGCGCGCCAACGTCGAGTTCACCGGCGCCGAAGCCGTCGATCTGCCCATCCCCGAAGGCCGCCGGCCCGCCCTCCAGCACCCCTTCAAAGGCAACATGGACGTCGCCGCGCTCGAGAGCCTCATCAGCCGCGTCGGCCGCGAGCGCGTTCCCCTCGTCATGCTCACCGTCACCAACAACTCCGGCGGCGGCCAGCCCGTCTCGATGGAAAACGCGCGCCGAGTCAGCGAGGTTTGCCGTCGTCACGGTATCCCGCTCTACTTCGACGCCTGTCGCTTCGCCGAAAACGCCTGGTTCATCAAGCTGCGCGAGCCCGGATACGAGAACAAATCGCCCAAAGAGATCGCGCAGGAGATGTTTCGGATGGGCGACGGCTGCACCATGTCGGCCAAGAAAGACGGCATGGCCAACATCGGCGGCTTCCTCTGCACCAATGACGATCTGCTCGCCCAGCAGGAGAAGGACCTGCTCATTCTCACCGAGGGCTACCCCACCTACGGCGGCCTCGCCGGCCGCGACCTCGAAGCCATCGCCGTCGGCCTCCAAGAGGCGCTCGAAGAGGACTACCTTCGCTACCGCATCGCCTCCACGGCCTACCTCGGCAATCACATCTCCGCCGCGGGCGTCCCTATCGTGCAACCGCCCGGCGGCCACGCCGTCTACATCGACGCGCGCGCTTTCCTCCCGCACATCCCGCCGACGCAGTTTCCCGGCGTGGCGCTGGCCTGCGAACTTTATCTCGAAGGCGGCGTCCGTTCTGTCGAGATCGGCACGCTCATGTTCGCCGCCGTAGCGCAAATGGACCTCGTGCGCCTCGCCATTCCCCGCCGCGTCTACACCCAGAGCCACATTGACTATCTTGTTGAAGTGATTCTTGAAGTCTCGAAGAACCGCGAGAAGATCCGCGGCATGAGCCTCACCTACGAAGCTCCCTTCCTGCGCCACTTCACCGCGCACCTCGAGCCGCTGCTCTGATTCCGCACAATTTGTACCCCCGGACACTCCCGGCCGATTGTCGTGCGGGCGTCCACGCCCGCACTCTTCACCGCTCCCCGCGATTCCCATTGGCGCGCCCCACCCCATGCCGCTCAATTCGATAAACTCGTAACGACAGCCCTTGGCTCCCAGTCTTAGCTCTTCGGCGCATCCCGGATTCACCAACCGTCCGCGTTCTCGTAAACGAGCTGAGAGTTGATAGCTGAAAGCTGTTTCCCGGAGCTCCCTTGTCCACCGCCGCCCACGAACGCCTCATCCGCCCCGCACGCAACGTCCTCGGCAGCCTTCGCCTGCCCGGCGACAAATCCATCAGCCATCGCTACGCCCTGCTCGGCGGCTTCGCGGAGGGCGCCTCGCGCTTCACCAACTTCTCCACCGGCGCCGACTGCGCCTCGACTCTCGCCTGCATGAAAGCGCTGGGCGCGAAAGTCGTACTCGCCGGCCCCAACGCCGTCGAAATCACCGGCGTCGCCGGCCGTGTCACAGCCGTCGACCATCCGCTCGATTGCGGCAACTCCGGCTCGACCATGCGCATGATCTCCGGCCTGCTCGCCCCGCAGCAAGGCCGCTTCACTCTCGCCGGCGACGCCTCGCTCTCACGCCGCCCTATGGAGCGCATTCGCAAGCCGCTCCAAGCCATGGGCGCGCGCATCACGCTCACCGACGGCCATGCGCCCCTCACCATCGATGGCGCGACGCTAACCGCCATCGACTTCAACCCACCCGTCCCCAGCGCACAGGTCAAAAGCTCGATTCTTTTCGCCGGCCTGCAAACCGCCGGAACCACCACCGTTCGCGAGGCTGTCCGCACCCGGGATCACAGCGAGCTCGCCTTGCGCGCCTTCGGCGCAGAGCTGACGCGCACCGTCGATTCCGTCTCCATCTCCGGCCCGCAATCGCTCCATGCGATCGACGCCGCCATCCCCGGCGATCTTTCCTCGGCCGCGTTTTTCCTGTGCGCCGCGGCGCTCTTCCCCGGCTCCTCGCTCGTCATCGACGCGCTCGGCCTCAACCCCACGCGCGCCGTTCTGCTCGACGTTCTGATCGCGCTCGGCGCGAAGATCTCCGTACTGAATCTCGAAGAGAAGCACGCCGAGTTGGTTGGCATCGTCCAGATCTCCGCGCCCACCGAGGGCCTCGGTTCGACCGAAGTCGCCGGCGCGCTTGCTGCGCAGCTCATCGACGAGCTGCCCGTCCTCGCCGCCATCGCACCCTTCACCCGCGGCGGCATCCGCATCCGTGGAGCGCGCGAATTGCGTGTCAAGGAATCCGACCGCATCGCCCTGGTTGCGAAGAATCTCCGCACCATGGGCGCCGAGGTTGAGGAATTTGAGGACGGTCTCGACGTGCCCGGCGGCCAATCTCTCCACGGCGCCCAAATCGACTCCGGCGGCGATCATCGCATTGCCATGGCCTTCAGCGTCGCCGCCCTCCGCGCCAGCGGCGACACGCTCATTCAGGGCGCCGACTCCGCGGCCATCAGCTTCCCCGAGTTCTTCGACCTCCTCGATCAGGTCGCCGAGCGCTAGCGCGGGTTTCGCGTGGCCAGCGAATTACAGCGCTGCCCGCATCTCGATCCTCTTCGCCACTGGCTCGACAATCTGAACGACACCGTGCCCCGGATTCACCCTCTCGCGGAGGCGAATCAGTCCAAGTTTCTTGAGCCTATTTACATCGCGGGTCACTGCACCTCGGTTGCGGCCCAGCTCCTCTGCAAGTGCCGAAATACTCAGCTTCTTTTTGCGGGCAGTTTCAACCAGGCGCATTCTCTGCGCGGTAAAACATTCGACCATCATTACAGGGTCTTCGAAGGTAATGATCTTTTCTGGCTCCAAGCGTTCTCCCATCTCGCGTCGGCGGGAACGTTCGCGAGAACGCCGCACGTGTCCCTTAAATCCGTCAGTGAATACTTTTACCTTCATAACTTCTCCTGATCGCTTCCACCTCGCGATAGAAGCGGTTCGCGGTGCTTTTGAAATTCTCGAATTCCACCTCTTGCACCGTGCCCATGAAATGACGTTCATGCACCCCGTGCGCATTATCGAACCCAAGCACTCTGCCATTGTCCGGATAGAACAAGTGGGGCAGCAGGAATGCAAGGTTATAGCGGGCGATGTCCCCATGCTCATCCACCCAAATCTCCTCCCTCAGAATGCCGGCGCCGCCGGCGCACCAAAAACCAGTCTCGTAGTCGGTATCCTTGCATAGGCGATTCTTATTGCCCATGCGCCATCCTACCTCAGGTGATGCGTCAAATGCAACATCTGCTGCTTCTCTACCTTCCCCGTAGACAAAACGGCCCGGCGTTCGCCGGGCCGTCCATTTGCCATCGCTGCTTGAACCCGCCTACTGCGCCCCTGCCGCCGCCGGCGGAGTCATCGAAGGTTCGTTGCCCGGCTTGGCCGGTTCCACGCCTGGCACCGCCGGCGCCGTCGTCATCGTGCCCGTCGCAGCCTCCGGCAGGTTGATCCCGTAGTGCTGCAAGGTCGAAGCCAGGATCTGATACAGCCCGGCGCGGTCCTTAGCGTATCCGCCATGAGCGGCAATCAGGTTGGCTTCCGCCGTCGCCAGGTTGCGCTGCTCCTGCAGCACGTTGGCCGTCGTCGAAGCTCCCAGATGCAGCTTCTTCTGCTCCGCTTCCAGGCTCTGCTGCGCGTAGTCTCTCGCCGCTGTGGCCGCTTTCACCTGGGCGCGGTCGCTGGTCAGCGCGTACATCGCGTTGGTCACCTGCATCCGGATTTCCGTGTGCAGTTGCTCCAGCCGAAGCTCCGCCTGCCGGTACTCCATCAGCGAGCGCTCCTGCACTGCCTGCGCGGTACGGTTCCGGATGGGGATGGTCAGGCTGAACCCTACGCCCTTGTCCGGCGCGGTGCTGTTCACCAGATCGGCGAGCACGCTTCCGTAGTCGCCCGGCGCGGCATTCCCTTGGACGGTGCAGGAAATCGTGCCGAAGTGGCAATTGGTATTGACCGCGCCGCCGATGATGCTGGCGCCGTAGTACCCGTAGACATCCAGGGTTGGCAATAGCGCGTTCCGCGCGCCCTTCAGCGTGATCTCGTCGTTGCGCAGCGTCAGCACAGCCTGCTCCAGTTCCGGCCTCTGCTGGAACGCCTCCTGCACCAGCGCCTCAACCGGCTGGCTCTCTTCCTGGATCGGCTCCAGGCTCACGCGGTCCGTCGGAATCACCGGCGCCGCCGAGAGCGCGGGATCGTTCAGGTTGCGTGCGATCGCCTGCTTGATCACCTGTTGTTGGTAGGTCAATGCGTTTTGCGCACTGAGCAGCGACTGCTGGTCGGTGGCCACCGTCGACTGGGCATTCACCACGTCCAGCGGGGCCATCGTGCCGATCTCCAACTGCTTCTTGTTGTCGGCCAGCAATTGGTTGCTCTGTTCCAGCGCGTGCTCTTTGGCCTGCACATCCTCATACGCCTGCACCAGGCCCCAGTAGATACTTTCGACCTGGTTCACGGTATAAAGAATCTGCTGACGGAACGAAGAGTTCGTGATCCGCCGGTCGTTTTGCGCTTGGTAGATGAAGCGCTTGTTGACCCAGATCCCCGCGCCTTGCAGCAGATGCTGGGTCACCGTGGCCTTGAACGAAGAACTCAGCTCCGGGGTATAGCTGGACAGCGTGTTGCTGGTGTTGCTACGGCTGTTGTTCCACGAAAGAGCCAGGGAGGTTCCCGGGACAAAGCCCTGGCTGTAGGTGAAGTTATACGATTCGGTGTTGGTGGAGGCTTCCGGGCTGAAAATGCTCGTCTGCTGGGAGCGGGTCCGATCCATTTGGATGGTTCCCGTGACCGCCGGGTCCTGATTCTCCGGCGTCGGACCTGCGCCAGCCGTAGTCAGCGTCAGTCCCGAAACACCCGAGCCTGCGCCGCCCGAGCCCACCGTCGATCCGCCCGGTCCGCCCCCGGTCGATAGCGTCGAGGTCGAGCCGCCCAGCGTTCCCGTGATGAGTCCCGATGGCGCGCCCATCGGCACCGCCCCGGTCTTGGTCCGCAGAATGTCCGTATCGGCGATGTCCAGGTCGTACCGGGCAATCGCGATGTCGTAGTTGTTCTCAATCGCCAGCGCGATCGCATCCGACAGGCTCAGGTAGATCTTGCCGTTCTTCACCAGGTCGGCCAACCGCAACGAGTTGTTGAAGCTCGCCTTGCCGATGGCCGTGGGCCGGTAGACGTTGACCGGATTCCGCAGCCAACTGCCGAAGGGCTTCGAATAGTCTCGGCCTGATGTGCGCAGCGGGATCGGCTGCGTGGGCTCCGGCGTCGGCGCTGTCGGCAACTCCGAAGCCGCCTTGTCCGGGCCCTTCGAGCCGGCGCCGGCTTGTTGCGCGTATCCCGGTGGCGTCGTCGCCGCCAGGGTCAAAAGCACGGCCGCAACTGCGCGGAGCCGCCCGCTCGACCCCGTCCCCGGCCGCCGCCTCACTCCGGTTCCTTCGCGTTCACTGCCCGTCGCGCTCCGTTCCCCGTCCGGTACACCCATCCTCAAAAAATGCATGTCTTCTCTCCACAAACCGTTACGTCGCGCCAATACCGCCTCCCGGCAGCCGCTCGGCCGCCCCGGATGCAATTCCCTGGGTTGTCAAAACGATTATCGCTTCCACATGGCCCCAGACACTTTCTTCCTTGATTACGAAATCGATACCTCTCTCGTTCCCAAAGCACGGTCATTTCCTTAGACCGCACTCACAACCTTCCGCGTGAGCGCATTCCACGCGCCAGCAATAAAGAATACAAGAGCCGATATGCCCGCCGGCTTCTTGCTCACTCCCTCGACCTCATATGAGTTTAACTAACTAGTTAGTAAAATACTCCGCCCCGGCCTCTCCGGCAAACTCCCCCCTGTGGAATTTCCCAATCTGCTGCTCCGTCCACCTAATACCCGTCGTCCATGTCAAGCCCTCTTTCTCCCGGCTGATCCCGTCAACCATCCCGTAACTCGCTGATTTCTCGCTCCTTGCTCCCTCGCATCTTTCTTCCTTGCTCTTTGCAGAGAATTTCCGCTCCTTCGTGCACAATGAATCCAGCAAAGGATGAGGCGGGTTCTTGGTTTCTGCTCCCTGACCACTGGCAACTGCTTCTAACCCGTTTGCTGTCACGAATCTGCAAGCAAGTCTCGTAGAATCATTTGCTTACGGCAGGAGACGTGTGCCAACCTGTTCGAAATAAACCGGTTGCTTACAAAAAGGGAGGGCCCCCTAACCAACTGGTAACCCCGGGCCCGCACATCGGCGGTTTGGGTCACTCCAGACCTCCCGGCCGCCTCACTAGGGCGCATTCAAGGGCAGCAACTTCAGCCCCAGGGGGCGACCAACCGACTCGCTGACTCGTTCCCTTTCCCCCTACCAACAGGTTTCAGCTACCCTGTTCTGGAGCTTCGCTTGAACGATCGTCCACAACACGGTCCGGCCCCGCAGACCTGGAGGCTCACTCTCGCCTACGACGGCTCCAATTTCCAGGGCTGGCAGGTTCAGCCCGGCCTGCCGACCATCCAGGGTGAGCTGCAAGCGGCTCTCGGCCGCATCGTCGGCGAGACGCCTCTGCCCCAGGGCTCCGGCCGCACCGATGCCGGGGTGCACGCCCTGGCCCAGGTGGCGAGCTTTGCTCTGCGCGCTCCCATCCCGCCCGACAACCTCCTTCGCGCCCTCAACCGCACTCTCCCTTCAGCGATCCGGGTGCTCGAGGCCAGAACGGTGCGAAGTACATTCCATGCTCGCCATTCGGCCATCGCCAAGACCTACGAGTATCGTGTCTTCCGCGGCTCCGACCCCTCTCCGTTCTTGGCTCGCTTCGTCTACGCCTGCCCCTGGCTGCTCCATCTCGATCTCCTTGAAGCCTCCGCCCGTTTCTTCGTCGGGGAACACGACTTCAAGAGCTTTACCGCGACCGATCCCGACCTCACACACCGCACAGCAGAGCCTTCCGCAACCCCCGGCCCAAGCCCCATGGACCATCCCCCGGACTCGACTCTCCGTACCATCTTCTCCTCCGCATGGGAGCTGCGCCCCGCCGATGCCGCCGAACTCCTCGTTTACCGCGTCCGCGGCGACGGCTTTCTCCATCACATGGTGCGCAACCTCGTCGGCACCATGATCGACGTCGGCCGCGGCTTTCTGCCGCTTGATCGCATTCCCGCCATTCTCGCCGCGCGCAACCGCTCCGCAGCCGGCCCCACCGCCCCCGCCCGCGGTCTGTTCCTGCATTCCGTCGAGTATTTGGAGGATTCCTTATGATTCCGGATATTCCAACCAACGCGTTTGTCAACCGGGAATCGCAGACACTGCTCCGGATTCTCGAACTCAGGGACAGAGAAATCGAAGCGGGCCAGTCCATTCCGATCGAAGAGATCGTCACGGAGTTCTCCAACTGCCGCTCCGGGCGAAAGACCGATTTGCAGGCCGCGTCATAAGACGTGCTCCTGCTACTCTGAGTTCATCTCCATGCCGGTCCTTTCCCCAACCTCGGCATTCTCGCGCATTACGGCGCTGGCCACCTTGCGGCCCGTCCATGCCGCGTTCTCCTGGCTGCACGCGAACCCAAAGACGATCATGGACTGGCAGGTCGAGTTGGTTTCGATCCCCGCTCCGCCGCACGGCGAAGAAGCGCGGGCGCAGTGGCTCGCCGGGCGCTTCACCGAAGCCGGTCTCAGCCGCGTTGAGATCGACGCCGTCGCCAACGTCCTCGGCGTCTTGCCCGCCACTCGCCCCGGCGCGCCGCCCGAGGACTCCGGTCCGCTTATCCTGCTCTCGGCGCACATCGACACCGTCTTTCCTGCCGGCACGCCGATCGACCCCGTCCTCGACGGCGACCGGCTCGAAGCCCCTGGCGCCAGCGATAATGCCGCCGGCGTCGCGGGAATGCTGGCCCTCGCCGCC
Source organism: Occallatibacter sp. (assembly GCA_049514795.1). Classification (GTDB taxonomy): domain Bacteria; phylum Acidobacteriota; class Terriglobia; order Terriglobales; family Acidobacteriaceae; genus Telmatobacter. Next base: position 13,853 of record JBEKUS010000036.1, read on the forward strand.
GCGCTCATTCACTCCGGCATCGAGTTACCGCTGCCGCTTGTCTTCCTGGGAAACGTCGGTGAGGAAGGCGAGGGCGATCTGCGCGGCGTGCGCCACTTCTACCAGCGCAACCCGATCGCCCGCCGCGTCGCGGCCCACATCGTTCTCGACGGCCCCGGCGCCGACGGCGCAGTCACCCAGGCCCTCGGCAGCCGCCGCTACCAGGTCACGGTCACGGGTCCGGGGGGCCACAGCTTCACCGACGCGGGCACCCCCAATCCCATCGCGGCGCTTGCCGCCGCACTGGCCGCGCTGGCCGAGACGCCGCTGCCCGATGATCCCCGCACCACGCTCAACTTCGGCACCATTCACGGCGGCCTCAGCGTCAACTCGATTCCCGAGAACGTCCAGGCCACGATCGACTTTCGCTCCACCGATCCCGGCCAGCTCGTGCGCCTCGAAGTCGCGCTGCATCGCGCTTTGGAGGATGCGGTCGATATCTGCAACGCAAAGTCAAAGACCGCGGCCGCGGACTCGCGCGGGCTGTTGTCATTCCAGGTCTCCAGGATCGGCGACCGGCCTGCCGCGCAACTGCCTGCAGATTCCCCGCTGCTCGCCACGTTGCTCGCGGTCGACCGGCACCTCGGCCTGCGCACCGATCAGCGGCTGGGCTCGACCGACGCCAACCTCCCGCTTTCGCTCGGCGTACCGGCTTTGTCGGTGGGCGCGGGGGGCGAAGGCGGCGCCGCACACACGCTCCGCGAATGGTATTCGTCCAGGGGCCGCGATCTCGCGCTCAAGCGCATCCTGCTGCTCACTCTCGCCATGCTGGAGTGGGCGGCCGCACAGTGACCATGGCGCCCCCTCCCACCGCTGCGGAGCTGCTTGCGGATCGCTATACTTAGAAATGGCGTATTAATATGCCGGTCGCTTGACCGGCCACTCAATGAGGTCATTGAACCGTATGAAATTGCCGCTGGAACGGCTTCGCTCGCGCCGTCTTACATCAGCCTTTGTAGTGCTCGCCACGCTCTCGGTCGCCATCGTGGCCGGGTCGTTTGCCGCCCACGGAGTCCGTGGCCAGGAAAGCCAGAGCACCAGCACCGACGCGACTCCCCTGAAGGTTGTCACCACGCCCGTGCCGCCGAACGACTTTGTGCGAATCGCCAAATCGGTGGGTCCGGCGGTGGTGAACATCAATACCCGGACTCTGCCCAAGCAGTCGACCAATCGCGGGCACCGGAACTTCCACTTCCGCACGCAGCCCAACCAGCAAAATCCCGGCGACAACGATCAGAACAACGACCAGCAGGGATCGGACGACCTCCAAAACTTCTTCAACCACTTCTTAGGCCAGATTCCCGTGCCCGATGAGGGCGACAACGGCGAGGTGCAGGAGTCGCTTGGCTCGGGCTTCATCGTCGATCCCAAGGGCTACATCATCACCAACGAACACGTGATCGACAAGGCCGACAAGATCTTCGTCAAGCTCTCGACCGATCCCGACAACGTGGACGAGGGGCGGCCGGCGCGCGTCATCGGCGTCGACAGGGCCACGGACCTCGCGGTCATCAAGATCGACACCACCACGCCTCTGCCAACGGTGACCCTGGGCAACTCCGACACCGCGCAGGTCGGCGATTGGGTCGAAGCCATTGGCAGCCCCTTTGCGCTGGCCCAGACCGTTACGGCGGGCATCATCTCCGCCAAGAACCGGACCATCGATCAGGGCGCGCCAGGCCAGTTCCAGCACTTCATCCAGACCGACGCGGCCATCAATCCCGGCAACTCCGGGGGCCCGCTGCTCAACATGCAAGGCGAAGTGATCGGCGTCAACACGGCCATCTATACGCAATCGGCGGGCTACCAGGGCATCGGCTTCGCCATGCCTTCCAACACCGTGGTTGCGGTCTACAACGACCTGATCGGTCCCAGCCACAAGGTGACGCGCGGCTCCATCGGCATTCAGTTCCACGAGGGGCTCTCCGGGGCCGTCAACCGCGTCTATGGATTCAAGAACGGCGTGATCGTGACCGAGGTACAGCCCGGCGGACCCGCCGATCAAGCCGGTCTCAAGCCCCGCGACATCATCACCACCATCGACGGCCGCGCCATCAAGGACGGCGACGATCTGGTCAACGAAATCGCCAGCCGCAGACCGGGCTCGACCATCCGCCTCGGTTACGTCCGCGACGGCAAGCCTCTCGACACGACGGTCACCATCGGCGATCGCGACAAGGTCTTCGCCGAACTGAACAACCCGCAGCCGGAAAACGATCAGGAGAGCTCAGCCGGAGCGGGCGAGTCCAGGCTGGGCCTGGTCGTCCAGGACGCTCCATCGTCGGTGACATCGAAGGTGCACACCCCCGGCGTGGTCATCACTTCCATCCGCACCGGTTCCTTTGTCGACCTGCAGGGACTGGAACCTGGATTAGTGATCGTGCGCGTCAACAAGCAGCCCACCGGCAACAAAGAGCAGTTCGATGCCGTGGTGAACAAACTGAAGACCGGGGACGACGTGGTCTTCGAAGTCATCGACCCGCGCCGCCCGGACCAGGGAATCAACTACATCGGCGGAACGTTATAGCAGCTCGAAATCAGCGCCGGCTGTGGTTTTTCGCGGCCGGCGCCGGTTTCCATATTCGGTCCTTTCGCGGCGTTCGATCAGGTTTTCCCTTGCCGCATTGCGAAACACTTTATTAAACTCTCTTTAACAGACCTTGAGATTCTCGCGTTCTGGGGCGGTTGTCGCGTGGTGTTGTCTCGCTCATTTCTGGCATTGCTGGTTTCCGCGGTCCTTCTTGCGCCGCCCGCCTTCGCGGCGACGGCTAAGCGCTCCTCCACCGCAAGCATCCATACCTCCGCCGCCCGCAAGTCCTCGCATGGAAAGCGCAAATCGCGCCGCCCGCGCGGCCAGCAGGCCATCGAGCCGGATCGCGTCACGCAGATTCAGCAGGCCCTCATTCGCGAGCACTACCTGACCGGCGAAGCCAACGGCAAGTGGGATGCGACAACGATCGCCGCGATGCAAAAGTATCAGGCCGATCACGGCTGGCAAACCAAGCTCATGCCCGATTCGCGCGCACTCAAGAGTCTGGGGCTCGGCGCCGATTACTCCGGAGCCATCAATGCACAGGGCTTGAACTTCGTCCCGCCGCCGGCTTCCGACGCCATCCCCGCATCGCAGACAGCCGGCTTTACCGCGGCCTCAGGCGTAAAGCAGTAAGCCGGCCTACCCACTCCTTCATTGCCCGCCCCCGCTTGCCCCTTTCAGCAGGAACTCATATCTTGGCCGCACGGTGTCCGGGCCGGCCGTGATCTCGCTGTCCAGATGGAGAACCGCCTTCTCTTTGTCGAACCGCGGCCACTTGGGCAGCCCCGGCCCGTTGGGATCGCCGGTCTTGGCAAAGTTCGTCCAGTAGTCCATCATCTGCTCGCTCAGCTTGCGGTCCTCGGGCCGCCACACGGACCCGGGGCGCGTGTCGAGAGTGCCAAACACGTATTCGATATCGTCGGAGTGAAACGCGAACGAGCCGGGATGATACTTGCTCGGCGGCGCAGCCAGCTCCAGGTGATAGCGATAGACCGGCGCATCTCCGGTCTTGGCGTGGGCTTCGGTCCATTCCCACGTGGCCAGCGCAATAAACGAATCGCCGGTGAAATCGATCGCCGACCCCAGCGCCTGTGCGTCGTCGTTGCCGGGATAAAGTCCGAGAAACTCCGCGGACCGGTCGCCGAACTGTTTCGCCGCCGTCTCTTTCCACTGCGCGGCTGTCACGGGCCGCATCGCGGCAAAACTCCCCTCGTCCATGTTCCAGCCGGCCAGCAGCGGAACGTGGGCCTGCTTCCCTGCCGCGTACGTGTCGACCACGGGCTCAGTCAGCACCTTCCCGTCGATGACCGGCGCAAACCCGACCATGCCTCCGCGCTTGGCAGCGGCTTTAAGAATTGCATCCGTCGACAGGCCGCGCAGTTCCTTCAGCGACGTCACGCCCAGCGAACTCACCCAGGCGCCGTCCAACTTCGCCTGCTCGGGGACGGTCTTGCCGCCCAGCAGGTTGCCCAGCGCCGACCCGCTCTCTCCGATGCCCTTCGCGAACAGCCCCTGTGCCATGGGCGACGCCATGAGCGTGCTCACCGCCAACGAACCCGCACTCTCGCCGAAGATGGTCACATTGCCCGGATCGCCGCCGAAATTCGCGATATTGGCCTTCACCCATTGGAGCGCCGCGATCATATCCTGCAGGCCGTAGTTCCCTGCCGATCCGCCGTTCTCCTCCGCCAGTTCCTCCGTGGTCAGAAAGCCGAAGACACCCAGTCTGTAGTTGATCGTGACCAGCACCACGCCCTTGGTCGGGAGGAAATCTCCGTTGTGGCGCGGCTCTGACGCGGCACCGCCGGAATAGCCGCCGCCATGGATCCAGAACATCACCGGCAGCTTGCCATTGGCCTTAGCGTGGGCGGGAGTGTAGACGTTCAGGAAGAGACAATCCTCGCTGGGACCCGCATCCTGGAAGATCATGTCGTCGAAGACATGGTTCTGCGCGCAGCGCGCCCCGTAGGTTGTGGCTTCGCGCACGCCCTTCCACGGCGCGGGTTGCTGGGGCGCCTTCCAGCGCAGGTCGCCTACCGGGGGCGCGGCATACGGCAGTCCGAGAAACGCGCGCACCTTGCCCTCATTGATCAGTTGGCCGTGAACCTTCCCTTGCACGGTCTTAACCTTCAGCGCGTCGGCATGAACGAAAGGAGAGAACCCTAGCGCCCAGCCCACGGCTATCAACGCACAGATGATTCGAAATCGAGAATGCACGGTAGTTCCTCCCGCGCAATACGATAGCAGAGCGAGCGCACACCGCGTGGAGGGGAAACCGATCGGCAAACAGACAGCGCCCGCCGGAAGGGGACCGCAGATTCAGATGACCTCGGCCGCGAACAGGTCGGCCATGGACTCGCGGCGGCGGATCAGCCGCGCCTTCGCGCCCTCGACCAGCACCTCGGCGGCGCGGGGACGCGAGTTGTAGTTGGAGCTTTGCGCCATTCCGTAGGCCCCGGCATCGAGCAGCGCCACCAGGTCGCCGGGCTCGACGGGCCCCAGCCTACGGTCGCGCGCGAAGAAGTCGCCGGTCTCGCAGACCGGCCCCACTACGTCGACGATGCGCGCCTTCCCTGCCCTGGGCCGCACCGGAACGATCTCGTGATATGCCTGATAGAGCGCCGGGCGGATCAGGTCGTTCATCGCAGCGTCGGTGATCACGAAGGTCTTCTTGCCGTTGCGCTTCACGTAGAGCACGCGCGCCACGAGCGCTCCGGCCGGCGCCACCAGGAAGCGCCCGGGCTCGATCAGCAGGCGTCCGCCGAAATCGCCCAGCGCCGCTTCGAGGGCCGCCGCATACTCCTCGACCTTGGCCGCTGCGTCGAATGCGCCGCCGTGATAGTCGATTCCCAATCCTCCGCCTGCGTCGATAGCCTTGAGCGCGATACCCTCGCGCCGGAGCTGCCGCGCCAGCTTGGCCTCCCGCTCGATCGCCGCGCCGAACGGGGCCGCGGAGCGGATCTGCGAACCGATGTGAACGCTGACGCCATGTGCCTCGAGCCAGCGGCTCCCGGCCGCGCTCTTGTAGATCGCCGGCGCGCGGCGAATATCGATGCCGAACTTGTGCTCGCGCAATCCAGTCGAGATGTACGGATGCGTATCGGCAAATACGTCGGGATTCACGCGCAGCGCAAACCGGGCGCGGATCTTGAGCTTGCTTGCCCGCGCCGCGAGTAGCGCAAGCTCCCCCTCGCTCTCCACATTGAACTGGAAGATTCCGGCCTTCAGTGCAAGATCGATCTCCGCGGCGGTCTTGCCCACGCCGGAGAACACCACGCGTCCCGCCGCTTCAGGCGCAGCAACCAGCACGCGCTCCAACTCGCCGCCCGAAACGATGTCGAAGCCCGCGCCGCGCGCGGCGAGCAGCTTCAGGATCGCCAGCGCCGAATTGGCCTTAACCGAGTAGCAGACGAGATGATCCCGGCCCGCGAGCGCTTGCTGAAACAACCGCAGCCGTCCGAGGATGTCCTCCGCTGAGTAGACAAAGAGCGGCGTGCCATACCGGCGGGCCAGCGCTTCCAACGAGACACCATCGCAATGCATCGCGTCGCCACGGTGCGGAGAGTGAAAAGGGCGCGAAAGAATCGTCGTGTCCGTCACAAATCTCGTCCAGAAGCAAAGAAATACTGTCTTGAGCCTACAGCATCGCGCCCGTTCGCCATGCTTTTCCGCGTTCTGTGCAGGAAAGGTGCGACGTTCCCTGGCCCCCGATTGTCTTGTTCCCTTATTCCCTGTCTTTCCGTTCCTCGCTGCCTGCTTTCTGTGTCCTGTTCCCCTGTCCCTGTTCCCTGTTTCCCCAATTACAATGACGAAGTGACCGAATTGCCGCAGGTCGATGTGGTCGGCGTGGGCCTGAACGCCACGGACACGCTGATTCCGCTGCCCGCGTACCCCAAGCGCGGCTCCAAGCTCGAGTACAGCACCGCAAGCGTGATGCCGGGCGGCCAGGTGGCCACGACCGTCGTCGCCTGCCAGACGTGGGGACTGCGCACCCGCTACGTGGGCAAGCTGGGCGACGACGACGCAGCGCGGCTTCACGAGCGAGCCTTCGAGCGGTTGGGCGTCGATGCACGGCTCATCAAAGTACCCGGCGGCGTGAGCCCGCAATCGCTCATCCTGGTGGACGCGGGCGGCGAGCGCACGGTGCTTTGCCGGCGCGACGAACACATGACCCTCCGGCCCGAAGAGCTGCGCCGCGAGTGGGTCGTGAATGCGCGCCTGCTCCACGTCGACGGGCACGATACGGCCGCCGCCACGCTGGCCGCAAGCTGGGCGCACTCGGCGGGCATTCCCGCGGTGGCCGATCTCGACGAGACTTATCCCGGCGTCGAAGACCTCATCGCCAACATCGATTACCTGATCGTCAGCAAGGACTTTCCCTGCCGCCTGATGCACGAGCCAAACCTTGAGCGCGCGCTGCGCAAGATGCAATCGCGCTACGAATGCCGTCTCAGCGCGGCAACGCTCGGCGAGGACGGTGTGCTGGCTTGGGACGGCAAGCAACTGCTGCACAGCGCCGCCTATCGTGTGCCCGTTGTCGACACGACGGGCGCCGGCGACGTCTTCCGCGCCGGATTCATCTATGGCCTGATGCAGGATTGGCCGCTCGAGCGGCAGCTCGACTTCTCCTGCGCGGCGGCGGCGATGAACTGCATGGCGCAGGGCGCGCGCGGCGGCATCAAGCCGGTCGGCGCGATCGAGGAGCTGATGGCCGCTGTCGAGCGCTACGAGAGCGAGTACGGCATGACGGCGTTGGACTGAGCGCGAGTGGCCCTGAAACTCCGGCGAATCCCCGCCCATCTAATTAAAATGAAAGCTGCGGGTCACGCTTTCCGCGGAAGTCTGCCCATTCGCGGGCCCGCTTCGCACCACGGAGACACATTATGGCACTGATCAAGACCTCGAATCCGGCCCTGGGCCAGAACACATTCAGCGACTTTCAGCGCAGCCAGTACGGCGGCAGCCTGGTCGACGCGTCGGAGCGCATGACGCTGAACGGGACGATCAACAAGACCGGCATTCTGCTGTTGTGCGCCGTGGCCACGGCGGCCTGGACGTGGAACTCGTTCATGGGGACGCGCAACATGAGCTTCGCCGGCCCGGCGATCGTGATTGGCGCCTTCGGCGGCCTCATCTTCGCCTTGATCACGGCCTTCAAAAAGGCGTGGTCGCCAGTGACGGCGCCCATCTATGCATTGCTCGAGGGCCTTGTGCTCGGCGGCCTTTCTGCGATCTTCGAACTCCGCTATCCCGGCATCGCCATGGAGGCCGTGGGGCTGACGTTTGCAACGCTCTTCGTGCTGCTGCTTGCTTACAAGTCGGGGCTCATCAAGGTCACGCAGAAGTTCCGCCTCGGCGTCGTGGCGGCCACGGGCGGCATCTTCCTCTTCTACATGGCCCAGATGCTGCTCGGCTTCTTTCACATCCCGCTCTTCACTTCGGTCTACGGCTCCGGCATCGTCGGCATCGGCTTCAGCCTGATCGTGGTCGCCGTGGCCGCGCTCAACCTCGTGCTCGACTTCGATTTCGTCGAGCAGGGAGTGGCCTACGGCGTGCCGAAGTACATGGAGTGGTACGCCGCCTTCGGCATCGTAGTCACGCTGGTGTGGCTCTACCTGGAGATCCTGCGACTTCTGGCGAAGATGCGCAGCCGGAATTGAAAAACCAGCTTGTAGCTTGTAGCCGGTAGCTTGTAGCCGGTAGCTCGTAGCTGTTTGCTCTGGGCTCCTGCAGCATTTCTGGTGCAGGAGGGTTCGAGAACGGCGCTTTCGAGGGCAAAATGTGCCGTTTTTGGACTCCATGTTACTCAATAGTAATGGGGGGTGCCTCCCCCGGCATCTGGAAATAAGTGCTTTGGTTTCATGGGGTTGGCGCAAATAGGGTCCGCGATCCATCTGATTCCAAAGGACTTATTTTCAGATGTGTCTAAGCAAAGGAGTTGCGGGCCGGAGGCCCGTGAACGGTGAACGGTGAACCCTAGACCGTGCCCTTTCCTTTGCGTGCTGGGTCTATTGTGCGCGAAGAGGGGGAAATGATCTGCAAGGCTGGCGAAAAATTCTTGCGCGGTGTTTTCAACGGGTTGCAGCGGTCGGGTGGAGCTTTGGGGCTTGACGAGCAAAGCAACCCTCTGGGGTGAACCCCTTGAGTGAGACGGTGTTGAAAAGCCCTGTATGCCGTTCGCTGCAAGCTGACTGTTTTGAACTCCCACGCGCCGCTGGGAGAGGCTCTCTAGCTGGCCGCTGTTCCCTGCGGAGAAATCAGCAGGAACGTTACGCTCGATGCAGTGCTCCGCTTGTGTGGAGTGCCGCGCGGGATGACGAGCAGATCGCCCTTGTGCAGCTTGATGGTCGTCGCACCCTCCGACTCGGGCGCCAGCCATTCGTCGGCCTTGGGGCTGTGCGCATTCTTGGGCGTTCCGCCGAGTTCGTAGACCGTCGTTCCCTTCAGAACCTGCAGGACGTGGTCGCGGCCTTCGTGCCACTCGAACTCCTTGGCGCTCTTGGCCTTCTCGGTGGTCAGAACCATGGTGAAGTTCTTTCCCTGCACGAGATTGTTGTTGCCCGGAGTGGCCGCAAGAGCCTTGGCGTCGGCCTCGATCTGCTGCGCGGTAAAGACCTGAAAGGCCGGCGCGGCCGGGGCGATCGTGTTGGCCATGCTCTGCGCGGCCGCGGAAGCGGCGAACGGCAGCGCGTCGGCGATCGCGAGCCCCGCAGCTGCGGCAGCCGGCACGGATCGCAGGAATGTGCGGCGGCTTGGATTCCTGTGGTTGATGTCGCTCATCGATTCCCCCTGGGGCAGCAAATGATTTCGTGCAGAATTCTATCAGCGCAGAGCGGCGCAGTGCGGCGCGGTTAGAGCGCTTAAGTGGCAATCCGGCCCTATGGGACCGAGTCGACCGTATCTACGAGCCACCACCGCCCCTTGTAAGAAGTAAAATCGAGCTCAATATCGTTCGGCGCGTTCTTCATCTCCGTTTGTACCTGGGCATGGAATTCTCCGGCGCACCCCTCGATCCCGACGACGTTGTCCAACAGGCCTGCTCTAATGGTGTACGTCTTGTTCAGGCCTAGCCATTCGAAGTAGGAGATCTTCCATCTAGACAGAATCGGATCCGGTTCAAGCCCCTTGAACCCGCCCATGTTTGCGATGCAACCCGTGGAGAAAAACAGGCAGTAGGCGCCTTCTCTGTGCGCAAACTGTCGCCGCAGGTCCTTTCGCATAATCGGTGGCTTATCCGGTCCAAATCCTATGCCACCGGGACTTATGTAGCGAAGAAGCGTTTCACTGTCTTTCTGTTCTATTGCCTTCAAAACCGCAATTCCCGACCGGCGCAGAGAAGCAAGCCGCGCCTGCCTCACATTTCCGCTTCCGCAATCCTGTGACCGGCAAACGCTGCTCACAATGACAAGCAGCAGAAACATGGCCACCCTCAAGGTGCGAAAGCCTTTCAGGGCACTAAATCCGATGTAGCGATCGAATTTCACGGCACACTCCTGAAAATCACGCTGCTCTGTCCGAGCTGCCTTGTTCCCTTGGTCCCTCTTTTCTCACGCTTCAAACTGGCGCAGCCACGGGGCCAGCAGCGCGGCAACCTTCTTCGGCTGCTCGTATGCGGCGAAGTGGCCCACACCAGGCAGAACATGGAACTCGCACCCGCCGGGAGCGGCGCGGAAAGCTTCCATGTCGGCAGCCGTGACGCCAGTGTCCTCGACGCCCGCAACGGCAAGCACCGGAACGCGGATGGTGGCGACGGTCGGGACTGAATCGGGCCGCTCCGCCAAACCTGCCTGCACCGCAACCACCGCCTCGGGCGTGAGGGTCATCTGCGCGCGCACCTCGGCGACGACCTCAGGCCGTTCGCGCCTCCCCGAGGGCGCAACCATGTTCTGCGCCATGCCGTCGAGGAGCGCCGCGACTCCTTCGTCCTGTGCTCGTGCGATGGTCTCGACGCGCCGGATCCGGTTCGCCTCGGAGTCCGGTTGCGGCTTGGAACAGACGAAGGCCACCCCGAGCACGCGCTGCGGCGCCCTGCGCCAAAGCTCCAGCAGCACATAGCCGCCGATCGAGCAGCCAACCAAGACGGCTTTGGGAACCTGAAGGTGGTCAAGCAGAGTGAGAATGTCCGCGGCAAGCTGCGCCATGCTGAGTACCGGCGCGCTGGGAACGGAGGCGAACCCGCCTGCCGGAAGCGACTTGCCGAGATCTGAGCGCCCATGACCGCGCAAGTCGGGAACGATGGCGCGGATGCCGGCGAGTTCGCGCGTCAGCGGACGCCAGAATTCGCCGTCGAGGGGTGTCGGATGCAGGAGAACGACTGGAAGCCCTGAGCCCGTATCGCAGAAACTCAAATGGGCGCCATCAGAAAGGTAATCGCCGATCATATTCCTGGAGGATACGCTCCCGGATAGGGTACAGCCTCCTCAGGAATTCCGATCCACGCCGCCACATAAGCCACGCCGACCAGCCCGCTTGAGAAGAAGCAGCCGAGAACGACGAGGATGCGGACCAGTGTGACGTCCCAGTCGTGGGCCTGAGAGAGGCCGATGCAGACTCCGCCGATCACGCGGCCGGCGTGCGGCCGGATCAGTGGACGGCTCGGCTTCGGTTCCGGCACGGGCACGGTCGCGCCGCAGCTCGAACAGAACCGCGCAGGCCCATGCAAAGCGTTTCCACATTGCTGACAATAGGCAGCCATCTTCGATCCTCCCCGGACAAGGCCACTCGGTTGGTACTACGCAACTTCGCAGGCGGCGGTTCCGCGTTTTCCTGCGCAGCGGCGTCGCCGGAACCGCCGCTCAGTTTTCCTTGTACGGGCTATGCAGGTACTTACGGGCCTGGTCGGCGCGCGATGTATTCGGGCCGGCGTCGATCGCAGCCTGGTAGTCGCGAACCGCGAGCTGGCGTTGGTCCAGCACGTCGTGACATTCGCCTGCATCGAGCAGCGAGCGGATCCTGAGTTCGGAACCCACACCGTGAGCCCTCGCGGCTTGCTCGAAAGCCTGGGCCGCCTCGTCGTAGTGGCGTTGGCCGCGCAGGGCGTCCCCGAGGCCGAAATCGGCCAGTTCCATCCGGGCATCGGCGAAGTACCCCGCCCTGGTGTTGTCGGCTTGGATCTCCCGGTAGACCTCCACTGCCGCCATGCCCTCCCCGTCGTCTCTTCGCAGATTCGCCTCTTCGAGACGGAAGAGGAAGTCGTGCGGGTACTCGTTCTTCATGCCGCGAATGATCTCGACGGCCTCCTTGTACCGGGACTCGCGGCGCAGGAAGAGAGCAATACAGGTGCGGGCCTCCAATCGCGTGATCACGCCGCGATTGCCCGCGTCCCGGAGCATGGCCAGCCCGGTGGACCGCGAACCGCTGATGCCCGCAAAGCCGATCATCAGCTTGAAGGGCCAGGGGAGCGCGCCAACGACGTACTCGTAGACTCCCGTAATGAGCTTGGCGTCCACGTAGTTCGGGTCGATCTGCAGGACGCGCTGGGCATCGTCTTTTGCCTTCGTGGCCAGTCGAAAACCGGTACCGAAAGCCCGCTCGACCATGGCCACGTAGGCGCAGCGAAGGGCCCGGGCCCAGGCCCGGGCAAACAACGCGTCCACGTCGTTCGGGTTCTTGCTCAACCGCCAGTCGGACTCGCGCACAACTTCATCGGCGAGCGCGAAAATCTGGTCGCGTTTGTCCGGGTCCTCGTCGGTGGCGTGGCGGCCGGTGAGAAAGCCATCGTTGGCGTAGAAGGTCGTGTCGAGGAGGTCGAGCCGGTACAGCTCCTGAAAGACAAGCGCATCCAGCAAGTAGGCGGCGGCCTGTGGGTCGCCCGGATGTGCGGCATGAAACTGCTGTAGCTGGGCGACGGCGGATGGAAAGTCAAGATTATAAAAGTGGTTATAGGCCGATCGAATCTGGGGATCGTTGTTCATGGGGTTGGTGTCAACGCCCGAAGCCCAACCCGCGCCGGCCATGGCCAGCCCGACCGCTCCGAGCGCTCCCAATCGCGCAAAAAACCGTCCCATACCCGGCCTGAAACTCCCCTCCTTCAATGTACTCGCTGTTCGCCTGTCGAATCCATCGCACGCGGTCGGGAAAGGCGGTAAGTAGCGATTCCCCTTCTCTTGTTACGTGGGTGGGATGCAAGGGAGAATATAATCACGCAAAGGTAATCAGAAACGGTTACACCCGCATCTAAATCGATGTGCAGCAAATCACACGGTAATCCATCCCAGTCTGAGGACGAGTCAAATGGGGTCGGTGGGTTGTCGGGCTGAAAGCGCCGTGGCCATTACGTCGCGGAACACGTGGTCGGAAGGTGTTCGAGCCAACGCAACGTGGCTCTCGGTCGTGTTTTTTTATGCTGTTCTCGCCAATGTTCCCTACTGGGTCGCATCTGGTGAATTCGGACTCTCCAATCAGGGTTCGTTCTGCGTCCAGTACGCAACGGTTGGCCTGATCGCTCTCGCGGTCCCAGCATCTCTCTCCGCCACCCTCCTCTTCGCGGTCATCTTTGCGGACATTTTGTGCGGAGTTTGCGCCTCGTACTGCATTCCCGCTCGAGAGTGCCTGGAGAACCTCCGTGCCGCCAATTCGTTCTCCGGTGTGCGTCTTGCGTACGCAATATCGGTCCTGCTGCTGACACTGCTAACTGTGATGACGGCCGCTTTCCTCCCGATTCGGTCGCTGGCAAGGAAGCAGAAATCCGGTGTCGCGGCGTCCTTGGTGATGTTTGCAGTCACGGCCCTTTGTGCCGATGCCTTTTCGCTCCATATCGCGGACAACTACCTGCCAAGGTCCTCCCGACCAAAGCCCAACCCGGATCAGCTCGACGTTCGCGGTTTCTACACATTCCGCCTTGCGCGCATTCCGGTCGTTCGGCTCGTACGACTGGAAGAGATTGATGCCGCAAATCGCGGCAAAGCTGCGGCAGCCAAGGGCGTGCCGTCTCCTGTGCCGAGCGCGGCCGGCGCCGCGATTCAGGTCGCCGGGGTCTTCTCCAGCGATGACAAGCGGGAATTGCCTAATCTGGTCCTGATCCTCGTCGAATCGTGGGGACTGGTCCACGACGCGCCGCTCAAGGAGGCGTTGATCCAGCCCTACACGGAACCGAATCTCTCGCCCGCTATCAAGTGCTCCAGGGGACCGCTCCGTTTCATGGAGCGACGGTCGCCGGCGAAGCCCGCGAGCTGTGTGGCAGCTCGATCGGCTTCTACATCGTCGAAGCACCGGCGCAGGATTTGAGGAGTTGCCTCCCGGACCGCCTTGCCGCTCTCGGCTACGACCGCGTGGCGCTGCACGGAATGATCGGGTACCTTTTTAGCCGCCATAGCTGGTACAAGACAATCGGGTTTCAGGAGATCCGGTTCCACGACAAGTTCAAGCAGGAGGGACTCCCGGACTGCATGGGGGCCTTCGTTGGAACCTGCGACGCGGATATTGCATCCTGGATCGGGCGGCGCCTGGGGCAAAGCAATTCCCGGCCAACCTTCGTCTACTGGATGACCTTGAACTCCCATCTCCCGGTGCCGGTCCCGGCACAACTATCCAGCCCGGCGCCCTGCCAGGCTTCGTTCTCCGTCGATCCGGGAACACCGCTGTGCTCGTGGTTCCAGTTGGTCGTCAATGTCCACCGGTCGGTCTCGCAATTAGCATTGCGAGACCTGGCGCGGCCGACGGTCTTCGTGATCGTGGGCGACCATGCGCCGCCTTTTGGCAATTTGGCGATCCGCGACCGGTTCTCGCAGACCGATGTCCCTTATGTCATCCTCCTGCCCCGCTCCGATCGCGCCGCATGGAGAGCACTGGAGGCGGACAATCGCCCTGCGTCCGGTTCCCGCGCGGCCAAGCAGTCCCGCCCGGCTAACAAGAGTGGCGGGCTTTAGGACTTTGGCTGTCACTTGTCTGAAAAGCAACATCGGTTAGCATTTCCGTATGCCCATCCCGAAGAGGTTCAATCCTCGCTTCGCCGCGGCGCGCTCCCCGGCGCATGACAACACAGAGGAAGCGCGCGACCGCCTGATTGTCGCGCTCGATGTGCCCAGCGCCAAGGCCGCAGCCGAATTGGTGAAGCGCCTGGAAGGAACCTGCCGTTGGTTCAAGGTGGGGTTGGAGTTGTTTGCCGCCGCAGGACCATCGGTTGTGGAGTCAATCGTCAAGCGCGGACACTCGGTCTTCCTCGACCTGAAATTCCACGACATTCCGAACACAGTGGCCGGGGCTGTGCGCTCCGCTGCCGCACTGGACGTACGCATGATGACCGTTCATGCGGCCGGCGGGCCCGCGATGCTGGCTGCGGCGCGCGCGGCGCTTGACGGTGTAGCCAACCCTCCCGAATTGCTCGCCGTGACCGTCCTGACCAGCATGGACGCCGCGCAGTTGCGGGCGATCGGTACACGGCGCTCGCCCTCCGCGCAGGTCGAGCTGTTGGCCCGGACGGCGCTGGGAGCAGGGATTCGCGGCTTCGTTTGCTCGCCTCAGGAGGCCGCCGCCCTGCGCGTTCTCGCTGGGCCCGAAGGCATCCTCGTCGTCCCCGGCATCCGGCCGGCCGGCGGTGAGGCCGGCGATCAGAAGCGCATTGCGACCCCAGCCGAAGCCCTGCGCGCCGGGGCAAGTTATCTCGTGCTAGGCCGGCCCATCACGCAAGCGCCGGATCCGGCTGAAGCCGCCGACGCGATCCTTAAGGAAATGGCGGGAGCGCTCCTGTCCTAGCTGCGCAAATCACTGCGTACCAAAGCGAAAAGCCCGGCTAGGCACCGGGCTTCTTTTTGGATCGAAGTTCAGGAAGCGCTTAAAGCTTCTCGTAGAACTCGCACGCAGAGCAGGAAATGTAGACTCCGCCCGGAACGCCCCGCTCGCGGTCCTTGACGCGCTTGACAATGCGCGTGGGCTTGCCGCACTTGGGGCAGTCGGTCGATTTCGTCGTGTCCATGATCTTCTTGCGATCGGCAGTCTTAGCAATCTTGGCCATCGGGCTGGGTTTTCTCCTTGAAGGGGTGTCTCTGCACACACGCGCAAGAAACTGTGCGCGGCTTCAACGGCGCGGCCGCCCCTCACCCTGCGCCGCAAATGGACCCCTGGCGGCGTCCGGTTTGCGCGGAGTGAACGCGACTCGCTCTTTCCAGTGTATATGAGGGCTGCGACCGGATATGCCTCACTCAGCCTGCCCTGCCGCGTGGCCTGAGGACACGAGTTGATTCGAGCCGGCGGGCGGTTGCTGGCTGCCTCCAGCCGGCGGCGCTTTCGCCGGCGCCGATTGCGGCTGCGAGCTGTTCGCAGGTGACGACTGCGGAGTCTGCCCCGAAGGCTGCGGCGCGCCCGTTTGCGGAGATGGTTGTCCGCTTCCGGCCTGCTTCGCTTGGCCGCTCGCTTGCGGCGTGCTCGATTGCTCGTCGGGGTTCGCTCCCGGCGTGTCGTCGGGATGCTGCTTGGGGAAATGCACGGGGCGCATCACGCCGGCGCCTGACTGATCGGCGGGCAGTTCCTCGCCAGGTTTGCGCAAGCTGGGTGCTGGGGCCGGCGCTTGCCTGTCGGGATCGATTTCAACATCGCCCTCGTGGACAATGCGGGTCTTCGATTGCGCCAGTTTCGGCGCGCCACTCGCCGCCATTATGGGCGACACCACGTCCGTAGCGAAGATCTGCAGGGGTTTCCCATCCTTCGCAATCTCCACGCGGATTACCCGGTTGCCGTTGATGCGGACAAAATCGACCTCCTGCGGAGGCGTGCCGTAAACCCACTCCTCAAAGGGCATCTGCCCTTCCATCTCACGCGACTTCGTCAGCGGCTGCCCTTTGGCGAAGAGCACCATGTCCGTGCTCATTCCTACCAGAACCTTGTGGTTCAGGATGGCGTCTTTCAATGCCGGGGGCAGCGTGTCGGTGAATGCCTGGATCGGCGACTTCACGTCGAAAGAGATGAGCGGGGCCAGCAGCGCCTTCACCTCGTCGGCCGTCAACTCGGGGACGCGATCGGCAAAGGCGACGGTGACACGCGAGCCGCTGGGCTGGCCGGAATGATCCGCAAGCGTGGGATCGATGTCCGGGTCGCCCATCGTCGGCCCCATTGTGATGTGAATGTGACTGAGAAACCGGTGCTTCGCGTCTGGCCCCCCGTCTAAATCGAAAACGATCTTCGAGCGATCGATCTTGATATCGGTGATCACTACGCGCGAACCGGGCTTGGCGGAGAGCCCCTCGTTCATGACCATGTTCAGGTAGCCTTCTCCGGCCGGCTCGAGCTTGCCGTTGGCGTGAAGCGTGAGCCCTTTGTGGCCGCGGGGAAACGGACGCATGGCAAAGCCCTGCTCCGACTGCAGCGCGCGAATGAGCAGGAGGCGGGTCTTGGGGTCAAGCTCGGTCTTCGAGAGCTCCACGTGCGTGGGCGCGATCTGCTGGTATTGCCGGTCGACCGGCCCATTGGCCGCAACCGGCCCCTTGCCGTTGGTATCGATCGTCAGCACCTGGGCCGCACTCGGAGCCGCCAGCAGCACAGCCAGTGCACACGCCGCCCCGGCGCACATCGTCCAGCGTTTGAAGTTCCCTTTCGCGGACGATTGCGGGCTTTGGCCAGATCCTTGATTCAGGAAACGCCGATACATGGGAGCCTCCCATGGGGTCGCACAGCAATACCGAAACCTTAGACCCTTTCGGAGCCAAAAGGCAAACCGAGGAAAGCAGGGAGCAAGAGAGCAAGGGAGCAAGAAAAGAAAGACCCCGGCCAGACGGGAGCCGGACAGGAATTGCAGAGCGCATCGCGCAGCGGCAGCGACTGAGTTCTTCACGGCGACCGGCTGTTCCCTAGTTCCTAGTCCCTGGTTCCTGTTTCCCCGTCTCAATCTGCACCAGTGTCTGCCCCGCCGGCGCGACCGGCGCCGCCACGCCCATCGCAGCATCATGCTGAGCGCGTGCGGCCGCATCGAGGTCGACGGGAATGCCGCCGGGCACAATCACCGGAGCGTTATAGCGGAAGTCTAGGTCGCGCGTGAGGCGAAAGACCACGGGTAGCGCCGCGAACAGCACGATCGCGGCGAACCAACTGCCGTCGAGACCGTAGACGCCGCCGCCGAGCCACAACGGCGCCATGGGATCGCCCTGCACGACAGGCGAATGGCTGTCGACGCCGCTCACCGCCAGCCCGAAGATCAGCGCGCGACTGGCCTTCCAGCCGATGTTCAGCCCCCAGCTCACCCACAAGGCCCGCGTGCGGAGATAGGCTGCGGACAGCAGAAAGCTCAATGCCAGAGAGACAATGACGCTGGCGCGATTCGCGCCCGGCGTGACCGCCTGGACGATAGCGTAAATGGCCGCGAAGCCAAGCGCAGCGCCAATCGGGCCCACCGCGCGGACAAAGCACTGGAACGCATAGCCGCGAAAGGCGATCTCCTCGGCCAGCGCGGCCAGCAGGAAGAACACCGTATCGGCAACGAGCCATCCCCACGCGGAAGGGCGAAGGGAAACGTACGTGACAATGCCGCCGAACACCGCGAGGGGCAGCACACAGACCAATGCTACGCTCCATCCGGCGGCCAGGCCCATGCCCGCCTCTCGCAGCCAGCCTTCGCGGCGCGGCAGCCCCTGCTCGGCGACGGGGCGGGTTTGGCGGTCGAACCAGAAGCCCATCGCCGCGAAGCCCAGAAGAAGCAGAAACACCAGCATGGCCTTCTCAGCCAGCGGAGACCACGCCTCGCCGACCAGTCCGCGCGCCCCATGGAAGGCCAGCGACCGCGCCAGAAAGAAGTAGAGAATCGCGCCGAGGAACTGCAGATACGCGCGCAAACGGCCGCCGGAATATGCAGGCTCGCTCATGCCCGCCTCCGAATCGCGCGCAGCCGGTCGTGTACGCGGCGATCGGCTCCGCTTTGTGCGCCGCAGAGATTCAGTTGGTCATGCATCATGGCGATCGATCGATTCTTCCAGCGCCACTCCAGCCGGGGAAATCAGTTTTGCACGTAGAACTTCGCAATGTTGCGGAACTTTTCCTGCCGCGCGGCCACCAGTTTGTCGATGGGCATCGCCGCCAGTTCGCCCAGGTGTTTCTTCAGCGCCGATCCGAGCAGTCCGGTACCGGCTTCGTGGTCGGCGTGGATGCCTTGCGGCGGCTCGGCAACGATCTCGTCGACGCAGCCCAGCGCGGCGACTTCGGGCGCGGAGACGCGCATGGCCTCGGCGGCCTTCTGTTTGTGCGCCGCGTCGCGCCACATGATGGCCGCGCAGGACTCCGGAGTGATCACGAAGTACAGCGCGTTCTCGAGAATCAGCACGCGATCGCTCACCGCCAGCGCCAGTGCGCCGCCCGAACCACCTTCGCCGCTGATCACCGCGATGGTGGGCACACGCAGCCGCGACATCTCGCGCAGGTTGCGGGCGATGGCCTCGGCCTGGCCGCGCTCTTCGGCGCCGACGCCGGGATAGGCGCCGGGCAGATCGATGAAACTAATGACCGGGCGCGAAAACTTCTCGGCGAGCTTCATGGCGCGCAGCGCCTTGCGGTAGCCCTCGGGATGCGGCATGCCGAAGTTGCGGCGCACGCGCTCTTTGGTGCTGCCGCCCTTGCGGTTGCCGATGACCATCACTTCCACGCCCAGCAGCCGCGCCATGCCGCACACAACTGCCTCATCGTCGCCAAAAGCGCGATCTCCGTGAATCTCGCTGAAATCCGTGAAGATGCGCTCGATCAACTCCATCGGGTAGGGGCGTTGGGGATGCCGCGCCCGCTCGATCCTCTCCCACGCCGGTGACGCAGGCTCGGTCTGCGCCTGGGGATCTACCGCTGTTTCCTGTTCGCTCATGAATGTGCGGCCCGCGCGGAACCCCCGCTGGCCCTGAGGTCATTCTACAGGGAGCAGCGGCGGGGAAAGCGGAGTTAGCGGAGTTAGCGGAGCTAGCGGGGTTAGCGGAGCTAGCGGGGTTAGCGGAGCTGGCCCGCATTTCTCACGCGTCTCGGATGGAACCAGGGCCGGGAGTCTTGAAGTTGACTCCGGCGACGATTCGGACAAAACGGCCTTGAGCGGCGGTCCGGGGCTCCCGGGGAGGGCTCCGATGTTTACTACTCAGTCAGGGGGGCCTCCTCTTTTGTACAGAACTGCTTTGGTTTCAGACGGTTGGCACACGAATGGCGCGCCAAGTGACTGATTCTTAATGACTTATCCGCAGATTCGTCTCAGCAAAGGAGTTAGAAGCCAAAATCAGATTTCCGTGGCCGGTGGTAAGGGATCTCAGGCCCGCTTCTTCCATTGCTGGGTCCATTGTGCGCCGGAAGGAGGAAATTCTCTGCAAGGCGGGCAGATTTCTTTTGCGTTGTGTTTGCAGGGGGTTGCGGCGGGGGCGGCGGGCGGAGG
>JBEKUS010000037.1:0-33420 GCA_049514795.1 Occallatibacter sp.
CAGGACGCGGGCGCAGCCCAATCCCAGAGCCCCCCGGAGGGGCAGCGGACGGACGGACAGATCGAGATGGACGTGGTGCACGCGCTGGATGCGTCGGCGGCGCTGAAGAACGATCTGATCACAGCGGCGACGATCCACAGCGAGGTGACGCTGTCGGGGACCGTTTCGAGCGAGGCGTCGAAGCAACTGGCCGAGTCGATTGCCGCGCACGTGGCCGGCGTAACCAAAGTGCACAACAATCTGAAGGTCGGCAACCCGGCGCAGGACGCGCAGAACATGCAGTTGCCGATGGACAGCTCGGGCGTGCCGGATCCGGATCAGACCGAGGCGCAGAGGGGAATGGCGAACCTGCCGCCTCCAGGACCTTCTCCGGACCAGGCCCAGGCAAATCAGGGGCAGGTGCCGGCGGTGCCGGCTCCGCAGCAGCAGACGTATCCGCAACAGACGTATCCGCAGCAGCAGTCGTACCCTCAACAGCAGAGCTATCCGCGACAGGCGCCGGCGCGGCCGCAGTATCAGAGCCCGCAGTACCAGGGCCCGCAATATCAGAGTCCACAGTACTCGCCGTATCCGCCGCAGTACGCGCCGACAGCACCGGCGGCGCCGGCAGCGCCGCCAGCGCCGCCAGCGCCGATGGCTCCGCAGTATGAAGCGCCGAGAGGACCGGTGACGATTCCCGGAGGGACGCTGCTGCAGGTGAGGACCAGCGAATCGGTGGACAGCAAGAGAGCCGCAGCCGGCCAGCCGATACAGTTTCTTGTGATACAAGATGTGGTGGCTGGCGGCGTGCTGGCGATTCCGCGCGGCGCCGTGGTGCACGGCGTGGTCACTGAGGCCAGGAACGTCGGCTCGGGCAACCTGAGCGGCAGCTCAGCGCTGGCGCTGACGCTAACCTCGCTCGATCTTGGCGGGCGCAACTATCCGCTCAGCACGAATCAGTTCAAGGTGAAAGGGCCGGGCAAAGGCGGGCAGACGGCGGGCAACATCGTGGGCGCTGGACTGATCGGGACGATCATTGGCTGCGCGGTTGGCCGCGGGGCCGGATGCGCGGTTGGCGCAGGCGCCGGCGTGCTGGCCGGAACGGCCGCTTCGGCCGCCGAGCCGGGACCGCGGGTCTGGATTCCCGCCGAGGCGCTGGTGACGTTCCATGTCGCCGAGCCGATCACGGTGTATCCGGTGAGCGCACAAGAGGCGGCGCGGCTGGCGCAGGGACTGTATCCCGGCGGGCCGACGCTCTACCAGCGCGGACCCTACGGGCCGCGCTACGGCTACTATTCCGGCTATGCCTATCCTTATCCGCCGGTTTACTACCGGCCGTATTTTCTGGTGGGCGGGGCGTACTACTGGCGGTAAAGCAGGGAGCAAGTGAGCGAGGGAGCAAGAAGGCGAGCAACTACAGCGGTTCCAGAGTTGCTGCACTCAGAAGCCACTGAGGCGAAGTGGCTCTTTCCTTAAGAAAGAGCCACCTTGATCCACGCTCGCTATGGCACATTAACTCTGGAACCGCTCTAGGGAACGAGAAAACAGGGGAAAGGGACGGGCATCCTGGGGACGGGATGCCCGCTGTGCGTTGGGGAAAGAGGGTCGTTCGAGAGCCGAGTGCGCAGAGGCCGTCGTCTATAATGACAGAGTTGCATTGAGCGAGAATTGCGCATGGGCAGGCGTGCCATGCAGGCAGCGGATTATGCTCTGTCCCGCCACGCGGCCCTGTTCGCGCATAGAGAGTCGAAGGTTGAAATCCATCCATGATTCGTTTCCTGCAAACAGAAAGCCGCATGGTCAAGGCGCTGATCGTGGTTATCATCGGCGCCGCATCGGTCACCATGGTGCTGTACCTGATCCCGGGCCTGAGCGGCATGGGCGCCTCGTCGCCCGACACATACGCCGTCGTTTATCCGCACTGGTATAGCCGCATCCTGTCGTCCGGCGACGAGATCAAGCAGGTGCGCGTAGAGCAGGTCACGGAGGCCCGGCTGCGGCAGCAGGGCGGGCAGATGGCCCAGAATCCAATCATCATGCAGTTCTACGAGCAGCAGATCGGGCAGCAAATGGTGCAGCAAACCATGCTGTTGCAGGAGGCTCACAAACTGGGTTTCAACGCCAGCGACGACGACGTGCGCCACTACCTGCGCACCGGCGCGGTCGGCGAGAGGCTCTACCCCAACGGCTCCTACATCGGGGACGACGCCTACAGACAACTGATCGACGAACTGCTGCACGAGTCGGTGACGGACTTCGAGAACGACATCAGGACCGAAATCACGATCCGGCGGCTCGAGGCCTTCATCACCAGCGGCGTGACGGTGAGCGACCAGGAGGTCCGCGAAGCCTATCGCAAAGCGAGCATCAAGATCAAGTTCGATTATGCGGTGATCTCGTCCGACGACGTGCGCAAATCGATCAACCCCTCGGACAGCGATCTGGAAGCGTTCTTCAAGAAGGATGCCGCGCACTATGCGCAGGCGGTTCCGGAAGCGCGCAAGGTCACGTACTTCGCGTTCACCACGAACCAGGTCCCGGGCGGCATTCCGCAACCCAGCCAGCAGGCGATCCAGCAGTACTACAACGAGCACCAGAACGAGTATTCGCTGCCGGAGCAGGCGCGGTCGCGGCACATCCTCATCAGCGTGCCGCCGAACGCCGACGCCAAGGCCGACGCCGCAGCGAAGGCCAAAGCGGAGACGGTTCTGAAGCAACTGAAGGCGGGCGGAAGCTGGACCGAATTGGCGAAGAAGTATTCGGACGATCCAGGCAGCAAGGACGCGGGAGGCGAGCTGGGCTTTGCGCAGCCGAAGAAGATGGTGCCGGAGTTCGACAAGGCGATCTTCACGCAGAAGATCGGCGACATCCAGATCGTGAAGAGCAGCTTCGGCTACCACATCGTGCAGGTGGAGGAGCGGCAGGACGCGCATACGCAGCCGTTTAGCGAAGTGCAGGGGACGATCGTGGCGGCGCTGACGCGGGACACCGCGGCGCAGGCGCAGGCCAACTACGCGCAACAGTTGACCAGCGAGGCGATCAAGAACGGCCTGGAGAAGACGGCCACGGCCCACCATCTGGACCTGGCGGCCACGCAGCCGCTGGACCGGCAGGGCGTGATCGCCGCGCTGGCGGACAGCTCGCAGGTGCTGGCGAAGGCATTCGAAGCCAAGCAGGGCGATCCGCCGCAGTCGGCGCCGACGGGCGAGGGCTACGCGAT
Organism: Occallatibacter sp.; assembly: GCA_049514795.1. GTDB lineage: Bacteria > Acidobacteriota > Terriglobia > Terriglobales > Acidobacteriaceae > Telmatobacter. The sequence goes on from JBEKUS010000037.1 coordinate 3,200, forward strand.
CTTCCAGGTGACGGGGATCGTTCCGGCGCACGCGCCGGCATTTGCCGACTGGAAATCTCACGTGCTCGACGACTACCGCAGCGAGCAACTGCCGGTGTTGATGAGCCAGAGGACCAAAGACCTAGCCGGCAAGGCGAAGTCGATGAACGATCTGGCCAAGGCGGCGAAGGCGGTGGGCGCGACGGTGAAAACCAGCGACCTGGTAGGCGAGAACGGCCAGGTGCCGGACTTCGGCGCGGTGGGCCAGGTGGCGCCGCAGCTCTTCGAAATGACGGTGGGCGCAATCAGCGGGCCGATCGACGCAGGACGCACCGGCGTGGTGGCGAAGCTCCTCTTGAAACAGGAGCCCACAGCCGACGAAATCGCGAAGAACCTGGACCAGATGCGGGAACAGATGCTGGACGAGCGGCGCAACGAAGCCTTCAGCGTGTTCGCAAGCCAGGTGTGGAACGACTACAAGAAGCACAATCTGATCCGCGTCAACGCCAAGGAAAAGAACCCGCTGGCGCCGGGGTCATAGTCGGGATCGATTCGAGACATAAAGAGGGCCCGCAGCCGATTGGTTGCGGGCCTCTTCTTTTGGCGGCACTGGCTGAAGGTCAGCGTAGGCCGCTGGCGGCGATGGGCAGGCCGGTGGCGGGCGAGCGATCGGGCTGAGCGTCGAGGTTGGGCGCCACCGAGACGCCGGGAAACGAGGCCGGCGCCACCGTCACATTCCATCCATCGACAACGATCAGCGCATCTTCGCCTTTGAAGTCGGCCTGCGCTGCGTCGATGGTGAGGGTCTTCGTTTCATCCGGCACGAGCGCGACGTAGTTGTCGCTGTAGAAGACCGGCAGGACGCGCGCGCCGGATTTGCGGCGGAGCTGGATGTGCGCCATGAGGGCGATGTTCTTCGATGGATTGTGCAGCGTGACCCGAAGGAGGCGCGGGGCGTCGATGTAAGCTTCCCGAGGCTCGGCCGTTGCCGTCGCCGTAAGCGTGACCGTGGGCAACTGGTCGAGAGCCGTCAGGTCGTCGGGGTGGTCGGGCAGGGCGCGCCAGTAGAAGTTCGTTGAGAGCAGTTGGCCGGCGGGGTCGCGCAGCTCCAGCTTGATGAAGTGGACGGCGGAGAGGTTCGCCGGAAAGTCGATGAGACCGAGGTCGGTGACGAGGTCGGGCGCGGCGGTGAGCTTCGACTCGTGCTGGCACGCGAGCGAGCCATCGAGGTCGTAGACGGCGATGCGAGCGACAGCGGCCGTGACCGGCTCGGGCTTGTTGTTGATGACCTGCACCTGGCCGGTGGATTCGTTGAGCTGTATGTGCACCGGTTCGGAGGCGTGCATCACGGCGAAGTAGGAAGACATGGGCTCTAGATCGTAGTGGTAGATCTGCCACACGAAGCTGGGCTGCGCGGGATTGCTCATCCAGGTGATGACGGCCGTGGCGGGATGGAAGAGCAACGCGTTGCGGCCCTCGTACATGGCGCGGAAGGCCTCGTAGTTGGCCATCTGCGCCTTGCGCACAAAATCGGCGAGATTGCGGAAGGCGCCGTAGCGGGCGGAGATTTCGGCGGGATATCTGTCCGCGCGGGAGTTGCCCCTGGCAAAGTCGTGCGCGGCCCAATCGTCGTCGATGGTCTCCCAGTCCCGTTCGGGCATCATGCCGCGGATGGACTCGAGCGTGGGAACGGAGACGCTGCCGGTCTCGGTCTTGAAGAAATCGTCGGTGACGGTGAAGAACTCGCGCGGCGTGCGCCAGAAGTAGGGGCCGTGGGAGCGGACGCCGGCGCCGTCGGTGGAGTTGGGCCAGTAGAGCCGCGTCGGATCGAGCTCGGCGAGAGCCTGGCGTAGCGCGGCGTCGATCTCCGGCGGCGGATCGCCCTCATTGCGCGCGCACCACAGAACGATGGAGGGGTGGTTGCGATAGCGCAAAACCTTATCGCGCACGTTGGCGACGTAGGTCGCGATGTCGGTAGGGTCGGGGCCGTCGAGAGGATTCGGCTGGAAGAACTCGTCCCAAACCAGAAGACCGTACTTGTCGCAGAGCTCGTAGAAGTCCTCGCTGGTGCTCTGGCCTACCCAGTTGCGGATCAGGTTCAGGTTGGCGAGCCGGTGCAGGCGAATTTCGGTCGAGAGCCGCTCGCGCGGGACGCGCTTGAGCGCTTCGTCGAGGCCCCAGTCGCCGCCGCGGATGAAGATGGGCACGCCGTTAACGGAGATCGTGAGCGTGTCGGTTCCGGGGACGGAGTAGCCGATTTTGCGCACGCCGAAATCCACATCGTGGGAGTCGGAGACCGCGGGGCCTGAGTGGAATTCGAGGTGCAGGCGATAGAGATTCTGCTCGCCATATCCGGCGGGCCACCAAAGGCGCGGATGGTCGATGTGTAACGCGGGCGTGTTCTTGGCGTCGAAGGAGATCTGCTGTACGGCGTGAAGCGCGAGGGTCACGGACCGCTGGAAGATGATGTTTTCGATGGTTCCGCGAACGACGCCGGAGATCGGCTTATCGGTCACGTTTTCGACGGTTGCCTGTACGGTGAAATCGGACGAGTCGGTCTTGGGCAGCGGCAGGTCGGTGGTGACAAATGGGTCCTTGAGCACGACGGGGCCGGTGGCGGAGAGAGAGACCTTTTGCCAGATGCCGGTGTCCCGGTCGCGCACCGCGTCGAGCCAATCCCAGCCAATGGTGGAGAGGAGCGTGGGGCCGTCGAGAGCGGTGATGCCGCCGTTCTGGCCGACGCCGTCGCGGATGGTGTGCTCATGCGGAACGCCGGGATGGGGCTGCGGCGTGACGAGGACGGCGACTACAGCCTGCTGGCCCGGGATGACGTGTGCTGTGATGTCGAAGATGCCGCGGACGAAGGCACCGCGGATCGTGCCGACCTGCGCGCCGTTCACCCACACCTCGGCGGAGTAGTTGATGCCGTCGAAGTTCAGCCAGACATGGCGGTCCCGGTAGGTGCGCGGGACGCGAACGACGGTCCGGTACCAGTAGGAGGTGTGCGCCAGGCTCTCGGGGATGATCTCGGGACGCTCGTTCTCGCCGTAGAGCGGCTCGGGATAGACGTGGTTGTTGACGAGCGTGGTGAGCACTGTGCCCGGAACCGTAGCCGCGTACCAGCCGGACGCGTCGAAGCTCGCTGACGAGACCTGCGCGCTCGGCTCGGGCACTTTCGCGACATCCTGCAGGCGCCAGCCCGAGGTGAGCGTGACGGGCTGCAGAGGCGTGGCGGCCGTCGCGGCTTGCGGCGCCAGAAGCGTCAGGATCGATATCGATGCAAAAGCAAAGAGGACGGTGCGGCAAAGACGAATCTTCATCGGGCGGCTCCCTGATCGTCTGATCTTCGAAGCGATACAGTGTGGGGCTTCGCCCAATAGTGTCTCAGAAAGTACCGGCTGCGGACCGGCGGCGATTCGTCCGACGATAATGGCAGCATGGAGTTCCAACGATCGTCCGGAGTCCTGCTCCACGTGAGTTCGCTGCCTTCGCAAGGAGGCATCGGCGACCTGGGGCCCGCAGCACATGAGTTCGTCGACTTTCTGGCGCGCGCCAAGCAGCATGTGTGGCAGGTTCTGCCGCTGTGCCCGACGGGGTATGGCAACTCGCCGTACGCGGGCACATCGGCCTTCGCCGGGAATCCCGCGCTGATCAGCCTGGAGGTTCTGGCGAAGTGGGGCTGGATTGAGAGCCGGCGCGTTGCGAAGCTCGCCGGACGATCCGGGCAGGTCGACTTCGACGAGGTGGAACGACGGAAACTGCCGCTGCTGTATGAAGCTGCCGGGAATTTTCTCGACCAGGGACCGGACTCCGCGGATCTCGCCGAACAGTGGACCGAGTTCGAAGAGTTCTGCTGGGCAGAGACCGCGTGGCTGAGCGACTATGCGCTTTACGCCGTGCTGCGCCGCGAACTCAAGACGGGCGCGTGGACAGAGTGGCCCGAGCCGCTGCGCCGGCGCGACCCGCAGGCGCTGGCGGCGGCCGAGGCGCAGCACGAGCGGGATGTGGCCATGGAGCGCGTGCTGCAGTTTGCCTTTGCGCGGCAGTGGAACGAACTGCGGGACAGCGCCGCGGAGCACGGAATCCGAGTCCTCGGCGACGTGGCGATCTTCGTCAACATGGATTCGGCCGACGTGTGGGTTCACCCGCTGATCTTCGAGCTCGACGAGGAGCTGAAACCGATTCGCATCGCCGGCGTGCCGCCGGACTATTTTTCGCCGACCGGGCAGCGTTGGGGCAATCCGCTGTATCGCTGGGATGTGCTCGCGGCGCCCAACCCGAACGGATCCAGATTCGAGTGGTGGATCGACCGCGTGCGGCGGGCGGCGGCGCTCTACGACATCGTGCGCCTGGATCACTTCCGCGGCTTCGAGGCGTTCTGGGCGATTCCGGCGGAGGAAGAGACCGCGGTGAAGGGCGAGTGGATTAAGGCGCCAGGGCTGGAGCTGTTCCGCGCAATCGAGAAGGCGCTGGGGCCGCTGCCCTTTGTGGCGGAGGACCTGGGCGTGATTACGCCGGAGGTGGATGCGCTGCGGCTGGAGCTGGGAATGCCGGGGATGAAGGTGCTGCAATTCGGCTTCGGCAACAAGGGCGCGCATACGCATTTGCCGCAGAACTTCAAGCCCGCAACGGTGGCCTACACCGGCACGCACGACAATGACACGACGCAGGGGTGGTGGAAAACGGCGAGCGAGACGGAGCGCAAGGCCGTGGAGGCGCTCGTGGGACCAGTTGCCGACCGGCCCGTGTGGCCGCTGATCCGCGCCGTGCAGGCGAGCGTTGCGGAGATGGCGATTGCGCCGGCGCAGGACCTGCTGGAGCTGGGTTCCGAGGCGCGCATGAATACACCCGCCGTGGCGACGGGCAACTGGAGCTGGCGCGCTCCAGAGGGATGCTGGACGAAGGATCTAGCGAAGAGGCTGGCGGCGCTGGCGGAGGTGACGGATCGGGATAACGATCCAGTTGGGGAGCAAGGCAGCAAGGGAGCGAGGGACTAGCCTAGATTCTCGCCATCGCCTCGGAGCGTCAAGCGTCGGCTGCCGCCGCGGAAGCTCGTCATCGCGTGCTCGGCGCGCCGAACTCGCTGATTTCTCTGCCACATAGCCTCGCCTTGCCTCCCGCAAGATTCTCTATGCCCGCATTGCAGAGTATTTCTCTCTGCCGGCGCACAATGGACCCAGCAATGGAACAAGCAGGTCTCCGGTCCCTTACCACTGGCCACGGAAATCTGATTTTGGCTTCTAACTCCTTTGCTGAGAGGAATCTGCGGATAAGTCCTTGGGAATGAGCCACTTGGTGCGCCATTCGTGTGCCAACCGCCTGAAACCAAAGCAGTTCTGTACAAAAGAGGAGGCCCCCCCTGACTGAGTAGTAAACATCGGAGTCCTCCCCGGGAGCCCCGGACCGCCGTTCGAGGCCGTTTTGTCCGAATCGTCGCCGGAGTCAACTTCAAGACTCCCGGCCTTGGTTCCATCGCAGGCGCGTGAGAGATGCGGGCGAGGGATTAGGAAGGCGCACTCGTTGCACAAGACGCGCTTTGAATTCCTATCCGAGGCTTGCCGCCGCCGGCTATCAGCGATAGGAAGAATCGTCGAAGCGAGTCATGTCGAGCGAGTCGTCGAGGACGCCGAGGGTGACGACGGCGAAGGTGAAGACGGTGGTGTCGGGCTCGAGATGGCCGCCGAAAGATTTGTCGCCGCTGGCCAGCGTGATGTGCGGATGGGCGCGCCCGTTCATGATCATGCCGCTCATGCCGACGATGTCGGCCGGGGCGGTGGGATTCTTGACGAACAGAATCTTCGCCGGCATGTCGCGGTTCGACACCACGTGCAACTGGTAGCCACGAACCGATCCGAAGGCGGAGAGGATCACTGCGTTTTTGATCTTCTCCTGCGCGATCATCTTCTGAAGGCCGGCGAGCAAATCGGTCCCGAACTTGAAGCGAAGCACGACGATCCGCTGAAGGTGGCCGCTGACGGCGAAGACATCGGGCACGCCGGGGCTGTTGGGTACCGAATCGACGGCAGGGTTGCCTGTGGCGTAGCTGACCTCCCAGCGCGTCTCCTGCGCGGGCAACGCGAGACATGAGGCGAGCAGCGCAACGACGAAAAGTCTCTTCATACAATTCCTCCCTGGGGACAAACTGCAGCTTGGAGCGGTCAAGCTGCAGCGCTCGCCGCGGAACGATCTGCGCGATTCCAACCCGAGCGTCAGAACGGGATGTCGTCGTCGGAGATCTCCGCCGCCTGCGAGTAGTTGTCCTGGCCGGCGGGCGGACGCTGATCTTCGTTGACCGCGGCATTTGCCGCGCTCGAAGAGCGGCTGTAGGCGCCTCCGTCGTCGCGCCCGGAGAGAAGCGAGAGATCGCTCACGATGATCTCGGTGCGATAGACCTTCCGGTTGGCGTATTCCTTGTCGTCCCAGTTGCGCGTCTGGAGGCGGCCCTCGACGAAGAGTTTGGAGCCTTTCTTGACGTAGTCGCGCACGATCTCGGCCAGGCGCCCGTAGACGACGATGTTGTGCCACTCGGTGCGGTCCTGCCAGTTGCCCTGTCCGTCCTTGGTGCGCTCGCTGGTGGCGAGTCCAAAGCTGGCGACCATGGTGCCGCCGCCGGTCGAACGAATCTCAGGATCCTTGCCGACGTTGCCTAAAAGGAAGACTCTATTGACGCTCTTGGCCATGTTCGTGCTCTCCTGTTCCGTTGCAGGCCCGGCGGGGTTCCAAGAGGAAGCCGGGCTGTCGATCGAGAAATCGGGTCCGCACGAATGAAGGTGCGGGCCGCAGCCAGTGTGCCGGCAAGTCCTACTATACCCCGGTATTCGGGATGGCGGAGTTGTGGATCGAGCGGCCGTATACAGCGCGGCTGCGGCGGCGCATTCGGCGGGTCGGCGGGCCCTAGCTCATGCGGCCTAGCTCGCGGAACTGGTGGGCGACCGCTTCGAGGAAGGTCTCGACGCTCACATCGGGTGGAATGGCGAGGCCGGACTTGGCGCAGAGGGCTGAGGCGATGCGCGCGGCGAGCGCGCCGCGGGTCGTCAGATCCATGTCGAGCCGGCGAGCGAAAAAGCCTTCGAGCACCACGAGGTCGGAGGGGGACAACTTGGCCAGCGCGGGCGCTGGAAGCAGAACGCGCAGGTGCGGCGGACTACCCCACACACCAGGGCCTGTCTGTGGGGACCCCGGCGGGGCGATGGGCGCCGCCGCGGCAGACTGAGGAGCGAAGGCCGGAGCAGTAAAGGTGCGCGACGCGCTCTCGCTCCAGCGCGGCGCATCGGCCTCGCGGTCGTGGACCACGAGCGTTCCGGCGGCGAGATCACCCAGGCGCTGATGCCGCCGTGTGACAAAGATGGCGACAACGCCGATGGCATAGAAGCTGGGGAGATAGTCGACGAAACGGACCAGGTTGCGGCCCAGCGCCTCGACGAAGGTGATGCCGCGGCCGGACTGATGGATGACGCGAATCCTGGCCACGCGTTTGCCTGGCGTGCGGCCGTTGCCGAAGGCCTCAAACAATGCAAAGTAGCCCCATTGCAAAAGAAAGACGACGAGGAGGAAGACGCCCGCGAGCCAGTTGGCGGAGGCGTCGCCGAGGAAGTGCAGCGCGGGGAGGAGCATAACGGCGAGGAGGATGAGAACGAAGAAGGCGGCGCCGAGGATCAGGGTGTCGACGAGGATGGCGATGAATCGGCTGCCGATTCCGGCCAGCGGCATCTCGATGGCAACGAGCTCCGGGGTCTCGATGTTAAGCTGGTCTCCAATCGGCTCCATGGCGATCATTCTCTCCAATCAGTGGCTGGCGAAGCGCCGCCCGTACTGGGACCGTCTGGCTGCGCTGCTGGGCCATGCCGGCGCGGCTGGCGTGAAGAACTTGTCGCGCGACGAGCTGCGCGAGACGGCGCTGCTCTACCGGCAGGTGGCCAGCGACCTGTCCACGCTGCGGCAGGACCCAAGCGCACGGACTTACACCGAGCATGTCAACCAGTTATTGGCTCGCGCCCACCATATCATCTATTCCAGCCGAGGCAAAGGGTTCCTAAAGATTCTATATTTCCTGCGCGATGATTATCCGCTGCTGATCCAGCGCCAAATCCGCTACGTGCTGATGTCGCTTGCGATCCTGATGAGCGGGGCGCTGCTGGGTTCGGTGCTGACCCTGGCGCGGCCACAGTTTATGCGTCACCTGCTGGGGCCGGAGATGGTGGAGACCATCGAGCGCCACGAGATGTGGACGCACTCGCTGGTGGCGGTGGCGCCCGAGGCGAGCAGCGCGATCATGACCAATAACCTGAGCGTTTGCTTTGTTGCGTTCGCCGGTGGAGTGGTCTTCGGGCTGGGGCCCGTGTGGTCGATGTTCTTGAACGGGTTGCTGCTGGGCGTGATCGGCGTGGCCTGCCAGCAGCACGGCATGTCGCGCGATCTGTGGAGCTTCGTTGCGGCGCACGGTTCGCTGGAGCTGCCGTCGATCATTCTTTCGGGAGCGGCCGGGCTGCGCCTGGGGCACGGCGTGCTGTTTCCGGGATTCTACCGGCGTCGCGACTCGACCGCCCTTGCCGGCGTAGAAGCGACGCGTATGGTGGCCGGGATCATTCCGCTGCTGGTGATCGCGGGCACGCTCGAAGGCTTCTTTTCCCCCTCGACCGCGCCGGCGTGGCTCAAGTTCACAGTGGGCGGACTGCTGTTTGCGCTGCTCGTGGTGTGGTTGTTCCGCCCGGTGAGGGTCAGGCAGCCCGCGGAACCTTGGCAGTCAACTTGATGCCGAGGGCCTTCGTGACGGCGAGGGTGGTTTTCAGAGTGGGGTTGCCATTGACGCTGAACGAACGATAGAGCTGCTCGCGGGAGAGGCCCGTCCGGCTGGCGATCTCCGACATTCCTTTAGCGCGCGCCACGACGCCGAGCGCATGAGCGATGTAGGCGGCATCGTTGGTCTTGAATGCCTCCGCCATGAAGATCGCGACGGCTTCCTTCGATCCAAGATCCTCAGCGGGATCGTAATTCGTCAATTTCATAGCCATTTTCTTTGCTCCATTCCACCGCCAGGCGTTTCGCCGTTTTGATGTCACGATCCTGAGTACTCTTATCTCCACCGCACAGCAAGAGAATGATTGTGTTTCCGCGTTTCTGAAAGTAGACCCTGTAACCGGGGCCATGGTCGATTCGCAACTCGCTGACGCCTTGCCCAACCGGCTTCACATCGCCCGCGCTTCCGAATGCAAGCCGATCCAGACGGGACGCAATCAAGGCACGCGCCCGCTCATCCTTGAGCTTCGTTCGCCATCTGCGGAATATCTCGGTCTGCTTGAGCTGCATCATCAGCGATCGTAGTTTATAGACTACATTCTTCCCGGCTCTATGTCAATGGGCATGTGGCGTAGGGTGCTCCGTTCATTGCCCACGAGACGGCTACACCATTGCCCGCTCTTTCACCTTCAAGTACTGGTTGAGCACCGCGGATGTGAGCTGGGCGGGATCGAGGTCGAGGGTGAGCGCGCCCTGCTCGCGCAGACGGGCCAAGAGGCGTTCGCGGCGCGAGGTCAGTTCCTGCGCTGCCGAAGAGCGGAACATCTCTTCGACGGTTTTGGGCCGCGCGTTGGCGATGGCGGCGACGTCGGGCTGCGCCATGGCGACGAAGAGCAAAACGTGGCGATGGAGCAACTGCATGGCGCCGTCAATGACTTCGGGGCGCATGGCGGTTTCGGCGAGGTCGGTGATCCATAGGATGAGCGCGCGGCGCGGCTGCCAGCGGTTGAGAGCGGCGGTGGCGCGCAGGTGATCGGCCTCGCTCGATTCGGTGCGCGCCTGCGACAGCGCCTCAATGATCTGCCGCAGATGCGCCGGGCTGCGGGCGGGGAGCACGCGCTGCTGAACATGCTGCCCGTACACGAGCAGGCCGACGCGATCGCCGGAGTAGAGCGCCAGTTGCGCCAGAGCCACGGCGGTCGAGCAGGCAAAGTCGAGCTTGGAGTGGCCACGGCGATCCACATCGCCATTGCCCCTGAGGATTCTGCCCTGCAGCAAGCGGCTGGCGTCGAGGACGATCCATACAGCCTGGCTGCGCTCGGTCTGGTAACGGCGCGTGATGAGCTGGCCGCGGCGCGCCGTCGCCGTCCAGCAGACGTCGCGCAGGTCGTCGCCCTCGAGATACTCGCGCAGGCTTTCGAAGTCGCGTCCGAGGCCGCGCTCGCGCACCTGGCGAAGCTGCAACTCGATCTGGCGGCCGCGAGCGAGAAAGATCTCCTGATCCTCGCCCTGGCGCAGCGTGGGATAAATGCGAACCGTCTGCTGGAGCGGCGCCATGGCCCACTTCTCCAAGAGGCCGAGCGGCGATCGATAACGGATGTAGACGGCTCCGGCGAGCACATCGCCGCGTTCGCGTGGCTCGATCTTGTAGCGCAACGATGTGCGCACCCGCGGAAAGACGCGCAGGCTGTGCGTTGCGGGCGTAGCGACGAGCGCATCCGGCAAATCGTCTACCAGGCGGCACTCGAGGATCAGATCGCCGGTGTGTTCCACGGCGAGTTCGATCTCGGTCTCGCCGTCGAGGGCCGGAGCGCTGCTCCACCAGCGTTCGATCATGATCTGCCGCGCGGCGGGGAGGCGCATTCCGTCCAGCAGGGCCGCAAGCACCACCAGCGCATCCCAGATCAACATACCGAAGCCCCAGGTTGCGCGGAAGAATCCCGGCAGCGCGAGCGCAAGTCCGGCAACCAGCAGCCAGATGGCGCGCGGCGTGAGGCCCAACGCGACACGGCCGCGCGGCTGGCAGGCCGCACTCACCGGATCGGGATGGAGAGAAGGCGAGATCATCTTTCGATGTCGGTATCCGATATGGGCACTCGAACCACCACCTTGAGCGACTCTTCGTCCAGCTCGACTTCCTCAAAAAGATCGGCCTGGTAGGCAAGGATGTCCATAGCCTCGGTATTCAAAAGGTCCGCTGCGGCGTTGATCTTTTCGAGATCGCTGCGACTGTTCCGTTCTCTGTCCATTGGGGTCATACCGTTCTTCACCGCCGCGGCACCGCGACCGACGCCACGACGTCGTTGAGCACGCGATCAGCGTCAAAGCCCTCAAGCTCCGCCTCCGGTTTGAGCAGGATGCGGTGACGCAGGGCAGGCAGGACGGCGAGCTTGACGTCGTCGGGAATCACGTAGTCGCGGTCCTCGAAGGCCGCGAAGGCCTGGGCCACGCGGAGCAGGCAGATGGCGGCGCGAGGACTGGCGCCCAGCGCCAGCATGGGCCACTCGCGCGTGCGGCGGATGAGATCGAGGATGTAGCCGTAGAGATCGGATTCGACGCGGATCCTGCGAATCTCCTCGCGCGCGGCCAGGAGCTGCGCGGCATTGAGCGGCTGGATGTTGGCTTCGTCGAGAATGTTTGTGGTGCTCGCCGAGTGGTGGCGCTCGAGCATCTCCCGCTCTTCGTCGCGAGCCGGGTAGCCGATCTTGATCTTCAGCAGGAAGCGGTCGAGCTGGGCCTCGGGCAGCGGATAGGTGCCTTCGAAGTCGATCGGGTTCTCCGTGGCGAAAACAGTAAACCAGGCGGGCAGCGGGCGGCGGACGCCGTCGCTTGTCACCTGGCGCTCTTCCATGCACTCGAGCAGCGCTGCTTGCGTGCGCGGCGGCATGCGGTTGATCTCGTCGACGAGCAGGAGGTCGGTAAAGACCGGTCCGGCGTGGAAAGTGAACGCCTCCGCGCCGGGCCTAAAGATGGTTGTGCCGAGAATGTCGGCGGGCATCAGGTCTGGCGTGCCTTGGACGCGCTGGAAGCCGAGGCCGAGCAGGCGGCCGACCGATTTGACAATGAGCGTTTTGGCGATGCCGGGCACGCCCTCGAGCAATGCGTGGCCTTGCGTGAGAACGGCGACAAGCACCTCGCCGATCACCTCGCCTTGCCCGGCGATGACCCGCCCCAACTCGGCGCGCGCGTGAGTCAGCAGTTGTTGCGTCGCCGGCAGCACAGCGCCGCGCTGCAACGCGCCGGGTTCTACTTTCAATTCATCAGTCATTCCGTTCTCCTTGCCTGCGCTGGGTTCACCGCAGGCCGGTTGAAATTCGAACTCCCTGTTTACGGGCCGGACCGGGCCGCGCCGCCGCGTCCAGAGCCTCGCCATAGCGGTTGAGCGCCTGAACAATCGCCAGCGCGCGCTTCGGCATCAGCCGGTCGTCTCCAAGAGCGCCTTCGCAATCGGCCAGATCCTTCTCGAGTTCCGCCGGGATCTGCGGGAAGCGCCGGCGCAGTGCGCTGCCGACTTCTGCTGCGTTCATGTTGGCGGCTTTCAATCCGCACCAATCGCCCGCCTTGCGCCGGAAGCGTTCCCAGACGAGCTCAACGGCTGTGGCAGAGGCGTGCGCTTCGGCGTAAAGCGAACCGAGCGCCTCGAGAAACTCGACGGGCGTGGTGCGCAATGGAGCGGGCATTTCGCGCAGCGGTCCGCTGCGCCTGCAGAAGCTGAAAAGGACGAGCAAACCGATTCCGGCCGAGCCGCTCCAAAGCAACCACCATGCCGGTCCATGCGCGTAGAACCACGCAGTGTGGACCTCGCCGTGCAGCGATTCGTCCCAGTAGAAGTGACGTCCATCGCGCGGGCCCAGCGAGTTCAGGAAGAGGTCGATATTGTCGGCGCGGCCGATCGATCCGTTCTCGAGCGGCGTGGAACTGGCCCACCAGATCACTTGGCCTTTGGCTGCGGCGTACTCGACCACGGCGGGCGCGCCGGCGCAGTTGTACTCGACGCGATCCGGCGGGCGATCCATTCCCCAGGTTGCATCGGGCGACATCCACACTTCACCCGAGCCGGCCAGCGAGTCGAGGCCCTGTGGCGTGAGCTTGCACGCAGTGGAGAACTTGGTTGGCGGCTGGACGTCGCCATCGGGCGCAAGAAGGCCTCCCGACAGCCCGGTCATCAGCACGCGGCCGCCACGGCCGGCGATGTCGCGTACGGCCTTCAGATCCTCGGCGGTGGTCACAGTGGGTTCTGCGAAAATCACGACGGTCCGCGCATCGGCCCGCGCGGCCAGATCGCTCAACGGTTGTTCCCAACGCACGATGTCGTATCCGCGCACCTGGAGCAACTCGAAGGCAGCGCGGGCGCCGTGACGGCCGGTGAGGTAAGTGCTGGGAAGGGGATTGTCGTCGCGGTTCTCGTCGCGCGAGAAGAACGCGGTGAGGAAGGCCAGCAGGACAACCGTGAGGAGGCAGCCGATGAGCAGCTTGCGGTCCTTGGCGTCGAGGGAGGCGAGGAGTTTCATTCCGCTGCTACCCCCAGCGCCGCAGCTTGCTTGAGCGCGGCATCGAAGTCCGGCGCAGCGGCTGCGCGCCCGCCGTACCATGTACGCTCGAATTCCCGGGTGAGCTCCGCGAGGGCCGGCTTACGGGGATCGGCGCCCGGCAACAGGGAGAGGTACTCGCGCGGAGTGCGGGCGCGATCGGCGGGCCAGAGGCGACGCGATTCAAGCCGTGAAATCGAGGCCCAATAGAGGGAATGGATGGCCTCGCGCCACTGGCCCTTTGCCGCTGTCGCCTGTGCATCGCGGAGCCACAACTGCCACTCGCGCGCCGAAGGGGCTCCCGGCGCGAGCTCGACGTCGGGAGTGAAACGGGCACGTCCGCGGCGCTCGATACGGACCAGAAGGAGGATCAACGCCGTGCAAACTACAGAGATCAGCAGAATGAGCAGCGCCGTGCCAATCCACGGCGCACGGGCGCCAATGCCGACCAAACCCGAGATGAGCTTGTCGAGCTGGTTGTAGAACCACTCAAGGAAACGTTCCCGAGGCGTAAGCTCGGTGACGCCCTTGTAGGCCTTCTGGGCCAGGATGGCGTTCAGGGACTTTCGCTCGCCGGAATAGTCGGGGTTGGCCTGCGCAGGGCTCGCCGTTTGCTTCAAGTCCTCCTGCAAACGCTGGCGCGCCTGGGTCAAGAGAGGATCGAGGGTAGGCGGTTTTGCTTTCGCGCCGGGAACGGGCTTGAGAATGCCGGTTTGCGCGGCAGTGTCTTTCTTTGCGGCGCGCTGGAGAACCGAGCGCAACCAATCGTAGCGGACCTCGCGCGACGGCGATCCGACCGTCCACTGCACGCGATCGTCGGGGCCAACCTGCGCGGGATCGCAGGCGGGGAAGTCGAGCCGGGAGCCCGGGTGGGTCCGTGGCGCGTTTTGCTGCACGGATCCAGCCGCCGCCCGCTGCGCCTGGCAGGCAGCAACGAGCGCGTCGAGATCGCGCAAGTGGCCGGTGTAATCGTCGACGGTGACGTCGCGCCACCCCGCGTCGGCGATGAACTGCTGGGCGCGGACATTCGGCGCGGCTGAGAGAAGGGCAAACGCGGCGAGAACCAGCGCCGAAGGCGCCGAGCCGATGCAACCGACGAATCCGGGCCGCGAGGAACTCATCGCTCTTCCACGGTATCAGGAGGCGCGACCGGCGCGGAAATGCCGGGATTTCCGGCGAGTGGCGGAGCGGGAGCGAGCTGCGACAACCCAGGTTCCCCGGCAGGCGCGTTTCCGGCTTGCTGAGGTACGAGCCCGGCCTGTTGCATCAGCCACTCGATATCGAAGCCTTCCTTGCGAATGCGCTGGTCGAAGTAGAAGAGCACGAGCGCGATCCAGGAGACGGGAGCGAGCAGCGCCTGTACGGTGAAATCCACGACAACTCTCACGATTTGAGCTACGACTAGAGCCGTCGTGGGCTCGGTTCCGTTTCCTCGCGACGCGAGGATGCCGACGATGATCAGGAAGGGAATGGATGCGGCCATCGACACGGCAAACGCCAGCGCAGCTACCAGCAGAACCATCACAAAGATTCGGCCACGCGTGCCTTGGCTCAACTGCCATGCGCGGTTCAGGGATTGCCAGGCGGTCTTCTGCTCCGCCACGCAGACGGCGAAGCTGATGGAGTAGCCCAACCCGCGCCAGACGATCGCGCCAAACATGGCGGCGAAGACGAGGAATATCAAGAAACCGGTCGCCGCGCCGGCTCCCACCCCTGCGCCTGTCCGCGACACCAGATAGATCAAGGGAGTAGCTACAGCGATCGCAATGACAAGTGGGATGAGACCGACGTAAATCCACTGCAGAATTGCGAGCCACAGATAACGCCAGAATCGAAGCCGCACGCTGGCGAGCGCGCCGCGAATGGTCGGTGTTTCGCCGCGAACCGCGCTTACCGCCGTCCGCGTCAGCCCTCCGATAGAGAAGATGGCGGCCGCGAGGTAAACGGGCATGACCACAAGCATCAGAATCACAACTAGTGCGATGCCCGCGGAATCGGAGATGTCCCCGCCTCTGACCAGCACGGCTGCGCCCGGAATCAGGAGAAGGGCGACGACAACGATTGCGATCGTGACACCGATCGGGAGGGCGCCAATGCCGGCGAACAGCCAGAAGTTGCGGCGGTAGATCTGCGCAGTGCGATCGAGAATCTCACCGAGGGTGGAGGGCCGAAGTGTCTCGTTCATGGCGGTGCTCGCTTGAAGTGGGGCTGTCGACGCGCGCAGACCCTACGTCTGCTCCAGTTGGGGCAATTGAGGCTGCGGCTGGGGCGCCAGGCCCGCGGCTTGCATCATCCACTCGATATCGAAACCTTCCTTGCGAATGCGCTGGTCGTAATAAAAGAGCGTGAGGCCGGTAGCATAGATGGGACCGATGAAGGTGTTCGAAAAGAACACGCCGATTTGATCGACGATCATCCAACCGATTGGCATCGGTTGGCCTGGATGCTTGACGGCAAGGGCGATGAGAGGAAAACCGAAAATCATTCCGAGCAACATACGCACTGCATAGACCAGTAACCCGAGGACGAAGATGCGCCCGCGAGAACCCAGGCTGAGATGGATGCTGCGCTGGATGGCGCGGCGGGCCGGCAACTCTTCGACCACGCACGCCGGCACGGCCAATGAGTAGCGCAGCGACATCCACGTACCGTAAAGGAGGGCCAGAATGATCAGCGGCGCCAGGATGAGGAGGCTCATGAAGGCAGCCAGAAGCGCAGCCGGATTCTGCTGTCCGGCAGTCTGCGCCGCCGCAGGGTTGGTCATGAAATCGTGCGGCAAGGCCGCGAATATGACCGCGAAAAGCGCTATGTAAAGTGCCGCCGCGGGCGCCCACGCGCGGAACCCCGCGATGGTCATCAGCCACAGGTAGGTCCGCAGGCGAGGCAGTACGCCCTTTGCCGCAGTGCGGATCGATGCCGGCCGGTCCAGATACACCCAGGCGACCGCCCGGTTATTCGCCACGATCGACAGCCCGGCGAGCATCAGTAGCGCCAGCGCTTCGACCACCGCGAGAGAAGCCGTACCCCACCGCCAATTCGCCATGATATTCGGATAGCCGAGCAACATCAGCGAGCGCAGGTAGAGCAGTTGAACGGCCAGCATCGCCCCGGCAAAGATCGCCGAGATTCCGGCAAAAAGCAGGAAATGAGTTCGATAGAGCTCGGCGGTCCGGTCGAGAATCTCGCCGAGAGACAACGGTCGCAACTGGCTGTTCATACGATCCCCCGAGCGCAGGGATCCGAACCAGGTCCCGCACTGAAGTCCGGTGAAAGGCGCTCACCGGCGCCCGCTGGAAGGAGAGCCTCCGGCCCTGGCGCATGAGTTTCGGCGCGAAGCGACGATTGCGTGAACGCTTGCAGGGATCGTAGCATAGGGCGGAGTTTAACGGCGTTGCATTCTCTAAGCTAGGGGGCGGCGGCTTCGGTGGTCCGCAGAAAATTGCCGGGGGATCGGTAACTAATCCTTTAGTTGGTCGTCTATTGGAATGTGCAGGCGAGCCGCGAGTGGGGTTTGCCGCGTAGATTCAGAGACTTAAGCATGCCGCCGAAGAAATCGAACACGCTGACCGAGGCTGAGCTGAGGCTGATGAAGATCCTCTGGAGGAGGGGCGAATCGGCAGTGACCGATCTGGTGACCGCCCTGCCGGACGGCGAGCCGCTGGCCTACAACTCGGTCCTGACAACGATTCGGATCCTGGAGCAAAAGGGATATGTGACCCACCGGCAGGAAGGCCGGGCGTTCGTCTACCGGCCGTGCGTCGCCGAGGAGGAGGCGAGCCGGTCGGAGGTGCGCAACGTGCTGAGCCGCTTCTTCGGCAACTCGCGCGAGCAACTGGTGTTATCGCTCTTGGGTGACGATGAGATCGGCGCCGAGGAACTGGGGCGCCTGAAAGAAGCGATTCGCAGCGCGGCGCCCGACCAGAAAACCGCGGGCAAAGGGGACAAGAAGTAGCGAATGCGGGGAATCCTCATGGCCGATTTCGTTCGCGTAGCGCTGGCGAATGCCGAGAGCCGCCTGGCGGCGGCCTTCGCGGCGTTTGCGCAGTCCGCGGCGCCCGCGGCCATGACGGCCCTATGGCAGGGCGCGTTGGTGGCTGTTGCCTTGGCTCTGTGCTTGCACGCTATTCGCCGCGTTTCCGCCGCACACCGGTTTCTTGTTTGGGCCGCGGGCTTTGCGGTCGTGGTTGGGCTGCCGTTCCTGCCGTGGCTTGCGGCGGCTTCCCAGGCGGACGTGGCGGCGCCGGCGCCGATGGGAACTGAGGCGCCGCAGGCATGGTTCCAACTCGACAACCGGTGGGGATTCCTGATCGCCGCGCTGTGGCTTGCAGCTTCGGCGTTCCGTGCAGCGCAGCTTGGCTGCCACCTGGTTCGCCTGCGCGGGTTGCTGAAGGCCGCGACGCCGGTTAAGACCGGCGGGAGTCTTCGCTCGCTGCTCGATGCTGGGTCGCCGGCGAAGCGATCGATCGCGATCTGCACGACGAACGAGCTCGACCGGCCCTGCGTGATCGGCTTTTTTGCGCCGCGCATTCTGATTCCAGAGTGGCTCGTCGACCGCCTGGCGCCCGAGGAGATCGAGCAGATTGTGCTGCACGAAATCGAGCACCTGCATCGGCGCGACGATTGGAGCAATCTCGCGCAGAAGCTTGCGCTAGTGATCTTTCCGTTGAATCCGGCACTGGCGTGGATGGAGCGCCGCCTCTGCCGCGAGCGGGAGATGGCCTGCGACGAACGCGTCGTGCGCCGGACGCAGGCGCCGCGCGCCTATGCGGCCTGCCTGACCAACGTGGTCGAGCGCGGACTGGAGCGGCGGGACCTGCTGCGCCGAGCCCACGCACTTTCGCTGGGTGCGTTTGAACGCCGATCGGAGCTGGTGCGCCGCGTGCACAGCATTCTCTGGAGCAAGCAGGCGCTGCATCCGGTTGTGGCTCGCGTTCTGGTTGGTGTCGTCGGCTTCGGCTTGCTGGCTGGTGCGGCTGAGTTGGCGCGGAGCCCGCAAATGGTGGCGTTTGTCGCGGCGCCGAAGACGGACGCGCGGACAGTTGCCTTGGCGCCGGAGCAGACTAGTCCGATGAGCACCGTCGGCGCGCAAAGCACGAGCAGGAAGTCAGCGGGCGCTGCAGGGGGCTTTCGCGCAGTCAGGACGAAGGCCATTCTGCCTGCGAGCAGCGATGCACGAGCGCCGATGGCCGCGGTTGCGACGAGCCGACGCGCAAGGCAGCCGGCACCAGCCGCGAACGCGGAGGTTGAGTCGACAAATGTTGCGCTGCGGCCGGAGATGACGAAGGCTCAAATGACGGCAGCCGCGGAGGCGCCGGCACAAGAGCAGCAGGTCGTCGTGTTCACGGCGTGGGAAGAGACGCGGACGGTGAGGCAAATCCCGCGGTCTGTGGCCGACTATGGCACCAGCGAATCCGGCAACGAGCAGCTCGGAGCGGCCACCGGTCAGGCAAGCTCGGAGCCGGCCATGCGGATCACCGTTACGCGGTTGATCTTTGCGATCTATCCGGCAAGCGCGGCGCCCGCGACCCCGGGCGCGATTCAGAGGGCGCAGCGCGCTCCAAGCACACATCCCAGCCGGCCCCCCACACCGCCCGTCGACAACGGCTGGCTGATCTTCGAGCTCTGAGACAAGGAAATCAATTCCAAGGGAGAAATAACCATGAAGACGACAACTAATTCATTAGTAGCAAAGGTGAAAGCATCTGCGATCGGCAGGATCGTCAAGAAGCTCGCAGGTCCTGCGGGGACAGTGGCCACGATCGCGTTGGCGCTCGCGTTCGCATTCGACTGCCGCCAAGTGCACGCCGCAGCGGCGGCAGCGGGACCAATCGACGACTCAGCGGTCTCTTCTTTGACCGCGCTCGACAATGCGGTGGAGGCTCTGGCCGCGCGCGTGACGCCCGCCGTGGTGAACGTGTCCGTCACTTCGCGGATCGATCCCGACGACCAGGGCGAAGGCGAAGGCCGCGGCCGCGGGTTCAACGGCCAGGGATTCGGCGGCATCAATCCTCAGGACCTGCCGCCGGGGTTCCGGCAGTTCTTCTTCGGACCCAACGGCAACGGCATGAGACAACAGCCGCAAATCGAGCATGGGGTGGGGAGCGGGGTGATCATCTCGCCGGATGGATACATCGTGACCAACGATCACGTGGTGGACGATGCGACGCAGGTGCGGGTTACGTTGGACGACCGTCGGGTGTTCACCGCGAAGGTCGTGGGTGTAGACAAACTGACCGACATCGCCGTCCTAAAGATCGACGCGAAGAACCTGCCGAGCGCGCCGTGGGGCGACTCGACGAAGCTGCATCCGGGGCAGACGGTTTTGGCCTTCGGGAGCCCGTTCGGGTACTTCCAGTTCTCGGTGACGCGCGGCATCGTCAGCGCGCTGAACCGGCCCAACCCGTATTCGGACGACCCGCGCAAGCCGGGCGCCTACATCCAGACGGATGCGGCGATCAATCCGGGCAACTCGGGCGGGCCGCTGGTGGACGCGCACGGCGAGGTGATCGGGATCAACACGTTCATCATCTCCAACAGCGGCTCGTTTGCCGGGGCGGGCTTCGCCATTCCGGCGCAGATCGCGAGGGCCTCGGTGGAGTCGATCATCAAGAGCGGCACGGTGCACCACGGCTACCTGGGGATCACGATGAACGATGTGACGTCGGACAACGCGGGCTTCTTCAACCTGCCTGACGCGACCGGCGCGATCGTCAGCCAGGTGACGCCCGACTCGCCGGCGAGCCGCGCGGGACTGAAGAACGGCGACGTGCTGCGCGAACTGAACGGCAAGCGCATCGACGACGGGCGGGCCCTGCAGGTTGCAGTAAGCCAGACGGCTCCCGGGACCGCGATCGATCTGGGCATCCTGCGCGATGGCAAGCCGGAGACCATAGCCGTGACGGTGGGCGAGTTCCACAAGGACACGGGCGAAGAGGCGAACAACTCCGGGCCGAACGAGAAGCGCGGACGGCTGGGGCTGGCTGTGGCCAACCTGACGCCCGAGTTGCGGCAACAACTCAACGTGCCGGAGCAAGTGCACGGCGCGGCGGTGGAGACGGTGCGCCCGGGGAGCCCGGCGGACGATGCGGGAATCGCGCCCGGCAATGTAATTCTCGAGGTGAACCGGCATCCGGTGGAGGACGCGGAGAACTTTGTGAACCAGGTGCACGCGGCGCCGGAGGGGAAGGACATACTGCTGCTGGTTTGGTCGAACGGCGGGGCGAGCTACCGCGTGGTACATCCCGAACAGAGCGCGCAGCCCGGCTTGTAAAGAGCAGTTTCGGTGGGAGAATGCCGGAAGGCGCCTGGTCCGAACGTCGGGGGGACAATCGGATCGGGCGCGCGTTTTCTGGAGCGCGAAGCCGTGCACCTGGAGGTGTGCGGTTTTGCATGCTGGAGCGCGCGGGAAAATCGTCGCATTTTGAGAGAAGCGATAGTGACGACCTGCAGGTGGAGTCAATGGGTGGATTTGTGACCTACAGGTGGCCGGAATTGCGGTTTTTCGTCGCATCTTGTGTGCGCGGCAGAGAACAGCGAACAGAGGTCAGGGATCGTGGAAACGGGGCGGAGTTAGCGGAGGAAGCGGAAGAAGCCTTTTTTCTCGCTCTTTTCGGAGAGGACGCCGGCGGAGGTTTTGGCCATGTGGCGGATGGCCTGGGAGATGGGGGAGTCGATCAGCACCATGGGAGTGGCGGTTTCGCGGGTTCGGCGGGCGGCGGCGTAGTCGTCGGGGATTCTCCAGGACGCGGGGCGGTTGAGGACCTTGGCGACCTGGGCGTCGTCGAAGAGTAGATCGCTGGGCTTGTAGCGGTTGAGGACCACCTGGAGGTTGTCGTCGCGATCCTGGAAATATTTCAGGATCATGCGATTGGCGTTGCGCAACTCGGAGATGCCGACCTGGGCGATGAGAAGGACGATGGCGGATTCGTCGAACAGGGCCGAGTCCATGAGGTCGAGGCGGGAGCCGGTATCGACGACGACGAAATCGTAGATTTCGCGGGTGACCTCGACGAGCTTGTCGACGGCGTCCTTGGTGGGCGGACCGTCGGGGAGCTCGGCCGGAGCCGTGAGCACGGAGAGGCCGGAGCTGTGCTTGACGACGATGGAGGAGAGCAGGTTGGCGTCGAGGCGGTTGGGATACTGCAGAGCGGTGGCGATGGAGTACTCGGTGACGATGCCGAGGTTGATGGCGACGTCGCCGAGGGGCAGGCCGAGATCGATGAGGAGGGTGGTTTTGTCGGTTTCCTGCGCCAGTGCGAGGGCGAAGTTGGAGGCCAGGGTGGTGGTGCCGCAGCCGCCTTTGGTGCCGAGGAAGACGAAGAGTTTGCCGGGTTTTCTCTCGTCGAGGAAAGGCGCGACGCGGCGGTTGGTGGCGCGGGCCAGGGCGGCGGAGATTTCGGCGGGATCGAGGGGGAGGGTGAAGAACTCGCGGACGCCGGCGCGCATGAAGTTGACGGCCAGCTTCATGTCGGCCTTGGCGGAGTAGGCCATGACGTAGACGCGGCTGCTGGAGCAGAGGCTTTCGGCGAGGGCGCAGGCGTAGTCGGACTCGCTGTCGGCGTCGAGGATGACGACGTCGTAGGGTTGCGCCAGCATCTGCTGCAGGTCTTCGACCCTGGAGGGGAAGGCAACGAACTCGTGGATCTGCACGTCGGGACGCCTGGACAGGGCGGCGACGACCGCCTTGCGGCGGTGTTCGTCGGGGCCGAGAAGCGCGACGTTCAGCGGCGCGTCGTCGAGAACGTAATCCCTTGGGTTGCCGGGCATGTCGAGCGGGGTTCTCCCAAAGGGCTATGATATGCGATCCCATTGCGAAAAGGGCCGTGTTCTGACCCTTTCGTGGGAGCCGGAGGGGATACCGAAGAGGAACATCCATGGCAATTGAGAGAAGCGGGGAATTGGGAGCAGGGAAAAGTGAATCGGGCACGGAGAGCAATACAGAACTCCAGTTCGGAATATCCCCCCTTCAGCGGTCGAGAGAGCGAGGGATTGCAGAGCCTGTAGCCTTCAGCGAGAGCCCGAACCCTTCACGATGTCGAATGGCGCTCAGGGGAAGGCAGTTCGCGGGGACGTTGAGGGGCGCGAGGCTCTACGGAGCGATGCCCGCGACGGAGGCGAAGGTCAGATCCTGCGCCGTACTGTTGTGCTGCTCGCGCCACTGTTCGAAGAGGCGGCCGTAACTGAGGGTGATGTACTGGGCGGGATCGACGCCGAGGAGGGCCGCGACGCGATCGATCCATGCGGACGCGCCTTCCAGCTCGGCGTAGTTGCCGATGGGCGTTTCGTCGATGACGCAGTGGCCCTCGCCGTCGGTCCACTCGGTGCGCCACTTTTCGTAGCGGAAGGCGGCGATGAGGCCGAGGGAGAGGAAGACCTGAGCCAGCACGCCGCCGCCGGCGAGCTTGGTTTCGGTTTCGACGCGATGTTTGTGGCGGTCGGTCTCTGGGGCGCTGGCGCCGGACGTGCAGGCGCATGGGAGACGCTTGTGGGTGAGGGTCCAGCGGCCGGCGTAACTGCGGATGCGGAGAATCTCGGTACGGGCGCGCAGTTGGCGATCGGGGGTGTCGTAGAGGACGTTCACCTCGAAGGAGCGCGGAGTTTCGAGGTGGAAGCCGGCCGACTCGAGGCGCCCGGCGAGGGCGGCGAGATCGGCGACACGGAATTTGATCTCGGTTTCGATGGGCATTGGTTGGAGTGAGTATACCGGGCGGTGGCGGGGTACGGCTGGCAGCAGCGAGAATGGATTGAGACCAGGGAGTAGGGAATCGAAATGCAATGAGAGGTGCGGAGAGAGACGTGCGGACGCTTCGGCTGGTCGTGGACCCGAAGAATCTGGAGACGGCGAAGGCGTGCGAGGCGCTGGAGCGCGCGGCGGGGATTCTGCGCGGCGGGGGGCTGGTGGCGCTGCCCACCGAGACGGTGTACGGGCTGGGAGCGAATGCGCTGGATGAAAAGGCGGTGAAGCGGATCTTCGCGGCGAAGAGGCGGCCAAAGTGGGATCCGATCATCGTGCACGTTGCATCGATGGAGATGCTGGACGGGCTGGTGGAAGAGGTTCCCGAGAAGGCGCGGCGGCTGATGGAGGCGTTCTGGCCGGGGCCGCTGACGCTGCTGCTGAAGCGGACGCGGGCGGTGCCGGACGCGGTGACGGCGGGGCGGCCGCTGGTGGGCGTGCGCATGCCGGCGCATCCGGTGGCGCTGGAGCTGATCCGGCGGGCGGGAGTTCCGGTGGCGGCGCCGAGCGCGAACCGCTTCGGACACGTGAGCCCGACGACGGCGGAGCACGTGCTCGACGATCTGGATGGGCGAATCGATGCGGTGCTCGATGCGGGGCCGACGCCGCGGGGAGTGGAGTCGACGGTGCTCGATCCGGCGGCGAGCCCAATGGCGATCTACAGGCCGGGCGCGGTGACGGCGGAGCAGATTCGCGAGATCGCGGGAGATGTGGAGATTTATCAGGGCGGCGATGAGCTGCGCAAGACGCCGGTCGAGGCGCTGCCCTCGCCGGGAGTGGGCCTGCGGCACTATGCGCCGCGGGCGCGGCTGGTGCTGATTGAAGCGGCGAGCTCAGCGGGGTTGGCCGAGTACCTGGCGGAGGCGGCGCGGCGCGAGCGCGGAGAGCGGCTGGGCGCGATGCTGCCGGCGGGTGTGGATACGCCGGCGGAGGTTGCGGCGGAGCGGGCGTTCGCGTGGGGCCGATGGGATGCGCCGGAGGAGCTTGCGCAGAGGCTGTACGCCGGACTGCGCGCGCTGGATGCGGCGGGATCGACGGCGATTCTGTGCCCGCTGCCGCCGGCGAAGGGGATCGGGGCGGCGATACGGGATCGGCTGAAAAAGGCAGCGAGCCGGGAGCACATGGCGCCCTCACGCAGCGCCGGCGGCGTATGACATCTCAACAAAGCCACTCTTGTAAGCGACAACGTTCTTCAGATTCCACCTTTTTTCCGTCGGCAGATCACCGAACAGCCTCAGCCCGTCACCCAACAGGACGGGAGCGATGGTTAGCCTGATCTCGTCCACGAGGCCGAGTTCGAGAAAACGCCGACATAACATGGCGCCACCCACCAGCCAGATGTTTCGAAATCGCGGCCGGAGTTTCAGGTCGACGAGCGTCTTGAGATCACCCGAATAGAACTCGACGCTCTTCCTCGCTGGCGGCCATTCTCTAGCGGTCACCACGACCGCCGGTGTATCGCCATATGGCCAGCCCAGCTCAAGCGCGTGTTCATACGTGCGAGAGCCGAGTACATAACAATCGATGGCTTTGACGAAGGCCACGGCTTCTTCCGCCGAAATGGAAACCCCTGCTTCGTAGACGCTCCCGTCGTGATCCAGCCAGGAGATGCTGTTGTCCTTCCTCGCGATGAACCCATCAAGGCTTGAAACTACGTGCAAGGTTACTCTCGATCCGGGTGCATTTTCTTTGCCCGACATGATTCCTCAGTTCCTCACGGTCTTGGCCGGCATCGGTTTGTGGGTGAGGGCGGATTGGAACAGTGTCTTTCCGCCCGACGAAACGTCGCGCACGGAATCCGCGACAGCTTTCCTCGAATGACCGAGAACCAGTACTTACCCGTTGTCGCCGAGCTTGTACATGTACTTGATTGCAGATTTGTAGACGAGGGTGCGGGAACGTCCGCGGACCTTGAGGGAGTTGCGGTCGTACCACTCGATGCAGCCGTCGAGGCGCTCGCCGTCTTCGAGAACAATCACCATGGGCGTTTGCGACTGAATCTGCTTCTGCAGGTAGAAGAGTTCTGCGTGCCGGTTCGGAACATCCCGGTCGACGGGTTGAGCCGCAAAGCGGAAGGGAAGCGGGGCAGCGTGGTGCGTTCGAGGCCGCCGTGAAGTGCGGTCCGGTTCAAACGGACGCGGCAAAGGCAGAAGCGAGGGGAAACTCATGGGGAAGACACCTCCTTGGGGAGCCAAGTCCGAAACCGAAGCAACGTCAGATAGCCGGCTGCATCGACCCAGTGGCCGGCTGAAGAAATGTCCCTCAGGGGCTGAAGCCCCTGATTTTATGCGCCTGTTTCGGCGCGACTAAAGTCGTGCCCTTTCAAAACAGCTTGCCTCAAAGTGTCATTCAGCAAGCTGTAGAGTCGTGGCCTTTCAAAACGGCCGGTGTGCAACCAGTTTCACACCGCAACACGCCGCGAGAGAGCTGCGGCAACAAGCTGCAGACACGGCCTTGGCCGCGATCCCAAAAAAGACGAAAACCTGAGACAAAGTACAGAACGCTCGGGACGATCGGGAGACAGTGCCGTCCGAGCGGGAGATGCGCGTCCCGGCGTGCCTGACTCTCTGGGTGACCTCGCAAGAAACTAGATGCCTGCGTACGATTGGGGATTGCCCTTTTATTGTCCGGCCTTGAGGGGAGGGAGTCAAGCGGACAGGGAACGAGGGAGCGAGGGAGCGAGAAAACAGGGGCGAGGGAACAGAGATCAGAGATCAGAGGGCGGGGCCGTTGGCGAGGGTGAGGGCCATGGCGTCGAGGGAGAGGGAGCGAAGAAGGTTGCGTCGCATGCCCTGCTCGACCTGGACGAGAGCGCGGGCGGCGCCATCGATCCAATCGACGGTGAGGTCTTCGGCGAGGCGCGCGAGCTCGGCGGAGAGATCGAGGTTACGGATGAGCGCCGGGGCGCCGGCGACGATGAGCAGCAGATCCTCGACGAGACTGGAGAGGGTGCGAAGAAGGGTGACGGTCTTCTCCTGGCCGTCGGCGCCGGCGCGGTAACCTTCGGTGGCGTGGAAGAGGGCGGAATAGTCGGGTTCCCCTTGAGAAGAGGGAGAAGCTGCGGACTGGCGCAGCGCGGTGCGGAGGATGATGAGCGCGTCTTCGCGGCTGGAAAGCCAGGCAGCGAGATCGAGAGAGAGGGCGCGGCCGACAGCGCCTTCGGCAAGACGCGCGGCGAGAGCGCGGTCGCGGGGCTTGAGGTCGGGGCGGCGCTGAGCGAGAAGGGACTCGAGCTCGGATGCGGGCAGCGCGCCGAGGCGATGGATGACGGCACGGGAGCGGATGGTGGGCAGAAGCTCCTGCGGATTTTCGGTGAGCAGGATGAGCGTGGTGTGATCGGGCGGCTCTTCGAGGAGCTTGAGGAGGCTATTGGCCGCTTCTTTCATGAAGGCCGATGACGTGAAGATGGTAAAGGCGCGGCGGGCCTCGACGGGCGGACGGTAGTAGGCAACGTGGATGGCCTGGCGGACCTGGCCGAGCTTGATGAGGAGCTGCGGAGGGTCGGGCGGAACGACGAGAAGGTCGGGGTGCGTCTGGATGAGGATGCGGGTCTCGCGCTTGTCGGTTTCGCGGAGGTCTTCGCGGGCGGCGACGGCCTCCTCGACCAGGGCGTTGAGGTTGGCGGAGCCTGCGATGCGCTTGCAGTTGGAGCAGACGCCGCAGAAGTCGGGCAGGCCATCGGACTCGGTGGGGCGGAGGCAGTTAACGGCCTTGGCGAGCATGAGCGCGAGAGTGTATTTGCCGGAGCCGCGGGGGCCGGCGAGGATGAGCGAGTGGGGGAAGCGGCCGGAGCGCACGCTCTCGCGGAGGTGCGTGACGGTGGCCGTGTTGCCGAGGAAGTCCTGGAAGCCCACGGATAGAGAGTAACAGGGAGCGAGGGAGCAAGGGAGCGAGTCAGCAAGTCGGCGAGTGAGCGAATCAGCGCGGCTGCGGAGTCAGCGGTTTTCAGCTGCAAAGCGGTGAAAGGCGCCGTGTTCTCAAGGGTCTGGAAAAGATTGAAGAAAAGCTGTCAATGACACTTGACAGGTTGCGGGAAGATGTGTAAAGTAGTCTTGTCAATATGTAAAGGAGACTGCGCATGAAGATCCTGAGTTGTACGACCAACAGTGCGGTGCAACGGCGTTACGTGATCCGGTGCTGGGTGGGCGCCGGGCTGGTGGTTCTGCTGTCGGTGACGGCGGCGCTTTCGTTCAAGCTTGGACATCTGCATGGGCCGTTGGCTTATCTGGTGGCGGCCTTGCCGGCGCTGCCGATTCTGTGGGTGCTTCTCGAGACGGGCCGGTACCTGGCCGAGGAAAAGGACGAGTTCCAGCGAAACCTGTTTGTGCAGTGCATCCTGGGCGGGACCTTTGGGACGCTGGCGGCGACCACGATGTGGGCGTACCTAGAGGACTATGCGCGGGCGCCGCGCCTGGACCTGATCTGGGTGTATCCGATGTTCTGGCTGTTCGCCGCGATCACATACCCTGTGGTGTACCGGAGGTACCGGTGAAGAATCGGCTGAAGGTGCTGCGCGCGGAGAGGGACTGGTCGCAGGGCGAGCTGGCGCAGCGGCTGGAGGTGTCGCGGCAGAGCGTGAATGCCATCGAGACGGGGAAGTTCGATCCCAGTCTGCCGTTGGCGTTCAAGCTGGCGCGGCTGTTCGGGATGCCGATTGAGGAGATCTTTTCGGATGAAGAAGGGACTTAGGGACTAGGGAAAAGGGAGCGAGTCGGCGAGTCAGCAGGCAGGCCGGGAACTGAGCGCTTGCGAACGGTTCTCCCAGTCGGGTTCTCCCGCGAATCCGGAGAAGCCGGGGAGTTCTCCTATTCTCAGGATAACGTTTCCAAGGATCAAGAAACAGGCTGTAATTTCGCTGGGGATGGGCTATCTTCGTCGAGCGAGGCCAAGGTGGGAGAGAGATGGCCTCGGAGGGAAAGATGAAGGAATTTGCGGGGAAAGTTGCAGTGATTACGGGCGGGGCGAGCGGGATCGGGCGGGGGATCGCCGAGTGGTGCGTCCGCGCCAGCGTGAAGGTGGTGATGGCCGATATCGACGAGGGGCCCCTAAACAGTTTCGGAGCAGAGCTGAGAGAGATGGGTGGCACGGTGCTTTGCGTGAGGACGGACGTGTCGAAACGGAGCGACGTGGAATCGCTTGCGCGCGAAGCGTTCGATGCTTTCGGCAGCGTGCACCTGCTGTTCAACAATGCCGGCGTTGGCGCCGGGGGCACGCCGTGGGAGGCGACGTGGAACGATTGGGAGTGGGTGATCGGCGTCAACTTGTGGGGCGTGATTCACGGGGTCAAGGTGTTCACACCTCTGATGCTTGCGCAGAACACGGAGTGCCATATCGTCAACACCTCCTCGATGGCCGGCCTGATTGCCGGGGGCCTCACAGCGCCCTATTCGGTAAGCAAACATGCCGTGGTCGCGCTCTCAGAGAGCCTTTACCTCTCGCTTCAACATCGGAACTCGCTGGTCAAGGTTTCGGTTCTGTGTCCGGGGCTGGTGCGGACCAATATCGCCAACTCCGAGCGCAACAGGCCTGAGGAACTGCGCGACGAAACGGTCCCGCTGACTCCGGAGATGCAGGCGGGGCGGGCCGCGTTCGAGTCGCTCGTTGCGACCAGCATGCCGCCCAACGAGGTCGCGGAAGCGGTGTTCGATGCGATCAAGAAGGAGCAGTTCTACATCGTGACTCATCCCGAGTGGATGGAGGTCGTGCGACTTCGCACGGCGAAGCTGCTGCAATTGGAGAATCCTGAGAGCCCGTTGCTGCTGGTCATGAAGGTTGTGAAGCCGAAGTGAATGGGGCGGCGAGTCAGCGAGGCGGCGGGGTTAGCGAGGCTAGCGGAGTTAGCGGAGCTGGCAGGACGCTGGGTGCTTGGGCCTCGGTCTAGAGGCCGGAGAGGGAGTTGGCGGGGAGCGTGGCGGTGACGATGACGCGCTCGCCATGCTGAGTGACTTCGGCGGATTTGAGGAGATCGTTGAAGGCGTTGTTGGCGGGGTTGCTGGCGAGCGGCTGGGAGAGCGAGCGGGCGAGAGTGACGAGGGTGGCGAGAGAGGCGGCCTGAGCAGCGGCGGCGGACTCGTTGGGGGCGATGTCTTCGACGCGGACGTGGAGCGAGCCGAGCTGACCCGGCACGGGGAAGGCGGGCGCGACGCTGGCGACGATGGTGGAGTCGGGCTCGAGGGGAAGGGCGAAGCCGAAGACGTGAATGGCGCCGTTTTCGGAGAAAGGGAGGCCGATTTTGCCGACGCCCCAGGCGAGGGAGAGCAGAGGCACATCGTGGTAGTGGCGTTCGAGGAGCGAGGAGCCGGAAAAAGGAAGCGCGGCAGCGCGATGGCGGTCGAGGATGGAATGGATCTGCTCGGGGGTAGGAGTGTTGGAGACGGCCACCATGTCGTAGCCGATCTGGGCGACGCGGACGGTGCGGCCCTCGGAGGGGACGTTGTAGATGGTGTGGCCGGCGTAGGTCTCGCGGGATGTGGCGTGGGACTCGAGCCAGGCGTTGAGGCGCTGGCCGGTGATTTTGCCGACGAGGACCATGGAGTAGGCGACGGGGCCGTTGGGTCCGTTGGGGTCGGGCATACGGTGCAGCGAGATGGCGACCTGGTCGAGGTCGCGCTCGGGATCGATGCCGACCGCGTCAATGAACTGCTGGTACTCGGGGACGCGGTTTGGAGGTTTGATCTGCTTGTGGAAGAAGGCTCGGATGGGACGGAGGTCGATGTAGACGATGCCGTCGGATTCGGGCAGAAGGCGGGCGGCCTCGGGCGGGGCCTTGGAGCGCAGGAAGATGGCTACGGCCAGCAAGAGCAGGACCGCGGCGACGATGAGGAGCGTTCTACGCGTGCGTCGGCTCATGAGCGAGGGCAGAGAAAGCCGTCAGGATGAGCGTAACACTTCGAGGCGAGTCAGCAAGTCAGCGAGTCAGCGAGACAACCCCACCCAAGTGGAGCCTCTGGATGGGGAACCGAATCGAATGGCGAGCCGGCGAGCCGGCGAGTCGCGAGGCAGCGGCAGCGGGTTTCTGTGTCTCGGACGCGAGACGCGGGAGTCGGGCAGCTCGTGTTCTTGGCTGCCGGTCAGCAGAGCTAATGATTCCGGTCGCGCGCGATGGCGTTCTGGCGGGCGTTGCCGAGATTGATATTCGAGAGTTCGTCGTCGAACCTTACGCTGTCCTCCGCGGCGTCGAGCTCGAAGTTGCTGAACCGCAGGTAGGCGAGGATTTCGCCGGATTTGGCGTCGGCCATGGTGAC
>JBEKUS010000037.1:33436-40345 GCA_049514795.1 Occallatibacter sp.
GGCCCTCCGGACATCAACCCCGGGGGCGTATTGTCTACGCCCCGAACAAAAACCAGGAGATCGGAGTCCGCGGAGCAGGGCAGCATGGCGGCCTGATCTCCCAGCGTATATGCCGCCTTGGCGACTTCTCCGGGTTTTCTGCCAAGCTGTTTTGAGACGGCGTTGAACTTCTCCTCGATCTGGAACAGGACCTGGCGCAATTCGTCATCGGACGCGCCACTCGACAGCGGGTCGGAGGCTTGCATGATTGTGATGCCGGAGACTTTGAGGTGCGTTTCGACGAAGGCCTCAAGCGCCTTGGCCCAGTTATCCCCTTCCGCGGGGAGTTCCTTGGCGCCTTTGAAACCGAATCGGACGACAAGAGCTCTGGGCGGCATCATGCAGGCGGAATGGACATGGAACTTGCCGGAACGCAACTTCTGCTGCGAGGACGACCACGCGGCGGAGAGGACGGGCGCGGAAAGAAGCAGGAATAAGGCGGCCACAAGGGCCAAGAGCATTCGCCGTCTGCAGTTCATCGAACAATCTCCTTCTGAAAGATGCCGTAGGTAAAAGCGGCCAGCCGAGTTCATATCGAACAGAAAACCGGCGGCGGGCCGTCAATGCGACTGCTGTGCCTGGAGGCTGAGGACCTGCGCCAGCCGGCGCTCGATGCGATACCGATCGAGGCTGGTGGAAGCCACCAACTGGAGATAGTGCCGGTAATTGTCGGCCGCGCCGGAATAGCGCGCTTCATCCTGATAGAGGAATCCGAGCTCGCGGTAGGCGATTGCATAGTCCGGCTGGCTCTGGATGGCGGACTGAAAGGCCTTTTCAGCGGCGGCGCGATTCGCTTCAAGCGTCGCAGGACCCCCAGGCCTGTGAAGCAGCTCCTGCTGCTCCTGCTCCTCGGTCATCTTCGTAACCAGTTTGCGCTGCATTTCCCTTCCGTCGGGGGTGAGCTCGTCTGCCGTGGGAGCGCTGGTTTTCGCGCCCAATGCGCGATAGGACTCGCCGAGCAGTACCTGATATTGCGGATTATCGGGAAACGCATTCACGAGTCGCGTGGCGCGGATCATGGCGGTGCGGGGCCTGCGGCTATTGAGATCCATGCTGACGTTCGGCACGATGGCCGGAGCGACGGCCGTGAGGTAATCATTCTCCGAGCCGGTCTGCGCGCCAGGGGGAGTGTTCTTGCCGGCGAATTCCAGCGCCTCCGCGCGCCGCGCCTCCAGCTTGGGGTGATCGTGGTAGAAGGTCTTGTAGGGCTCGTACTCAAGCCTGCTGTCCCGATCGAGCAATTCAAAGAAGGAAGCCATGGCATGGGGATCGTATCCTGCAGCGGTCATGGCCGCGAGGCCGTCGCGGTCCGCCTGGCTTTCCATCTCGCGCGAATAGCCGTAGACCGATTCCACCAGGATGAGGGTGCTGGCCTCCGTGCCGACGCGGATGGCGGCGCCCGCGACGGGGCCGGCGGCGCCGGCAAGCGCCACCGTCGCGGCAAGGGAGATCAGATTGATCTCGACCGATTTCTTGCGCAGGTTGCGGTTTTCAAGGTACGGATGGCGCTTGTAGACGTGCGCGGTCTCGTGGGACAGCACGGCGGCAAGCTCGCCTTCATTTTGAAGAAGGGCCAAGAGGCCGGTGGTGACGTAAATCGAGCCATTTGGCTGCGCGAAGGCGTTGGCCAGGGGGTCGCGGAGGACCAGGAAACGGTAGGTCACCTTCTCGGGCACGGGACGGCCGGCGAGAACGCGGTTGCCGACGGAATCCAGATAGGCCTGAACGCCGGCCTCGTGAAAGACCAGACCCTTCGTTTCAAACTGCGCGTCGGCGGCGTTGGCCTCGGCGAGAAGAGTGTCGTCGACTTTGGTGAACTTGAATTCCTCGCCGGGCCCGTTTGAAACCAGCGCCGCGGGGCTGCTTGCGGCGGGGGGCGGCGCACTGGCGGCCGGCTGCTGTGCGGGCGACGCCGGGAACAGCAGCAGAAAGGCGACGGCCGTGAGGCTTCTATCGAGGTACATCAGGCATCCTTGTGTTTGACTGCGCGAGAGAATTCTACCGGAGTCTGACAAAGCGGCGTCTCAAGAGCGGGCTTGCGCAAGGCCACAAGAGCGGCGCATGGCGAGGCACAGGACGCGAAGAAGCGAGAGATATCTGGACATTACCGCGGCGACGATGAGAAGCGTTCTGCGCGTGCGTCGGCTCATGAGCGAGGGCAGAGAAAGCCGTCAGGATGAGCGTAACACCTTCGGCGAGGGACCGAGGGAGCAAGGGAGTTCGGCAAGTGACTACGGAGGTGAGGTGGGAATGCGGGAGTCGGAATGACACGCGACCTCTGGCGGAGGTGCGAAGACAGGGCTCCGGCGATGAAGAGAAGCGCTCTACGAACGCCCCGGCCCATTCCCGAGGCCAAACGGAACCATCGGAATGAGCATAGCACCTGGGGCGCGGGTGCGACGGCGAAACACTTCCACGCGAACTCCGCCATTTTCAATGTTGCGACGAGCGTGTCTGCGCTATTCGATGATGCTGAGTGCGTAGATCTTTCCACTGCTGCCCATGTTCGAGCTGCCAACGGCTCCGGGCGGCAGCAGGCCAAACTCGCCTTTTCCAAGGCCAGCTTGCAGTGTGATTTGAAAGACGCGAGGGGCCAACTTTTCTGGCTGGAACTCAAGGTTGTCCCTGGTGGCGCCACCAGAGACGTGCATCACGCCGCCGGTGACGGAGCGGAACTCTCGTGAGTCGGAGCCAGGACGCAGGTGCAAAAGCTGGTATTCGGTGATGTCGGTTCCCTCGGGGACATAGACGGCGAGGACCACGGGAAATGTCAAACTCAGCTTGGCATGTGGTCCCTGGATATGGCCGTTGACGTCGCCCTTCACCAAACCGGCTGACGCGATATTCTTCAGCACGCCACCAGTCTTGAAATTCACGATCTCCGGCATCAGCGCAACCCAGGCGCCGGACTTGTCTCTGTAATAGACGCCAACGTCGTCGATGCCTAGAGGCCGGCCGGTACTCGTTGAGGCCTGAGCGGGGGGTGCCACAGCCAGTCCTGCTGGGGCAGCGGCCTTTGTCACCACAGCCGCGATCACCTTGTCGCTGGCACCGCCTTGCTTGAGAGCGATCAAACCGTTTGCAGACGTATCGTATGAACCGGGCGAGGCGTTGATGGTAGTCACGATGAGGTCATCGGAAAGCCCCGCCTTCACCATCTTGACGATCGCGTCGTTATTGAGCGCCTGCTGGGCGAGGAGGAAAGAACAGGAAACCAGGAAGAGGACTGCTGCAAGACCCTTGCGCATGAAGCTTCTCCTTTGTTTTTTCGAAACGGAATAACTGGCCCAAGGGAAAGCAATAGCATCATGACCCCGATGCAGTGGTTTGCGCAAGCGATTTATTAGAGGCCATCGGCGGGGAGAAGCGGAGGCGGGCAGCAAAACGCCCGCCGCGTGGGGTGCGCGGCGGGCGGCGTGAGGAGGGAAGCGGCTACTGAGTGACGGTGGTGACGCGGTCGCCTTCCTGGAAGCCGGAGCCGGAGACGGGGACGCAGACCGCGGATTTGGCGTCGACGTCGGTGGCGCGGATGATGCCGATGGTGGAGCTGAGGCGGCGAATAACCTCGCCGGTCGTCGGGTCCTTAATCTCCTTGGTGACGCGGCTGACCTGGAGCTGGTCGCCGACCTTGACGCCGGAATTGGAGCCGACGTTGAGGACGATCTGCCCGCCGTCGACGGCGGCCACGACGCCTTCAACGGTGATAGTGCGGACGGAGACCCTGGGGGCGTCGGCGATCAGGTTGGCGGAGAGCTTGGTGACGGCGGCCTTGGTGGCTTCGCCGACGATGGTGTTCTGGAAGTTCGAGGAGCCCAGGTCGAGGTGGCCGCCGCCCCAGCCGTGCCAGCCGCCGCCTCCGCCGCCCAAGCCGAGCGAGGAACGGCTGGACTCGCCGGAGCCTTCGGCGACGGCGACGATCTCACCAGTGTCGACGTTGACGATGCGGGCATTGATGGCGACGGTGGCCTTGGTGTTGGAGTGGCCGACGTTGCCGACGCCGAAGCCGTGCCAGTTGCCGCCTCCGCCGCCGACATCCTGTTTCTTGGTGTCGTTGCCGAACTGGGTGATGGCGCCGATGATGATGACGTCAACGCCGGCCAGCTTGCCCAGGCGCGCGGCGGTGGAGGGATCGGCGCGGTTGGAGTTGGAGAAATTCTGCTCGGTCATGAGCTTGTCGAGGGCCTGGCGCTCAAAGACGGAGTAGGTGCCGTCGTTCACCAGGTTGGTGATGATCAGGTCGGAGATTCCCTTGCCCAGGTCGGCGTCGGTGCCGAAGAAGGCGGCGGACTCACTTTGCACGGTGGCGTAGTCGAAGTCCAGAACGGCGACCTTGGGTTTGCGCGGAGCGGACTGGGCGCTGGCTGGCAGAACGGCCAAAGCGGCAAAGGCCAGCAGAAGCGCCGCGGCGGGAGCGAGTCGATTCAACTTCATCGGACGACCTCGGAAAAGAGAGATATGGGAGCCTGAGAGAAGCGTCGTTTCTTTCCCGCTCCCCTGTCAAGGCAATTCGGCGGTTGGTTGCGCGGGACGGACCTCGCGACAGCGCCCTGAGAAGTTGGAGTGCAATTGCGGGACACTAAGGCGGGCGCATGAGGCCGGCGATGCCTGGTTGCGCAGTGCTTGTCCGGGGCGGACGAGTCCCGCCGAGGCCGGCTACTCGACGCAGATGCCGACGATCTTCGTGGACGACGTGGACGGACACTGCGCGCACACGAAGGCGGCCGGGGTGAAGATCGTTGGAAAGCTGCACGAGACCGAGTATGGCGAGCAGCAATATGGGGTTGAAGATCTCGAGGGACATCGCTGACTGTTTGCACGGCACGCGCGCGATGTGGCCCCGGAGGAGTGGGGCGCGAAGGTGGCGAACCCGCTCAAGACGGCTTGAGGCGGACGGTGAGCGGAGGCCGGATTGGGATAGCGAAGTTTGCGCGTCCGCGGGGGCTTTCACCGGCCTTTTCCTCGTTTGCCGGGGCAGGCGCGGTGTGCTAACCTTAAACACTGTGCCGTGTACGCGGAAAGCTGGAGTGTGTCCGCGTAGATACCGGTCTCCGGGAAGGTTTCCGGGTGGGAAGGCGGTCCGACGAGGGCAGCCGGAGAGCTGGCGTAGCTCAGCTGGTAGAGCATCTGATTTGTAATCAGAGGGTCGGGGGTTCAAATCCCTTCGCCAGCTCCAGGAGAAACGGAAGCCGGAAGGGGACGGAAACGGCGAGGGTTGACCGGCGGGCGCGAGTGGCGTGCGCCGGGCCTCGACTCCACAGTGAATCCACTTCAGGCGCAGGATCGCAGGGTCCGGAGGCACTCCGGGCGTTGCGGCGTGCGCGGAAGTGGGTGGGGCGGGGAATGGAAGTTACGGGTTCCCACCCTAGCCGCAAAAACAAGAACGCGGCGAGAGTGGGGCACCCGATGTTGTTGATCTTTTGTTGATTTGGGCACAGGTGGCCGAGCGGTTAATGGCAGCAGACTGTAAATCTGCCGCTCCTTGCGAGCTACGGAGGTTCGAATCCTCCCCTGTGCACCAGAAAAGCAGGGAACATGGGAGCGAGAAAGCCGGGACCGAGCAGCGAGTCGTCAGTGGTCAGTGGACAGTGAACAGTACCGATGCGGATTTGGACCGGAAGTTTTGGGCGGCTCTGGCGATGTACGCGGTGTTGGCCGTGCTGGCGTGGTTCACGATGGGCGAGGGTACGGTGCCCGTGTTTGGAAGGCCGGTGGATTTGAGGCTTCTTCCGCTGGTTGTGCTCGGCGGGTTGGCGTTGCGAACGGTTTTGGCCCGGCAGGCGGAGAAGATCCGCAGGGCGGGGAAAGGAAGCTCCTAGCGATTAGCCGTTAGCTCTTAGCTTTTTGGTGGCAGATCGAGCTGATATTGCTTGCGCCAGCACTGTCGAGCTAAAAGCTAAGAGCTAATAGCTAAAAGCTCGGGTTTAGAGGGCTGATGTAGCTCAGTTGGTAGAGCACTCCCTTGGTAAGGGAGAGGTCACCAGTTCAATCCTGGTCATCAGCTCCAGAAGTTCAGGGAACAGTGGTCAGTTGTCAGTGATCAGTTGTCAGTGGGTACGTGCCAGACTGGGCCGTGGGTAGCCTTTGATGAAGCAAGGAAGTAACTGATTACTGAAAACTGCGAACTGACAACTGTGTCGGGCGGGAGTAACTCAGTGGTAGAGTCACAGCCTTCCAAGCTGTTGGTCGCGGGTTCGAGTCCCGTCTCCCGCTCCAGGGATCAGCTATTAGCCTTTGGCTGTTAGCTTCTGTCGTGGTGGATTTGGACGAAAGCGGCAGGGACGAGCGGGATGGGGCTAGAGGCTAAGAGCTAATGGCTAAGAGCTGAGCAGAGGGTTGCAGGGATGTTTGAACAGGCGGCGATCGCGGTACAGGATGAGCAGGGATATGGAAGGCTTCACGCGCTTATCGACACGGCATTCGACGCGCGCGACATCGAAGTGTTCCTGAGCCGTGTGAGCCGGTCGAAGCTGAGAATCCGTGACTACGAAGGGATTGTGGAGCGGGGTTTGCTGGGCAAGGAAGCGACCAGGTTATACAAGTCGCTGCCGGTTTCGGACCAAGCGCTGACCCGCGAGCGGTATCTGCAGTTGGTTGAGGCGGTGCCGCTGGAGCTGAGGCAGAGGTACTTCAGGGCGTACGCGTACTACTGAGGAAGGCAAGCTGGCTTTTAGGGTTTTGGGGCTGGAGCCGGAACGCCGGCGCCCCGAGAGGCAACAGGCAGCACAAGCGATGAAAGGGATTCGGGAGTTTTATGGCGAAGGAAAAGTTTGATCGTTCGAAGCCGCACGTGAACGTAGGGACGATTGGGCACATCGACCACGGCAAGACGACGTTGACGGCGGCGATCACCAAGGTGCTGGGGAAGAACAA